>JALENW010000009.1 GCA_022766365.1 Clostridiales bacterium | reverse complement strand
CTAAAGGGTACTGATGTTATGCCTCTGGTGTTCTACACCTCAGCAATGTTCATAGTCATGATGGTTTCAATCGTGCTGGGAACAGGTCGTAAAGATCTCATGGATCAGTTGCCTCCGGAGCAGAGGGCGGAATACGAGCATTAATAACTATTTTAACCAAAGGATTTATAGAAAAACAAAACGCACCGGCAATATACATATTCAAATTCTGACTTAAGGATTCTATCTGTCAGATGATACTATATAAATCGGTGCGTTTTTATTAGAGCGTGTATTTTGTTCCTCGACCCATGCCAACCACAATTACATAGTTTTGCGATACTAATTCTTTTAATATCGATGCTGTCTTTGATCTACTGAATGAAATATTTTCCATAATTTCGCTAATGGATTTAGCGGTTATCTTACTCAAATTATTATAAATAAGCGTCTCATCATCATTCAGATTAACATCACTAATAACAGGCAAAGTTACTTTAATCGCATTCTCATTCACCTCAAATACCGTTTTCTTGTAACTATTTTGATAGGCTTCCTTTATTCTAACAATTCCTGTGCCTAATGTCTCTACTATATGGAGTCTAAAAAAGACGTTACTCAGAATAGGATTTCTCAATATAGACAAGCCTCTGCTTACATACTCTTCATTAGAAATTCCAAATGGCAAACCTTCCGGAGAAGTGATTTCTATTTTATTATCAAACACTAGTACCCTTATATGAGATTTCATGCCCCATGTTCTATGAATGATTGCTTTGCCACGGCCTCTCTAAAGGCCTTTTCAGGAACGGTCTCAATCTTTTTTCTATTCATTCCCTAAATTTCTTCATACTGATAATAATCCTTATATAATTGTACTGTCTTTCCCAATTCAGTCAATGCTGACTCTTTTTCGAATGTAGCTCTCTTTATGATTATGCCGATGTCGTTGCCAAATTTAGCAATGTCAACGCACGGGAAATCATTCTTATCCGCAAGCAATTCCCCGGCTTTGTTATATCCGTCTATTTCATTATATAAATTTAAAGTTTTAAGTATATCTTTATTAGGTGACTCAACGCCTATCTCTTCCTTTATTTTGCCTTCTAGGATTCTGAAAATAAGAGTTTGTTGTTCTGCTAGTAATTCTTCATAATTTTGATTTTGCCCTCCAATATAAGACGCACAAGCTCTGTATCGTCTACCTCTATCGTCGAAGTATCATTGCATCTGTATGCCTTAGATTTATACATATATGGTTTATGAATTCCGGCCTCTATTTCCAGCATTACCAGGTTATCATCAAGGACTATTTCCAGTTTGTAGTTTGGCTGGGGGTGAGTTCCGTCATTAATTTTATTCTCTAAGTTTAAGCAAATCTGTGTAGGATTTTAAAATCCAATTACCTCTCCATTATCCGCTATACCCAATATTATTTTTCCACCGTCGTAATTTGCGAAAGCACTTACGGTTTTTAAAAATGTATTTGTTATATCGGCTTTGAGCTCTAGATTTTTTCCTTCTTTCATAACGTCCTCTTATATCCCTTTCTACAAAATTTTCTGATTTACAGTTTAATTTCAACTAATTTTATAGCTAATTTCAATCACAATTTAAATCATAAATTTTTACGGTTAAATTTGTAATTCTTCTTAATCATAAATGATCAAAACTCTGGTAAATTAGTTTTTCAAATTACCTAACAAAGCAAATTATCTAACAAAACTCTTACACCATATATAGCAGTATACAACGCAAATAACTCTTGCGAACTTTGCTTCTTTGTGCTAAAATAAATACAAATAAAGGTTTACAACCCAATCCCAATATTGCAACATGGGGGTGAAATGGTTTCGACGGGGAGGTTGAAGCCGGGTAAGCGAGCCGTAGTCGCCAAGTCTACGTTAAAAGTGGCCGTTTAAATATAAACGCTAAAAATAATAACAATTTCGCAATGGCTGCGTAATTCAGCCCGCGTGTCTTGAGCGATTTTCCTGTAGATCGCTTAAAGGCATCAAACCATACAGGAAACTTTCCGGTGAGTGTCAGGTAGCCTGGATCGCATAACTGACTAGTCTGTTCTTATCCGTGACTCTTGGGAATGTGCAGATGAAATTTTTCTAGGGTCTTCGCTCGGAGAAAGCCTTGTGAATATCTTTTCGGACGCGAGTTCAACTCTCGCCACTTCCACCACAGACTGACGGCATGCCCGTCATACCAAAAAGAGCACCGAATACCTTGGTGCTCTTTTTTTATCAGAAATTGTTGATAAATTACGATAGCCTGTTTGGACCTGTGCATGGGACCTTCAAAGCTTACTTGCACATTTCATCAACAAAATACCGGTGTATGCGGGTGTCTTCAGTAAGTTCAGGATGAAAAGAAAGGCCAAGCTGATTTTTATATTTTGCTGCTACAACATTGCCTTTGTATTCCGCAAGAACCTCAGTTTCAGATCCCACTTCAGTTATATATGGGGCTCTGATAAAAACCATCGGAACATCTTCCATATCGCTGAAATTTCCCGATGTCACAAAGCTGGCAACCTGCCTGCCGTATGCGTTTCTCTTGACGGAAACCGGCATCGTTTTCAAACTGTCCAAATTATCGTTGTCCAGCTTTTCAGCCAAAAGAATTAGTCCACTGCATGTCGCCAGCACCGGAAGACCCATCTGTATTTTTTCCTGCAGAATTTCAGTCATGTGCAGACGATTTAATAGACATGTCTGCACCGTGCTCTCCCCGCCCGGCAAAATAATTCCTTCAATATTTGAAAGATGGCTCGGCTTTCTGATTTCGACTGCTTCATGACCGAGTTTTTCAATCATTTCAGCATGTTCAACGAACGCCCCCTGGACAGCCAAAACTCCAATTCTCATCTTATTGGCCTCTTTCTTCCATAATTACCTTAATTTCGCTAGGGTTTATTCCAACCATGGCCTCTCCAAGACCCTTCGATAACTCTGCAATGAGCGTTGCATCAGTAAAGTTTGTTACCGCTTCAACTATTGCCATAGCTCTCTTTTTAGGATTGCCGGACTTGAAAATTCCCGAACCTACAAAGACACCCTCTGCACCTAGCTGCATCATAAGTGCCGCATCTGCCGGAGTTGCTATGCCACCTGCCGCAAAGTTCACCACAGGAAGTTTCCCGTTTTCGCTAACATATTCAAGCAAATTATACGGCACACCCAGCTGTTTTGCTGCTTCAAAAAGTTCATCCTTTGCCATTGCCTTAACTTGTCTCATCTGGGACTGCATTTTCCTCATATGACGCACCGCCTGAACAACATCACCTGTACCCGGCTCACCCTTTGTCCTGATCATCGCCGCACCTTCATTAATTCTCCTGAGAGCCTCCCCCAAATCTCTCGCGCCACATACAAAAGGGATCTTGAAAGATGTTTTGTCTATGTGATAAATGTCATCAGCCGGCGAAAGAACTTCAGATTCATCGATATAATCTATCTCTATAGCCTGGAGAACTTGCGCCTCTACAAAATGTCCTATTCTGCATTTTGCCATAACAGGAATCGTTACAGCTTCCTGTATTTCCTTGATCATTTGCGGATCGCTCATTCTGGAAACCCCTCCTGCTGCTCTGATGTCCGCCGGAATTCTTTCCAGTGCCATGACTGCACATGCACCCGCTTCTTGAGCAATTTGTGCCTGCTCCGGATTTGTAACATCCATGATTACTCCTCCTTTAAGCATTTGTGCAAGACCTTTGTTCAACTTGTACTGTTCGTTGTTTTTCTCTGTTTTCATCTTATTGTCCTCCTTAATAAAACTTTGAAGTATATTTGCTGTCTTCCATTTTTATAGAATTTTCTATTCTAAAAGCCGGAATTTAAAAAGCGGATTTTGTCTCTTGATAATCATCTGCTTTCAGCATATAATAAATCTGAGCATAACAAAATAGTCAAATCTGATTAGTTTTGTATCCCAGATGGAGGAAAAATGTTAACCTATTTACTTGAAGATGAATCAACACCGCTGTACCGACAAATTTACGAAAACATTAAAAATGACATAGTCAAGGGAAATCTGACACCCAACAGCAAATTGCCATCAAAGAGGTCTTTTGCACGCAATCATTCCATTAGTACCATTACGATACAAAATGCTTATGACCAGCTCATAAGTGAAGGCTACGTATATTCAATACCAAAGAAAGGGTATTATGTATCCGATATAGGAAATCCGGGAAAGGTTAAGAGAAGCATCAATATTGAAAGTCACATATCTCTTGATATTAAACTACCCAAAGCTCCGCCTCTCTATGAAATTGATCTTTCCAACAATACCATCTGCCCTGACAATTTCCCATTTTCCACCTGGGCAAAACTTATGCGGAGTACCATGACGGATAACAAAAATGGTTTGATGACTCTGGCCCCCACAGGCGGAATTTACGAACTTAGAAAGGGAATCGCCGAACATCTAAAATCTTTTCGGGGTATGCTCGTGGATCCCGATCAGGTAATAATCGGAGCAGGCACGGAATACTTATACGGTTTACTGATACAGCTTCTCGGCCATGGACAATCCTATTGTCTTGAGAATCCGGGATACAAAAAAATAGCTGACATTTACAGGGAAAACGGGGTCATCTACACTTTTGCTAATGTAGATTGTGATGGTATTGTCATTGACGATCTGAAAAAATCGGGCGCTGATCTTGTGCACATAAGCCCTAACCATCACTTCCCAACAGGTATAACCATGCCTGCAAGCAGGCGATATCAAGTTCTGGCATGGGCGAATGAGGCTCCCGCAAGATATATCATTGAAGACGATTATGATAGCGAATTCAGATCCAGCGGCAGACCAATTCCGACTCTATTTAGCATCGATGGGATGGAAAAAGTTATATATATGAATACCTTTTCAAAATCTCTAAGTCCGACGATTCGTATAAGCTACATGATTTTACCGGTTCATCTTGCGAATTTATTTTATGAAAAACTGTCTTTCTACTCTTGCACTGTTTCTAATTTCGAGCAGTATACCCTTTCTGCCTTCATTGAAGGCGGATATTTTGAGAAGTACATAAACAGAATGAGAATGCACTATCAAAGGCAAAGGAAGAAGGTCATAGAGATAATAGAAAGTAGTTCCCTAAAAGGACTTTTTCGGATTATAGAAAATGATTCCGGGCTTCATTTTCTCATAGGACTTACTACGAATCTATCTGATTTGGAAATCAGCAAAAGACTTTCTCAGCGTGGTATCGGGCTACAGGCACTGTCCGAATATTATTTCGATTCTGTGAGCCAGGGTGCTACCGATCATCGTGGCCGTCAAAGTTGCCATCAAAATTTCATCTGTGAATTTTCAACTGAACTATACGACAAGAGGGAGATGAGATACTTTATACTGAATTATTCGAATATTGATCTGGACAAGCTTCCGAAAGCCTGTGAGATAATACATGAATGCATAAACGATAAATAACCATGGATATGGGATATGGGATATGGAATATGGAATACACAAATTAACCACTTTACCCGTCCCTATATTACATACCCGTTTGTAATGAGATATTTTATATCCTTGATAATTGAAAATTACGGGAAACTTACATGCTTTTAGAATATTTTGTGAGACGAAAAAAGCACCCCCTTCTCAGAACGATATTCCTCAGAAAGAGATGCCCGGCATATGCCTATTTTGTGGGCGTTTAAAAGGTTATATTGTTGAATCGATATATAATAAATTTACTGCATATACGGCAGACGGTCGGCAATTCTCAAAGCGCACAATAACAGTCTGCCTTTTTATTCCTGTGGAACGAGTTTCCCGTACACGACAAACCTGTTGTCAGAGCTGGCATCTACACAGGTACTGAGCATAACAAGATGGTCTTCAGGGGTAACCTCCTCATCGGTTTTAATAACAGAACCGGATTTAAGCCATTCAATATAACTTGCTTTTTCCGCTTCGTTAAAATAAAACTTATATTGGGACGCCGACGCATCAATATACGCAGCTCCAACGATTACAAGTATGTATTTCTGCTCCGGAGTATAAAAATGAATTTTCTTGTGTTTGTCATAGAAATCCTGCGTTCTGTACTTCATAATCGGAGCGAACATGGATCCGTCCTTCATATGATGACCGTATACAATAGTTAGGAAGTCCTTGAAAGGATTCTCGTTTCTATAGTCAATGAACAACGACCCGTTTTTGCTGTATTCACCATTGAACAGTCTATAAAGGTAATAGTCATTGTCCTCTGCCTGCATAACGGGATAATTTAACCCGATGTCCTCTCGCTTTATCCATGCCTTAGTGTCCGGATTCTTCTTAAGGAGTTCATCGAAATCCACCTTATCGGAATCCTTTGAATCGATGCCCGCCATCTCTGCTATATTTGCGTAGGTTTTGCTGCTATGATAGTATCCCCAAAGAATCTTCCCTATCTGGAATAAACTGAATCCAATGACAATAAGAAGGACTACAATTATTATGTTATAAAAAGTTTTTCTCTTTTTGTTTTTTTTCGTGTCTCTCTTGTAAGCTCTATTCTCTTTTCTATCTTGGCTGGTTTCTCTCGGCACTGATATATCCCCCTTTTTTCTGTTTTTTCCAGACATATTACATTATACTATTAACTTTAATTTTTTCAATATTTATGGCTTCTTTTCAATCCTTTAATTTGTTGACATTAAGCCGTTTTTCATCTATGATTTAATGTAACAAAGACATTGCAACAAGCGATTACGGTTATGCCGACTGCTGAAATTTCCGGACAAACGAGTATATTTCAATCAAACCTATGGTCCAAACAATCGGCTCCCGCACCGCCTTTAAACCAAAAAGGAGAACATCATGAGCAAAGTAAACTACATGGCCCTTCAGAACGGCAGCGACATAAGAGGCGTTGCAATTGCAGGAGTTCCCGGAGAAGAAGTCAACCTTACGGACGAAGCGATTGAAAATATAGTTACCGGTTTTGTATACCTCTTGTCTAACAAATTAAACGCTCAGATGACGGATCTTCGAGTGTCTGTCGGCAGGGATTCAAGACTTTCAGGCGAGCATATTTCAAATATAGTGTGCAAAACTCTTCAACAACTGGGAGTAATGACTCTAGATACAGGTCTTGCATCAACTCCGGCTATGTTTATGTCCACGAAATTTGAACATTTTAACTGCCACGGAGCCATAATGGTTACAGCAAGTCACCTTCCAAAGAACAGAAATGGTTTCAAGTTCTTCTCGGCAAGTGGCGGTGTGAGCAAGGAAACCATTTCCAAGATACTCAAAATCGCTCAGGAAAGAGCTGATAAAGATGGAGCATCTTCCGATTTATATGAGAATGAAATGCGTCACCGCCAGGGAGCGTTCACAATTCAGCCTATCGAGCATATGGATCTCATGAGTCACTACTGTGAAGAATTACGAAAACAAATTTCTATAGGCCTCAACAAGAAGGACGCCCCTCTCAAAGGTATGAAAATTCTGGTTGATGCGGGAAATGGAGTTGGAGGTTTCTATGCAACCCGTGTATTGAAGCCACTTGGTGCTACAATCGATGGCAGCTTATATCTGGAACCTGACGGACACTTTCCAAATCACATACCAAATCCTGAAAAGAAAGGGGCAACTGATGATATCATCGCAAAGGTCAAGGAAACTTCTGCGGATCTGGCTCTCGTATTTGACACAGATGTTGACAGGGTTGCCGCTATAGATGAAAATGGCAATCTCATAGCCCGAAATGCCATAATTGCCTTGGCAGCTTCTTTGGTTTACAAAGCATATCCCTCATCATATATAGTTACTGACAGCATTACAAGCCCCCAACTCACGGAATTTCTTCGTGATAAACTGAATTTGAAACACTACAGGTACAAGAGAGGCTACAGGAACGTCATAGATAAGGCTATAGAGCTTGAGGCAGAGGGGAAAAGTTGTCCGTTGGCAATTGAGACTTCCGGTCATGCTGCATTCAAAGAAAACTATTTCCTTGATGACGGAGCATTCCTCGCCACGAAAATTGTCATTGAAGCCGCCAGACTAAAAAGGGAAGATAAGGGGATCTCCAGTTTGATCTCTCGACTCCGTGAACCGGCAGAATCCAGAGAAATCAGACTTCCCTTAAAGTCATTAAGCAGTTCGAATCATGACCTTTTAAACGAATCTGAGCTTAAGGAAAATGGAGATATGATTCTCAAGTCCTTGAAAGATTGGGCAGAACGTGATGGAAAGTCCTATGGTGCAAAGTTGGAAAAGCCTAATTACGAGGGCGTCAGGGTTAATTTTCCTAAAGGTTGGCTTCTTCTGCGTATTTCTCTTCACGATCCTATCATGCCGCTGAACATTGAAAGCACCGAATCAGGGGGAGTTGATGAAATTCTTGGATATGTGAAACCCGTTCTTGAAAAATTCGATTTCCTCGATACATCTGAGTTGATGTGCGATACAGGAACAAAATAGCTTCAAATCGCAATACGTAACTCACAAACTCACAGAGGGAGGATTATGGATTATAGTCAAATCAAACACATAATCGGAGCGGATCTTGACGAAAGCAAAATGAGCAAGTGGGAAATTGCTTACGAAGTTTTCGTGGGAATGTGTGCAATCGTATCTGTTATCATGGTGTGTCTCGACTACTTTACAGTGCTGAGTTTCAAACATTCACCATATGTGGAGATAGACTCTGCAATTTTGGTTATCTTATGGGCAGATTATATTTCTGCCTTTGAGAAGGCTGACGACAAAAAGGAGTTCTTCATGTGCCACTTAATTGGGCTGATATCGATCATACCTATAGCATGGCTGACAACAGTAATGCCGGCAGTCAGTACATGGAGCGGTGCTTCACTTCTAAAAATCACCAAGATTACAATGCTCCTCAGAGTATTCCGTGCCTTTGGATACTTTACTATTTTGCACAATCGAATTGAAAGAATTCTCAAATATCTGCCATAAATAATTTATATATATCTTGAATGTATCGCCTAGTTGTAGTAAAATACTGTCAGGGGATTGTTAATTTGTTGGCAATCCTATCTAACTTTTAATATGGTGAGGATCTGAAATGTATAGATTAGAGGAGATTAAAGATAATTATAAGAAGAAGGTTATCACAGCTGACCAAGCCGCCGCATTAGTTGAGAACGACATGCGGGTTCACTTCGGTCTTGGAATCGGTGCTGTTAATGACCTTGATGTTGCTTTGGCAAAGAGAGATGATCTTAGGGGAGTAGAAATTCTCTCTACTGTTGCCATTCATGCCCCGTGGGAAGTTTATAAGGCCGGTTATCCGGCAGACCACTTTCGTTTTGCTTCGGCACACTTTACAGGTGCTGACAGAAGAATGGCAAACGATGGGCGATGCTGGTATGTTCCCATGAACTTTAATGAACTTCCATCTTATTGGACAAATAATGATTGTAACATAGATATTGCGATGCTTTCTGTAGGACCTATGGATGAGTATGGCTTCTTCAATCTCGGTCCTCAGGTTTCGGATATCTGGGGCGTGGTGAACTCCGCTAAGATGGTTATTCTTGAGGTCAATGAGAATATGCCCAAAGCTCTTGGGATCAACAACAAAATTAATCTTGCCCATGTTGACTATGTTGTTGAGAGTTCTAACCAGCCTATGGCAACTATCCCCGGCGGTGCAACCACAGAAATTGACGAAAAGATAGCCAGATTTGTTGTTGAAAAAATTAAAGATGATAGCACTCTCCAACTGGGAATAGGTGCTCTTCCGTCAACAATTGGAAAATTGATTGCAAACTCGGATATACAGAATCTCTCCGGGCATACCGAAATGCTTGTTGATGGCTATCTCGAGCTTTTCAAGGCAGGAAAACTTACCAGTACCAAGAAACTGAACAACGGCAAGCTCGTCTATGCATTTGCGGGAGGAACCCAGGAACTGTATGACTTTATTGATGATAACTCTCTCTGCTACTGTGCTCCCGTTGATTATGTGAATAATCAGGCAATAATAGCAAGTATGGATAATTTTGTATCGGTTAACAGTTGTATAATTCTAGACCTGTACGGACAAGTCTGTTCGGAGTCTTCCAACTTTAAGCATATATCCGGTACCGGAGGACAACTTGACTTTGTTCAAGGTGCCTATCATTCAAACGGCGGTCAAAGTTTTATATGTACACCTTCAACCAAGGTTTTAAATGGTGAAAGAATCTCTCTAATCACCTCTGCCATGAAGCCGGGGTATATAGTTACCACTCCACGTTCCTGCACACACTATATTGTAACAGAATTTGGTGCTGTTAACCTTAAGGGGAAATCCACCTGGGAGAGGGCTGAACTCCTCATAAGCATTGCTCATCCTGATTTTCAGGACTCTTTAGTGGCAGAAGCGGAGAAGATGGGAATCTGGACAACCACAAGTAAAAGTAGTTTTTAAAAATTTTTTAAAAAATATCTACCATATCTTGTTTTTATGTGATATAATTCGGGTATAGTCATTTCGCACCGACATATTATTGAGATTGATAATGACTCATTGTAAGCCATAATGTTTTTAGAATACACGGGTGTGGAATTTATTAATTTTATTATTAAGAACTGTATCGAACAGCAATTATATTAGATCAATTAGGAGGTATGGGTATGAATGTTAAGATTACAGGAAATGCATCCGCGGCTGAAGCTGCTAAGTACGTAGAATATTTGGAAGAGAAACATGGGAGAAAGCTTGATTCCCTCAACATCAACCTTGACGGAGATCATGCCGACCTAAGCTACACTTTTGCTCCTGTCGACTTTGAGCGAATCAGAAGAATCACAGGTTATCTTGTAGGGACGATGGACAATTGGAACGATGCCAAATCCGCTGAGGAAGCCGCAAGGGTTAAGCACAGCATCGGTTGCCCTGATATGGTAGCTAATCTGTAGTAACCGACAGGCTGCCCGGTCGCAGCCTGTTATGGAATCAATGACAGTTGTAAGAGCATGTAGCATGTAGAGTGATTTGAATAAGATAATTTGTGAAATATATCAAGTCTGTTTGTGTAATTTTAGAACCGGTGATGTTGCTCCTATCCACGAGCACTTGTCTCGGTTCTTTTTGTTTGCAAAACTTTGTAAAACGACTCCTCTGCATGCCCCGAATCCTTGAAAAAACAGCTGTTTTGTGGTATAAAATAAATGTATAAAATGAAAAAGGGAGATTTAAATGAAGGAATTTTATGTTAGTCCGTTGTCCGAACGATATGCCGGAAATGAAATGAAGCAACTGTTTTCACCTCTAACGAAGTTTAGGACCTGGCGCAGTCTTTGGATTGCTCTGGCAGAGGCCGAAATGGAGCTTGGACTTCCCATCACCTGCGAGCAGATAGATGAACTGAAAGCCCACAGAAACGATATCAATTTTGAAACAGCCGAGAACCGAGAGAAACAGGTTAGACACGATGTTATGGCACATGTCTATGCATACGGTCAGCAGTGCCCTAAAGCGAAGGGAATAATTCACCTTGGAGCTACTTCTTGCTACGTGGGAGATAACACTGACATAATTCTCATGGCTAAGGGTCTTCGCCTTATCAGGAAGAAGCTTTTAAATGCAATGGCGTGTCTGGCTAAGTTTGCCGAAGAATACGCAAATCTTCCTACATTAGCATACACACACTACCAGGCTGCCCAACCGACCACAGTTGGAAAGCGAGCTACTCTTTGGCTGAATGATCTTCTTTTGGATTTTGAGGATCTTAACTATGTTCTCAGTAGTTTGAAATTACTTGGCTCCAAGGGTACCACCGGTACACAGGCGAGTTTCCTTGAGCTCTTTGAAGGTGATCACGAAAAGTGCAAGGAGCTTGATAACAAAATAGCCGAGAAAATGGGCTTTTCGGCATGTTATGCAGTTTCGGGACAGACTTACTCACGAAAGGTCGACAGCAGAGTCCTTAACGTCTTGGCAGGAATCGCCCAATCGGCACATAAGTTCAGCAACGATATCAGACTCCTACAGCATATGAAGCAAATTGAGGAGCCTTTTGAAAAGGATCAAATAGGTTCATCTGCAATGGCGTATAAGAGAAACCCTATGCGCTCCGAAAGAATGGCCGCCCTAGCAAATTATGTTATTATAAACAGCACAAATCCTGCAATAACTGCTGCAACTCAGTGGTTTGAGCGTACCTTGGATGATTCTGCAAACAAGAGACTTTCTGTTCCTGAGGCCTTCCTTGCCACCGATGGAATTCTGGAATTATACAATAATATCGCCGACGGACTGGTGGTCTATCCTAAGGTGATTGAAGCTCAGCTCATGGCTGAGTTACCCTTCATGGCTACAGAGAATATCATGATGGATGCCGTTAAAGCCGGCGGAGACAGACAAGAGCTTCATGAGCTTATCAGAACACATTCTATGGCTGCTGCAAAAACCGTCAAGGAAGAAGGGAAGCCGAACGATTTGATTCACAGAATTGCAGAAGATTCTGCATTCAATGTGAGCGAAGATGATTTGAAAAAAATAATAAAGCCTGAAAACTATATTGGCAGGGCGAAAGAACAGACTTTAGATTTTCTGCACGATATCATTAACCCGATTTTAGAAGAAAATTCCGATTCCCTTGGAATAACTTCAGAAATTAGGGTATAAGTCTTATAGAATTAAGTTAGCAGAATAACGAAAGGATGATTAAGGAAATGTTTAAAGATGCTATTAGGCCCGCTTGGGTCGAGGTAAATCTCTCTAATCTGGACTACAATATCAAACAGATCAGAAAAAAAATCGGTGCTGACAAAGAGATTATCGGCGTCATCAAAGCCGATGCATATGGCCATGGTGCACCTGCCTGTGCTCAGGTTTTGAGGGATAACGGAGTGACAATTTTCGCAGTTGCTACCCTCCGTGAGGCGGTTACATTGAGAGAGCACGGAGCCAAAGAAGAAATTATTATTCTCGGTCTCACTCCTGATTTCTATGTAGATACTTTGGCAGAATACGATTTAACGCCGGTTGTATGCTCTTTAGACAATGCTAAGGCCATTGATAAAGCTGCTGCTTCGTCCGGGAAAACTTTAGATGCGCTCCTTGCAATCGATACAGGTATGGGCAGGATTGGCTATCTGGCCGATGAATTCCAGGCTGCTCTTCCTGAGATTAAGGGAATGTGTGAACTTAAAAATTTCAGATTAAAGGGGTTATTTTCCCATATGGCTACTGCCGATGCAGCTGATAAGAGTTTCTCACATCTGCAAGAAGAAAAATACAACAGGTTCTATAGCTATCTTGAAGAAAACGGTATTAAGCTGCCAAAGAGAACTCTTGCAAACTCTGCTTCAATAATGGAGATACCCGATGTCTACTTTGATGCAGTAAGACCCGGTATTATTTTGTATGGGTGCTATCCTTCTCATGAAGTGATAAAAGAAAACCTTGATATCAAACCGGTAATGTCTGTAAAGGCGGCTATTGTACATCTTAAAGATGTCCCGGTAGGATTTTCTTGCGGATACGGCAGAAAATTCATTGCAGAGAGACCGTCGAAGATTGCGACGCTTGCTCTCGGTTATGCTGATGGATATCCCAGACCTTATTCTGCTCAGGCTAATGTTATCGTAAACGGGGTTATCTGTCCGGTTGCAGGTAATATATGTATGGATCAGTGTATGGTAGATGTAACGGATGTTCCTGACGTCAAAATCAATGATGAGGTTATCGTAATGGGAAGTGATGGAACAAACACCATTCTTGCTGATGACATTGCAGATGCAACAGGCACTATCAACTACGAAATCACCTGTGCTTTCGGGCAGAGACTTCCTAAAGTTTACGTTAAGTAATTAAACAGGAGGTATTCGCCATGAAAATGGAATTTTTCCATGATGTTCTCTGTACATATTGTTATATGGCATCACCAATTATAAGGAGACTTTCAAGAGAATTCCCGGAACTTGAGATACAACACAGGAGTTTTGCGTTGATTCTTGAGCGTTCTGACTATGCTTCTGATTACGGCTCAGAGGAAGAAGCTAAAAAGTCTTTCATTGAGCATTGGAAGAAGAATTCAAACAAATCTGCTGACAGAATATGCAATTATGAGGGCCTGGAGGCTTCCGACGATCCTCTCCCCATATCCGTCCCTCCTCTCATGGCCTGTGAAGCTGCAAGAGCCGTAGGTGGAGAAAACGCATATTGGGACGTGTTCGATGCTCTGGAAAACGCTTACTTCGTCAATGTTCAGAATATCAATGACCCTAATGTTATTCAAGATGCTGTCAAAAGCACCGGAATAAATATGGCTGCTTGGTCAAAGGCTCTCAAAAACCCTAAAACCGAAAAACTTTTAAAGGATGACTTTCTAGCTGTAGCAAGCTATGGCGTAAATATCGTTCCTTTCATTATTATCGATGGAAAACCGGATGATGAGCACGCAACCATTGGTACAGGTTCATATGAGGAGCTTAAGGCTTTCATCGAAAATGCCCTCTCCAAATAATTGTTTACAAATTCTGTGTAAATAGCAACTTTAGTTTATATATAGCGTTTTGCCAATATGATTTATACTATAACTTATTAATAAAGTTGACATAATAAAAAGATCTTATAATATACGCCGGGGTAAATTCGTAAAAGACATGAGCTCCGGTTTATATTTTTTCGGTAAAAGTATCAGGGGCATATCAGACCCTACTGCAATTAGTTAACGACCTGTCAATATTAAAGCCGTGGAGATGGATTTGAGCAGATCTTGACGAACATACCTTAAGACTGTTTGTCCCAATGTTTGACAAAAACCCAAAGAAACACAAAAAAGCGGAGTCATTGTCACAACTCCGTTTTTTTATTAAACTCTATTCATATATTCTTTTCTACATAAACGCTTTGTCGCTATATATTAAGCCGCCCACAAGCACAAAATATTCAGGCAGTTCACCGTTTTTTCCCCATTTGAGAGTAACTCCCAACAGATCTTCAGCTGTTTTGCTGACATCTCCTCCCAAAGCTTCAATGGAATATCTCATCTTTTCAGGATGCCTGCAAGGCTCCTCCTGACTTCTGCTGCAATAGCTGTCATCATCAATTATTATTCCCTTTTCCTCAGCACAGATTTTACAGTTCCCGGGAGCAAGTGAAACACCTCCGATGTACATCAGCTCCATCTCAAAGAGATAATCCATCATCTTCTGTTTGGCTTCCGATAGTCTGATGGCCCAATTTTCTCTTTCTTCTTCGCCCTCGAGGAAAACTTTATAACCGAGTACAAAAAATCTGTCGAACTGTTCCCAATAGTCTATGGGGTCAAATTTAAATGGTGGACATGTCCAAATCTTTTCCCAATTCCTGCACTCCTTGCAATACTCCTCGAATTTTTCAATATCTACGTATTTATCAATATATTCCCTTACAGGAATCCTCGTCTTAAATTCTTCTATTCTCATTCTTTCCGCAATCCAAACTCAAACTTTAACTTATCAACTTATCAGAATTTATCACTTTGCCGCAAAATCCACAGTGAGTCAAGCCATGAACCTACAGCAAATTTCAGATTAATCATTTTGATTTAACCAATTTAATTTTATTAAACTCTCTACAAAATATGATTCTCCAGCACCTGGGTATGATAGTCGAAATCCTTTATCTGCAGATAATACTCCGCGCTGTCTATGAGAGCCTTCATTGGACACAATCCAATCACTTCTGTCTGTACGACTCTCACTCCCCATCGCCTGGCTTCTGCTTTCACAAGCTCTGTAACCCTGTACAAAGGTGTAACTTCAAAGTTGGTCATATTTATTGAAACTTGAGCATAATGCTGACCGGTTTTTTCGTCATCAATCATGAATCCCATAGCTTTAACACAATCAAGACCGCCGTTTCTCTCTCTTATTGACTCTGCAATTCTCTTTGCAATTTCCACATTGGCGGTATCCAGGTTCAAATTATATGCAATTAGCGGCGGTCTTGCTCCCACAGCCATTACGCCTGCTGTTGGATGAATTTTTCGGCCGCCGAAATCAGGTTCCCAATCCTCTTCCTGTACCTTTTGGGTCATACCTTCGAACTGTCCCTTCCTTATTTTAACCAGGTTTTGTCTCTCAGGCTTTCTTGCCGACTGTTCATATAAAAATACGGGAACTCCTGCTTCCTCTGCTATCCTTTCCCCTACGACCTCTGAAAGCTTTATGCATTCCTCTGTATTTGAATCCTTAATAGGTAAGAATGGCATTACATCGACAGCTCCCATTCTTGGATGCTCTCCCTTGTGTTTGGTCAAATCAATCAGTTCTACAGCCTTTTTTACAAGTTTCACGCTGGCTTCTTCCACACCCTTTGCATCTCCAATATATGTTATTACTGTTCTATTGTGGCTTTCATCAGGTACAAAACTCAAAAGTGTGCACCCCGGAGTGCTTCTGATCTCCTCTACGCACGCTTCAATTACATCCATTCTTCTTCCTTCACTTATATTAGGAATACTCTCGATAATCTGCGCCATTTTTCCCTCCTGATCCTCCATTTTACATCTATGAATTCGACTGTTTATTAAATTTTTCCATTACTTATTCTATAATTCACCTTCTATGGTCCTATAGCAGTAATCTGCTATTTTTTCCCCTTCGGCAATCATATCCCGGGCATGATCTGAAATTTCCTTCTGCAAGGCTTCGTCCTTTATTCCCGGAAGGTTTATCTTGACGTTCAGCCATGCTCCAAGGAGAGCTGCCTTTAGGTTCAAGGCTCCAACCCCTATGTCGCTGGCACAATTGGGATTTGACATACCCACGACGCTTTCTGCAATCTTAAGTGCTCTGATTGTAATTTCCATTGTGTGAAGTGGAACACGGGTTGCCAAAACAGTGGCATCTTGTATTTCGGCACTTCTTACGGATTTTTCTTCTTCTGTGGCTTTTGGCAATTTGAAAGCTGCACCGACCTTGTTATAGGCTTCCGTATCGTCATCGATTGCCTTGAGGAAATCATTCAATATTTCTCTGCCACCGCTGATTGCTCTTTGGCAAACTTCCTCATATTCAGCATATCTTTCCTTGCCTACAGTCAGTTCTGCAACCATCATAACCAGAGCAATCCCCTGTGCGCCCGCTAAGGCACTCGCCGATCCTCCTCCCGGAGCAGGAGAGTTTGATGCTAAATCTCCCATATATGTTCGGATATCCAGATCAATCAGTTTTTTCATCAAATTAATTCACCTTTCTTAATCGTTTTCTTCACAAGATTCGAGCCGTATCTGTAGCATGCCATGTTGAAATCGTCTATACTCCATATGGCAAGATCTGCCTGTTTACCCACTTCAACAGTTCCGACGATATTTTCCATATTCAGAGCAGCTGCTGCATTTACGGTTACTGCCGTTAGAATTTCCTCAGGTAACATTTTATACTTCAAAATTGCCAGATTCATCATAAGCTGAAGGTTCAGACAAGGACATGACCCGGGGTTAAAGTCAGTGGCAATAGCTACAGGTACTTCTTTTTCTATCATTTCCCGCACAGGAGCAAAAGTTGATCCCAAATAGAATGATGTTCCCGGAAGGCAAACAGCCACGGTCCCTCCTTTAGCTAAGGCTTCAATGCCTTTAGAATCTGCAACTATCAAATGTTCTGCACTCTTTGCCTTCATTTCTCCCGCAAGCTCTGTGCCTCCAATGGATTTGATTTCATCTGCATGTACTTTGATGTCATATCCCAGTTCCTTTGCTTTCTCCAGATAAGCTCTCCCCTCTTCAACGCTGAAAACCTCCTCCTCAATGAATATATCCACAAAGTCGGCAAGGTCATGTTCTGCAATATATGGCAGAAGTTTCTCATTCATAAGCCTAAAAAACCCTTCTTTGTCATCAGGCTTTCCCTCGTCGATATTTCCTTTGAATTCCGGTGGAAGTGCATGCGCACCCATGAAAGTGGAAACTACATCCAAAGGATGTTCTTGATTAAGTTTCTTCAAAACTTCAAGACATTTAACTTCCGTATCAAAATCCAAGCCGTAACCACTTTTAATCTCGCAGGTCGTAACACCGAAAGATGAAACTTCATCCAGAAATTTTGAGGTTTTTTCATATAATTCTTCAAAACTCGATGCTCTTGTAGCTCTTACGGTATCATTGATTCCTCCACCTTCTCTGAGGATATCAAGGTATGTCGCACCCCTCAATTTCTTCGGAAGTTCATGTTGTCTATATCCACCGAATATCATGTGAGTATGGCTTTCCACAAGCCCGGGTGTTACCAGATGTCCGTCTGCGTCAATTACAGAATCCGCCTCTTTTTGTTCTTCTTCCACTCGGAACTTTATGTTTGCTCCATCACCTGAAATTATCTCGGTTATAATACCCTTATCTATGAGTATAGCTGCGTTTTTTAGCACGAGATTCTCCCCTTGCTCTGCTCCCTTGTGGGCATAGCTTCCCACCGGTGTCTGAAGCGTCCCGATATTTTTAATCAAAACCTTGCTCATTATGTAATCCTCATATCTCCACAAAATTACAAAACAAATCTTGTGAATTTCTTTATTTTGTAAGCTCTAATAGGGTTATATACCTTATAGTCTTTTCTTTTTCATTTTTCTGAAGCTATTTATCTTTTATCAGACCGTCTATCAACTGATCATCCACCAGATATGGGATTGTAATGTGTCCCTTACCTTCATAGTTTTGATTATATGCAATAGCAGTGGTGATAGCATTTTCATTTCTAGCCCAACTTCGCCTTGCAACGCCTCCCATTACGTCCCACATAATGGCCGATCTTATAATATTATCCGTTTTTTCAGAACCGTCAAGAAGAAGTCCGAATCCACCGTTGATAGCTTTTCCTATTCCGACTCCGCCACCGTTATGAAGTGAACAAAGGCTCATACCACGAGCAGCGTTCCCCGCAAAACACTGGACTGCCATGTCTGCCATCACATTCGATCCGTCCTTAATATTTGAAGTCTCCCTGAATGGAGAATCTGTCCCGGAAACGTCATGGTGATCACGACCGAGCATGATAGGTCCTGTTTTTCCATCTCGCACAAGTTTATTAAACGCAAGTGCAATATCCCTTCTTCCTTCTGCATCCTGATACAAAATCCTCGCCTGTGTTCCGACAACCATTTTGTTTTCCTTTGCGTCTCTAATCCAAACCCAATTGTCTCTATCCTGAGCACGCCTGTTTGGATCTATGCAATCCATTGCCGTCTTATCGGTCATATCAAGATCTTCAGATTGTCCGGACAAGCAAACCCATCTGAACGGTCCATAACCATAGTCAAATAAAATCGGTCCCATGATGTCCTCAACATATGACGGCCAGATAAATCCGTCCTTATCGTCCACGCCGTTCTTGGAAATTTCCTTAATTCCGGAATCAAACATGGCTTTCATAAATGAATTTCCGTAGTCGAAGAAATAAGTTCCCCTCTCCGTGAGCTTCTTGATAACAAAATAATGGCGTTTCAGAGTTTCGTCAATTCTCTTTACGAATTCATCTCTGTCTTCTGCCAGCATGCGAGTTCTCTCTTCAAATGTCATTCCAACCGGGCAGTATCCACCATCATACACATTATGACAAGAAGTCTGATCCGAGAGCAAGTCTATCTTGAAATTTTTCTTATATGCCGCTTCCAGAAGATCCACAATGTTTCCGTGGTATGCTATTGAAATTGATTCCTTCGCCTTTACCTTTTCTTCAGCCAGCCTGAACACTTCATCAAGATTATCCATAACAACATCGACCCAACCCTGATTATGTCTTGTTTCAATTCTTGATTCATCGACTTCTGCGAAAATTCCCACCGCTCTTGCGATATTCGCTGCCTTGGGCTGAGCGCCACTCATTCCTCCAAGGCCTGAAGATACAAACGTTACACCGGAAAGATCTCCATCGTCGGGAACTCCCAGATACTTTCTGCCTGCATTAAGTATAGTATTGAATGTACCATGTACAATTCCCTGGGGTCCTATATACATCCATCCTCCGGCAGTCATCTGTCCGTAGTTAGCTACGCCCATTTCCTCTGCGACTTCCCAGTCGTTTATATTGTCATACTCGCCAACCATAAGGGCATTGGTTATTACAACTCTTGGAGCATCAGGTTTAGACGGGAACAATCCTAAAGGATGTCCTGATTCCACGACCAATGTTTGCTCTTCCGTCAGCTCTCGCAGATACTTCTGAATTAACCTATACTGAAGCCAATTCTGACAAACCGAACCGGTTTCTCCATATGTTACAAGCTCATACGGATAAAGCGCTACCTCAAAATCAAGGTTGTTATCCATCATAACTTGGAAAGCTTTACCTGCAAGGCACTTTCCTTCGTATTCATCTATCGGTTTGCCATGGATACGTCCTTCCGGTCTATATCTGTATGCATAAATTCGTCCCCTTGTCTTGAGTTCCTCAAGAAACTCCGGTGCAAGCTTCTCATGAAGTTCCTTAGGCACGTATCTTAAAGCATTTCTCAGTGCTATCTTTGTCTGAGCCGGAGTAAGTCTGTACCCCCTATCCGGAGCCCTTCTGATTCCCTCCTGAAATTTAGGATATTCAGGATATTCATTTCCCAACTTGATAGTCATTGCCTCTGCAATTTCCTTATTTTGATTCATGATGCACCTCCCGCTGCAATATTAAATCTTCTTACCTGAGATTTACATTCTTTTCAACATGGGACAAAAAACTTCCGTCCTTAATCATCTTATCAAATTTTTCCAGTTCGTCATGCATGATTATATCTTCATCGACAGGTTCACTTTGCTGTCGTATAAAATCATATGCAGTCCTTGTTACAGGAGAAAGCTGTTCAATAGCCCTTTCTCCGATTTCATCTCTAAGCCATATTGCCTGAGCCGCTGTCATAAGCTCAATGGCAAGAACTTTCTGAGAATTATCTAAAATCATAGCCGCCGTTCTCGCAGATGTTGTCCCCATGGAAACATGATCTTCCTGGTTGCCCGAACTTGGAATTGAATCAACAGAAGCCGGATGAGCATATATCTTGCTTTCAGAAACCATTGAGGCTGCTGCATATTGCGCTATCATGAACCCTGAACATACGCCACCGTGCTTGGTTAAAAAGCCGGGAAGTCCTTCAGAAAGAGCCGGATTAATCATTCTCTCACATCTCCTCTCAGAGATATTGGCGAATTCAGCGATGGCTATCTTCATGAAGTCAAAAGCCAAAGCCATAGGTTGCCCATGAAAATTTCCTCCGGAAATAACCTGATCTTCATCGGGAAAGACAATAGGGTTATCAGTTACAGCATTAATCTCTCTGTTTACAGTTTCATATACATAGCTCAAAGAGTCTCTTGAAGCTCCATGAACCTGCGGCGTACACCTTAGAGAGTATGGATCCTGTACTTTGGTTTTCTGAACTCTTTTCGCATTCCTACTTCCTTCCAGTATATTCAGCAGATTCTCTGCAACATCTATCTGACCCCTGTGACCGCGCAAAACATGTATTTTGTGATCGAAGGCTTTGGTTATCCCATGGAGTGCTTCCATCGACATTGCTGCTGCAACGTCCGCAATTTTTGCAAGCTTAATTGCATCCCACAAAACATTCGCACCTACAGCTGTCATCATCTGTGTTCCGTTATTCAGAGCAAGACCTTCCTTGGCAGCCAACTGAACAGGCTTAATACCTGCCTTTTCCATAGCTTCGGAAGCATCCATCTCTTCCCCATGGTATTTGACTTTTCCGAGTCCTATTAGGCCTAAAGCAATGTGTGACAGGGGAGCAAGATCCCCTGATGCGCCGAGAGATCCCTTCTCCGGAACTACAGGGTGAACTCCCGCATTTATCATATCAATTAATGTCTGTAATGTCTCAAGTCTGATTCCTGAGTTACCCCTTGCAAGGGCATTACATCTTAAAAGCATTGCAGCCCTGACATATTTCTCATCATAGGCTTTTCCCATTGCACAGGTGTGACTGACTATAAGATTTCTCTGCAGATCTTCCGTCTGTTCCTTGGAAATGAGTACATTTGCGAATTTGCCAAATCCTGTCGTCAGGCCATAAATTATCTCTCCTGACTCAAGCTTATCTTCTATATATTTACGAGCTTTCTTTACGTTTTTTTTTGCATCTTCAGAGAGTTTCACTTTCTCACCTTCGCGAGCAACTTTCATCAGCTGATCAAGGGTAAGATCTCTACCATTAATAACTACCGCCATATTCATCTCTCCTATTCTCTTTTATAGTATTCTTATTTATATTATACTCGTAACCGGTATATAATTCTAGTAATTTCACTTTAATTTGTGATTAGTTTGAATTTTTCTTTTGGAAAAAACGGCTATTTTTCAACGCTTTTGATTAAACGTGCTAAAGTGTTGAAGGGTTACCTTGATTGTGATAAAATCAGAATGGTAAGATTCAAATTACTCGATATAACAGGGATTTAATTTTGCATAGGAGGTGCATCATGAGGATAATTCGTGAAAGAAATATATCCGGATTCGAAGAAAAATATATAGAAATAATCGAAAAGAATTACAATGAATTCAAGGATAATCTTGGAAAACTCATTGCAATCCCAAGTGTTGTAGATGAAGCTGAGGGTAATATGCCATTTGGCAAAAACGTAGACAATGCTCTTAACTTTGTCCTGAACATGGCTGAAAAAGATGGCTTTATTATTAAAAATGTGGATAAATACGGGGGGCATATTGATTTTCCTACATCAAGGCCTATCAATGAAAGTGAGCCGGCTGATGAAGAAGAAATTGTTGCTGTTGTCGGACATCTGGATGTTGTTCCTGCGGGAGATATAGAAAACTGGAATACAGATCCATTTAGCATGGTGGAAAGAGACGGCAAATTCTTTGGCAGAGGAGTTCTTGATGATAAGGGCCCGCTTCTTGCAAGTTATTACGCTGTAAAGGCATTGAAAGAAGCAGGTTTCTCTCCCGGAAAAACTATCAGGCTCATTCTTGGCTGCGACGAGGAAACCGAGTGGAAAGGTATGAAGTACTATATGGAAACCGAACAACCTAACGTTGTCTCCGGATTTTCCCCTGATGCTGACTTTCCTGCAATTCACGCCGAAAAAGGGTGTACTGAATTTCTCGTTGAAAGAAAGATTTCCGGAGAATCTGAGGGCGGCAGGATTATTACTAAGATGACCGGTGGTACAGTTACAAATGCTGTAGCTGACAAAGCAACAGCAAATCTAAAGTTCAGCGGCTCTCCTGATGAATGCGATGCGGCATGGGAAAAAATTTCTTCTCTGAGCAAATCTTTTAAACCCAGAGTAACCCTTCCCGAAGAGTTTAACAATCCTGAAGATTTAATCACTTTAGAAAAAATGCCTGAGATAAATACAGTTTGTTTGACTTCACATGGGATTTCTGCCCACGGCTCAAGACCTGATCTCGGTCTTAACGCTATTTCTGTAATGATGGATTTTCTCGGACAACTGGACCTGCCTGAGGGACCCAGCAGAGAAATTGTTGATTTTTATAACGATCATCTTGGTTATACTTTCAATGGTGAAAATATGGGAATAGCTTTTTCTGATGAGCCTTCCGGAAAGCTTTCTTTGAATGTAGGTCTCGTTGACATTGATCAGGATAAAGCCGGCTTTACCTTGGATATAAGATATCCTGTAACTATGGATTTAGACGATGTCTACGATGGCATAAGAGCCACGGTTGTTCCGGAAGGTTACAGGGTAAAATGCGTAAATCATATGGCACCCCTTTACAAACCGGTAGATGATCCTTTAATTGTTACTTTGATGAATGCTTACAAGGAGTTCACAGGTGACGAAAAAAGCAAACCTATAGTCATAGGTGGCGGGACGTACGCCAGAGCTGTTCCCAACACCGTTGCCTTCGGTCCTGTTATGCCCGGGCGTGAGGATATTTGCCATCAGCCTAATGAGTACATTTTTGCTGAAGATTTATACATGTCTATCAAAATTTTTGCAAAAGCTCTTTATGAATTGGCAAAGTGATGGCAACCCTGTAGGCATTTCCTCTGACTTCTGTTTTCATTTTGACGAATATCACATGAATTACAGGTTAAAAATCCAACTGATACAGGACTTGGCAGCAGTGTATTTCGTAATATAACACTCAATATTAATAATATAAACAAGAAAAACCAAAAACCCACTTGGAACTGTCCGCATTACAATAATGCCGGATTTCCCTGTGGGTTTTTAAATTACGCTCATTTAGATTTTTAGCAATTTGCTGTTTGTCTTCATCAGTCGTCTTATTTGTCTGCTACATAAGGTAAAAGTGCAACAATTCTTGCTCTCTTGATAGCCTTAGTAACATCTCTCTGATGTAGTGCGCATGTGCCCGTAACACGCTTAGGAAGAATCTTTCCTCTTTCAGAAACAAACTTCTTTAGCTTTTCAACATCCTTATAATCTATAGGCTGAGACTTGTCGGCACAAAATTGGCAGATTTTCCTTCTGCGCATTCCGCCTGTACGTTTCTTTTCCATGTCAATCTCCTCTCTAAAATCTGTAATCTGATCTCAATAGGATCAAACTTTAAATTTAGAATGGAAGATCGTCCTCAATAGCTTCAAATGAAGGAGGCATATCTTCAAGTCCTGAACTTGAGCCCTGAGTATTGGAGTTGTTAAATCCTCCGTCCGATTCGCTCATGTTCGGCTGTGAGCTCTGCAGGCTGCCTTGAGGCTTCCCTGAATTCCCACCTGGCTGATATCCACCACCTTGACCGTATCCGGATCCCTGGTAATTACCGGAATCACGGCCGCTTTGAGGTCTATCTCCCCACTCCAGGAACTGTACCCTGTCTGCGATAACATCCGTTGTATATACTGTGTCCCCATTTTTGTTCTGGTAACTTCCCGTTTGAAGCCTGCCTTGGACAGCAACCAGTCTGCCCTTAGCCAGATACTTGTCGCAGTTCTCAGCTTGTTTACCGAAAACCGTAATTCTGGGAAAGTCAGCCTGTCTTTCGCCGCCTGACCTTGTAGGCCTGTCCACAGCGATAGTAAATGAAGCAACAGCCATCTGTGTGCTCGATGTATACCTCAGCTCAGGATCTCTTGTTAATCTTCCAATAAGTACAACGCTGTTCATACTTCACCTCCACTATTTCTCGTCTTTATTCACGATTAAGTGTCTGATTACGTTGTCTGAAATTCGAAGTCTTCTGTCCAGCTCCTTAGGCAAAGTCGGTGCTGCCTTGAACTCAACAACTACATAATATCCTTCGTTCTTCTTTTCGATTGGATATGCAAGCTTTCTGAGTCCCCAAACATCAACGTTTGTAACTTCGCCATCAGACGCGATGATTTCCTTAACGGTTTCAACCGTCTTTTCCTTCATCTCGTCATCTAGAGTAGGATCGACAATGAACATAATTTCATAGTTAATCATATCTTCACCTCCCTATGGTCTTAAATGGCACCATTTCCCATGGTGCAGAGAATTTGCACAGAATTGTGCTTATCTATTATATAACACAAAATCCCACCTGCCAAGGGGGATTTTGCTGTTTTTTACATTTCCTCGATAACAAAATATTAGATTTAATACATAACACAACAATCTTATTTTGTTCTCCGCAAAATTAAATTATCAAAAACCTCACCAGCCACAGCTGAAGTCAATATCTCCAAAGGCATTAAATAATTGTATGCGTCAAGCCGATTTAATATCACGTCCAGCAGTAACAGAAAAATGAAAGTACCGGCAATAACCATAGCCTCTTTAGCATTTGGTTCCATAAACGGTTCTTTGGTAACCTCAGAACGCACTATGAAATATAAGGTTATTCCTATTAGCAGCATTATAATCCATAAAGGACGGATGTATCCCCCGAAGCTTTGAGGGAATGCTAACGGGTATACACACATCGCCAAAATGCAAATGTCTAATAATATAAATATTTTTTTAATCATTTCAGCCAAAATTGATATGTTGGTGTATCGCCACCGGGATTAGCATAAAGTTTCGTTTCGGTTAAAAACACTGCAAGTTTAGATATCTTATGAGAATTGATAATTTATACTGTTAAAAAAACAAGTCTTATATTTACGATTTCTTGCAGTTATTTTATTTATCAGAAGAATCGTCTTTTTTATTAATCCATAATATATAAAATACGACAGTTATTATCAAAAAAATACCTCTTGATATCCAAAAAGTAAAATCTTGATAAACGTTTATGATTAAAAAGGGTATTGTCAATATAATTGTTGCTAATAATGAGTTTATGGCTAATATTTTAAGTAAATTAGTTCTGTTCATTTAATTCACCTCCAATTTTTGCCCAATAGCAACATAAGCACTGTTTTGACCACTGTTTTTTCAAGTCATAATATGATAAACCGATACTGTTGAATTTGAAGACATACCACCTATGGCTATATTATATTTATCGATAAGCGTCTGAAATCGAGATGATTTTAAAACACCTACAACTCCCCGACCGGAATGTATTAACGACATTGCAAACGTTACTCCGTTATATGCATATTTATATTTTATGATTCAATCTACTGCAGCTATAGCTTACCTTTCAGTTTATGAACCAGCGTAAACAGTTTTTATAGTATAACTATCCAGCATATATCATCTTAGTAAAAGATACCTATTGAGCTAACAAGCGATGTTTCAAATACACAACTTATATCTCCATTTTTGTTCAAAAGTAGAAATTCACTAGAGTTATATTCACTTGACTGCACGATAAGTTGAGATTTATCAGCATCAGCAAAACTAATATTGTTATGCCTTATATAAAAAATGAGTAGGAAGATTAATGCTAATGAGAATGATTTAAAAATATCTTTTTCATAGTAATCGCCGCATTAATTTATATACTACATAAATATTACGCTGACGTTAACTCTGTCTCCATTCTTATACCTAGATGGATTAATTTTCTGAGCCATCTTTATGCCTCCTTAAATTAATTCACAAACAAAAGTAAATATACACTACTTTCACGGATATTGTAACACCGTGTTACACTGATTGCAACCCAAAAATTCGAAAGCTTTTCTCCTTAGCGGTCAGGAAACATGTCACCCTATGGAAACCATTACTTTGTTTTATCTGCGCCGAATTGAATTATAAAAATCCTTTCATCACTGATCCGTTCTATAGTCTGTTTTTTTTCCCTTAAAAGACCATTGGAATTTATATGTCATTTGCTCCCCTACAGGAGTTTTTTCCAAAACAGCGGCGAAAATCACTGCTAAAACAATTCCCATTACAAACTGTCCGATGTTCCAAGGTATTGATGCCAAAGGCACCACCCAGTTTCCCGTCATAAGTGATGCAGCCACATAATATCCTGCTACCATTTCTATCCCGGCAAGTATCATTGCAAGCACTTCAACAAGAGGAAATTTACCGGCAGCTTTTTCGATTGCAAAACCCATTATAAAAGCCATTAGAAACTTAATTCCAAGTGTCCACGGTATCCATGCAGCATATCCCGCAAACAAGTCTCCCAATGCTGATCCAATCCCTGCCGCCAGGGCACCACGATTTTTCCCAAGTATTAGCACACCTAGAAATATCATTGCATCTCCAAGATGAACATACCCTTCTGTCATTGGAATAGGAATCTTGATTATCATAGTTGCTACACATATTAACGCCATTACAAGTGCAGTTGCTACCATCTGCATTACCGGCTCATTTTTAAAAGTCTTTCCTGATTTCAATATCTTTTACCTCCATTTTTTATTAGCAAAATTGATGAACGTTTTTCCTTGTTTATATTTTAAAACATTATTGACCTCTTTTAAATATACAAAACAAAAGTTTTTATAGGGTACAGTTTGTATCTACTTCCATTTACTCACTTCTCATTATCTCGGCATGAATATGGAATCTCGATATTGGTTAGTCCATTCCATAACAATCCCCAGAAATGCAAAAGACCTCTGAAACAACTAATCTCAGCTGTTTCAGAGGTCTTTATCTGATGGTGCCCCCGAGGCGATTCGAACACCCGACGCACGGTTTAGGAAACCGACGCTCTATCCCCTGAGCTACGGAGGCCCAAAGAATTTCGGATCATGTAAAACTTAATTAAACCGAAATTCAAATTTATAAATAATTGCTATTAATAATAGCATTTTTTCACAATTATTTCAACCCCAAACCAAAGTTCTCTTTAACTCTGGCCATTGTTTTTTCGGAAATTGCATTTGCCCTTTCTGCTCCACTCTTCAAGATTTTAATAAGTTCCTCAGATTCCCTGATGTCATCAAATCTCTCTTTGATAGGCTTAAGAGCTTCAACTGTAATTTCTACAAGATCTTTCTTGAAGTCCCCGTAACCTTTGCCCTCATACATCCCTACAACATCGTCAATTGTTTTGTTGCTGAGAACGCTGTACATGTTCAGAAGATTTGAAATCCCGGGTTTTTCATCTACGTCAAATCGAATTACTCCCTCTGAATCCGTCGTCGCCTTCATTATGGACTTCTTAATTTTAGAAGGCTCGTCCAGAAGTGAGATTCTGCTGTGAATGTTTTCTGCAGATTTGCTCATCTTCTTGCTAGGATCATCCAGGGACATTATGCGAGCCCCTGCCTTGAGATATCTACCCTCAGGAACCACGAACGTTTTCTTCTTCGTATTATTCACACGGATTGCCAAATCTCTGCAGAGCTCAATGTGCTGCTTCTGATCAGTTCCAACGGGAACTACATCTGTGTCGTAGAGCAAAATATCTGCAGCCATGAGGACAGGATAGCTGAAAAGTCCCGTAGGTGCTGATTCCTTGTTCTTTGATTTCGACTTGAACTGGGTCATTCTTGACAACTCACCGGTATACGAGCTACATGTTAAAATCCATCCGAGCTCAGCATGTCCGGGTACATCAGATTGCACGAAGACAATTGATTTCTCAGGATCTACACCCACTGCTAGATAAAGGGCTGCCACATCAAGTATATGCTTTCTCAGTTCCTTTGGATCTTGCGGCACTGTGATAGCATGCATGTCTACAATGCAGTAGAGGCATTGGTAATCCTCCTGTAATTCGACAAACTGCTTTAGTGCACCTAAGTAATTCCCTAAATGTATATTTCCTGTTGGTTGTACTCCCGAAAAAACTCTCTTCATATTTTTTCCTCTGAATTTCTATTTCATTATTCTGATTAATTTATTATTACTAAACTGCTTCTGTGTTCCGGTTCTGTGTTCCGGAATTTTTAAATTAATATTTATGATTTTTTTAATTCGGCTTTGAATTGTTCTACCATTTTTCTTTCAGCTCTCGAAACCGTCATCTGAGACACTCCCAGTATTTTTGCGATTTCCGCCTGAGATTTGTTGTATATGAACCTTTCTCTGAAAATATATTTGTTTTGTTCAGTCATCTTGTCGAGAACGGCCTCAATTATCTCTTTATTTTCAAGCTGTTCGTAGCCTTTTTCGTCAAAACCCGTATATTTTTCCAAGAAAGCCGTATCTCCGTCCCCTGTCATATCATCAAACGTCTTGTCTAATGAGTATGTCCCATAAGCCTTAGCACCTTCCATGGCCTCTATTATCTGCTCCTCGTCCAAACTCGTGAATTTGGCAATTTCCGGAATGGTAGGATTGCGTCCTAGATCGCTTGAAAGTTTTTCTTTTGCATCTTGAACTTTTGCGGATATTTCTTTAAGACGCCTTGGAACTTTCAAACTCCACTGCTTATCTCTAAAGTACTTCTTAATTTCACCAAGTATTGTCGGTGTAGCAAATGAACTGAATTCAAAACCCTTATCCGGATCAAATCTTTCTACAGCGGAAACTAGTGCAAGGGCTCCAACTTGATATAGGTCATCATAGTCAACACCTTTACCTAGATATTTTCTGATCAAAATTTCCACCATATAAAGGTGATCCTCCACCAGTTTATTTCTCATTGCAATGGTTGGATTGGCTCTATATTCTTTGAATTCGTCCCTTTTAACAATCATTCCTTTTCACCATAGTAATGTACTTAAAACCGTCGTTATTTTTTCCAAAGTGAACATCGTTCACGAGGGACCTTATAATAAATAAGCTCAAATTCCCTTCTGTAGGACAATTATCGCAAGGTTTATTGACTTTTTCAACGCTGTGTTGCTCACATAAGTCTGTAACAGTAACAGTTATTTGATGAGTGTCTACTTCACATGATACCTCATATTGATCAGAAAATCCATCAGAACCGTGACAAGAAATATTTTTACATGCTTCTGCTACAGCCGTTTTTAAATCTTCACACTGCTCTATATCAAATCCGGCATTTGCTGCGACAGAACCTATAAAAAGTCTTGTTCCTTTAATATATTCAGGCTTTCCCGGAATTTTCAAACTTAACTTGTCCATCCTTTTCCACCCCCTCTTCCGTCTCATCATCTCGGATAACTCGGGCCATTGCCACTATATTTTCATCTTCGTTTACCCTCATTATCTTAACGCCTTGGGTTGATCTTCTTGATTTAGATACCTCTTCTGCCCTAATTCTGATAATTATACCATCAGAATTTATCAATAGGATTTCATCGTCCTCATCGACAACTTTGGCACCTATAAGTTCTCCTGTCTTTGAGAACTTACTTTTATCGTAGGTCAAAATACCCTTTCCACCTCTTACCTGGATAGTATAATCCTTCACAGGTGTCCTCTTGCCAAATCCGTTCTGAGTTACCACAAGAATCTCTTTGTCTTTTTTTAGAATATCCATATCTACTACGGTATCATTGCTATCAAGTTTAATTCCCCTTACTCCGGCAGCAATTCTACCCATGCTTCTCACATCTTTTTCAGAGAAAGATATGCATTTACCCCTTCTTGTTACCAAAATAATATTATCATTGCCACAAGTTTCTCTGACACCTATGAGTTTGTCATCATCTTTTAGTTTGATTGCTATCAAACCGTTTTTCCTGTTCGTGTCAAACTGTGACAGAGGAGTCTTTTTGATTGTTCCGCTTTGCGTAACCATTATCAAATAACTCTCATCGTCAAATTGCGATACCGGTATAACCGCTGTAATTCTCTCTCCCTGCATCAGATTTAAAAGATTTACAGCCGGGGTTCCCTTTGCAGTTCTCGATGCCTCAGGTACTTCATATGCTTTCAATTTGTGAACCTTACCCGTATTTGTAAAGAACAACAGGTAATCATGAGTTGAAGTCATTATAAGATCTTTAACGAAATCATTTTCACGGGTTGTAATTCCGGTTATCCCTTTGCCCCCTCTTCTCTGAGCTTTATATGTATCGGCAGGTACCCTCTTGATATATCCCAGATGAGTTAGGGTAACTGCAACGTTTTCCTCCTCGATCAGATCTTCATCATCAAATTCGTCTTCAGCTGCGACTATTTTAGTTCTCCTGTTATCACCATACTTTTCTCTGATTTCCTGAAGTTCTTCCTTGATTACACCCATAAGAAGAGTTTCATCAGATAAAATCGCCTTATAATATGCGATTTTTTCCATTAGTTCTGCATATTCCTTTTCAATCTTTTCACGTTCTAAACCTTGAAGTCTTGCTAATCTCATATCGAGGATAGCTTGAGCCTGAATTTCGGAAAACCCGAATCTTTCCATCAGTTTTTCCTTGGCATCGTTGTAACTTGCCCTGATGATTTTAATAATCTCATCGATATTATCGAGAGCAATTCTGTATCCCTCCAAAATATGAGCCCTGGCTTCTGCTTTTTTTAAATCAAACTGAGTTCTCCTGGTTATAATTTCTTTCTGGAAATTTAGATACTCTGAAAGAATCTCGTGCAGATTTAAAACCTTTGGTTCACCATCTACAAGAGCGAGCATAATCATGCTGTAACTATCCTGAAGTTGGGTATGTTTATAAAGTCTGTTCAGAGTAATCTGTGGATTTGCATCCCTTTTCAGCTCAATTACAATCCTCATACCCTTTCTGTTTGATTCATCACGAATCGCCGAAATCCCATCAACTTTCTTTTCTTTCACAAGATCGGCAATTTTTTCAATAAGTCTTGATTTATTAACTTGATAAGGAATTTCCGTTACGATTATTTGGTATCTTCCGCCTTTAGTCTCCTCAATTTCACACTTAGCTCTAACTTGAACCTTACCGGTTCCTGTTTTATATGCCTGTCTTGCACCCTGTCTTCCAAGAATAAGAGCGCCGGTTGGAAAATCCGGAGCTTTAACAATCTTAATCAAATCATCTACAGTCGCTTCAGGTTTGTCTATCAACAAAATAGTTGCATCGATAACATCTCTTAAGTTATGGGGCGGTATTGATGTAGCCATACCTACGGCTATACCGTTTGATCCGTTAACAAGCAGATTTGGAAATCTGCTGGGTAAAACTACAGGTTCCTCTTCTTCCTCGTCAAAGTTAGGCATGAAATCTACGGTTTCTTTTTCGATATCTCTGAGCATTTGCAGGGCAAACGGAGTCATCCTCGCCTCCGTATACCTCATTGCAGCAGCTCCGTCCCCGTCTACAGATCCGAAATTTCCATGTCCGTCAACAAGCATGTACCTTATTGAGAAATCCTGGGCCATTCTAACCATCGCATCATATATGGAACTATCACCGTGGGGGTGATATTTACCCATGACTTCACCTACGATCCTCGCTGATTTCTTAAATGGTTTATCAGGGGTAACTCCAAGTTGACTCATACCGTACAAAATTCTTCTGTGTACAGGTTTAAGTCCGTCTCTAACATCAGGAAGAGCACGTCCTACGATTACGCTCATGGCATAGTCTATATAGGATTTTTTCATTTCTTCATGAATTTCATGCTGTATCATCTTTGTATCTTCTACAAGTGTTGGCATCTATTATCTCCTTCTCTAAATATCCAGACTTGCATATTTTGCATTCTCTTCGATAAATTTCTTTCTTGGAGGAACTTTATCTCCCATCAAAGTCGTGAATATTTCGTCTGCAGCAGTTGCATCATCCAGTGTAATCTGAATCAATGTTCTGTGATTATAGTCCATGGTTGTCTCCCATAGTTGGTGAAAGTCCATTTCCCCAAGACCCTTATATCTTTGTATTTCTGACTTACCCGGGTTTTCATTGAGTTGCTCCATGAGTCTCTCTTGTTCTTTTTCGGAGTATGTATAATATGTTTTTCTCTGCTTAACAGTTTTAAAAAGTGGCGGTTGAGCAGCATAAACGTGACCGTTTTCGATCAGTGGAGTCATATACCTGTAGAAAAATGTCAATAGCAGGGTTCTGATATGTGCACCATCAACATCAGCATCTGTCATTATTATTATTTTGTGATACCTTAATTTATTAATATCAAAATCTGATCCTATTCCACATCCGAAAGCAGTAATCATATTTTTGATTTCATCAGAATTCAAAATCTTATCAAGTCTTGCTTTCTCAACATTCAAAATCTTTCCTCTGAGCGGCAAAATAGCTTGCCTTATTCTGTCTCTACCCTGCTTTGCAGATCCGCCTGCAGAATCTCCCTCAACCAAAAAAATCTCGGAAAGTGCCGGGTCTTTCTCTGAACAATCAGCAAGTTTTCCCGGAAGTGACATACTGTCAAGAGCACTTTTTCTCCTTGTGAGATCCCTTGCCTTTCTCGCTGCTTCTCTGGCATTCTTTGCTTTTATACATTTTTCGAGAATAGCCTTGGCCTGGTTTGGATTCTGCTCCAAAAATGCTGTCAAATTCTCATTTGTTGCTGTTTCAACAAAACCCTTCATATCACTATTTCCAAGCTTTGTTTTTGTTTGGCCTTCAAATTGAGGATTTGTAAGTTTTACAGATACGATAGCAGTCAGACCTTCCCTGATATCTTCACCGGCAAGATTTTCTTCTCCGTCCTTTAAAATTTTATTTTTTCTGGCGTAATCGTTGAATACCCTTGTAAGTGCCGATTTAAATCCTGATAAATGATATCCTCCTTCAGGAGTAGCTATATTATTGGCATAAACCTGAATCATCTCATTATATTTATCCGTATACTGCATAGCTATTTCTACTTCTCTATCTTTTTCAGAAACTTCGAAATAGATAATATCAGGGTGAATAGGCTCTTTATTCAAATTTATATGCTTTACAAATTCCTTAATTCCACCTTCATAGTGAAAAACTTCTTTCTTTCCCTTTTCTCTTTCGTCAATCAGCGTTATATTGATTCCTTTGTTCAGGAAAGCCATTTCTCTAAATCTGTGTTGAAGAATGCTGTAATCAAATTCTATTTCATCAAAAATTGTTGGGTCAGGCCAAAAAACTGTAATCGATCCGGTTTTCCTTGATTCACCGATTTCATGAATTTTCTCAACAGTCTTACCTCTCTCAAAAGCCATCATGTAAATCTTACCGTTTCTCTTTATTTCAACTTCCATCCTTGTTGAAAGAGCATTTACAACGGATGCACCTACACCATGAAGTCCTCCTGAAACCTTGTATCCTCCGCCGCCAAATTTACCTCCGGCATGCAAAACCGTGTGAATAACCTCAACAGCAGGTATTCCCATTTTAGGATGCTTATCAACAGGCATTCCACGACCATCATCTTCTACTTTTATGGAATTATCTTTTTGAATTGTTATCTTGATATTTTTACAATATCCTGCCAACGCTTCGTCCACGCTGTTATCAACAATTTCGTACACAAGATGATGTAGCCCTTTACTTCCGGTACTTCCTATGTACATTCCCGGCCTTTGTCTTACAGCTTCAAGACCTTCCAAGACCTGAATCTGTGAAGCACCGTATTCGTTTGTAACTTTATTGTCTGCCATTATCTATTCCCTTCTTCTAATACTTTACCTTCTTTAATATAAATTTTTTTACCATCAGGGAACCTATCCAAAATATACTTTGGAAGTTCCGTTGCAGTTATGAAGATCTGGTTATTTTCCAGAGTTTTTATCAGATATTCCTGACGAGATATATCAAGTTCACTCATAACATCATCAAGCAACAAAATAGCCGCCTCTCCGGTTTCTTCCTCAATCAGCGACAGTTCGGCTAGTCGAACAGAAAGTGCACATGTTCTCTGCTGACCTTGAGAGCCGTATCTTCTTGCATCTATTTTGTTGATTAGAAATTCTATATCATCTCTGTGTGGACCTCTTGATGTGGTTCCAAGTCTTCTATCTTTATCTCTGTCTGCTTTTAATATTCTTGCAAATTCTTCTTCATTTTCCGTCGCTACATCTCTCTTATATTTGAGTGTGATTTTTTCCTTATTCTGAGTAATGCCTTCATGAATTTTTTCGACATGTTTCTGAAGCTGTGAAATGAATTCTTTTCTTTGTTTGATGACTTTTACACCATAGCTTGATAATTGTATATCAAGTACATCAAGTAAAAGTTCATCTACACTTTCCTCTCTTAAATAGTTATTTCTTTGAAAAAGAGTTTTCTTGTAATTATTGAGATTATCAAGATATATGGGGGAGATCAACGAAATCTCCCTATCTATGAATCTTCTTCTCTTTTCCGGTTCTTCCTTTACTATTTTTAAATCTTCAGGAGAAAAGATAACCACAAGCATGGTGTCTGAAAGTTCGGAGATTTTTTTTAGAATTATTCCGTCTCTTTTTATCTCCTTATCGCCATTTCTCTTTAAAATTACTGAAACTTCAAGATTATCTTCGTATTTATATGCATTGACTTTAATACTAGCTATATTCTCACCGAATTTGATTACTTCCCTATCTTTTACTGATTTAAAGGATTTACCCATAGATGTGTAGTATATTGACTCAAGAAGATTTGTCTTTCCTTGAGCGTTATTTCCAAGGATAAGATTGATTTTACTATCAAATTCCATGTTAAGTCTATCATAATTACGAAAATTTTTAATTTCTATGGTTTTCAAAAACATTTATTTAACTCTTACAGGTAGTACGAGGAAGAGATAGTTATCGCTTTCAACAGGTGTAACAACACATGGAGTTACAGGTGAATTAAAATACATCATAATTTCTTCGTCATCAATGACTTTCAGTATATCTATGAGGTACTTCGCATTGAAACCTATCTCTATATCTCCTCCTTTTTTTTCGATCATAACATCTTCAATTACGCTTCCATCTTGAGATCTTGAAGATATCTCCATCAAATCATCTTTGATATTCAGCTTTATAAGATTATTCTGTCCTTCTATGGAGAATATAGAAGCTCTGTCTATAGCTTCATTCAGGCTCCTTCTGTCAATTTTAACATGTATGCTGCTGTCTGATGGCACCATCTCGTTATACTTTAGAAAGTCTCCATCCATTATTCTCAAGTTTACCTCATTGTTTCCGATAATGGCTGATAAATTGTTTCCATTTTTCTTTATTTTTATAATATCAGACTCATCTTGAGAATCAGAAATTATTTTGGATAATTCTCCCATTATTCTAGCCGAAATTACAAAGCTGTTTTCGTGTTCAATCACAGTTTCTTCTTTGTTGATTGCCATTCTGTATCCATCTATTGCTACCATTTTCAGACAGTTTTTTTCCATTTCAATGAGTATACCGCTTATAACTCCCCTTGACTCATCACTGTGAGCGGCAAATTGAGTTCTTCTTATGAGTTCTTTAAAAGTTTCTTTGTGAAAACTCATAGCATCATCAAATGATGTCGTCGGAATCGTAGGAAATTCATCCGGTGAAATACAGATAATTTCGAAATCTGTATTCAGGCATTTTATTTCCATTTTGTTTTCTTCCCTAACAGTGAATTCTATATCTGCTGATGGTAGTTTTTTGATTATATCTGTAAAAATCTTAGCATTGACAACAACTTTGCCGTTTTCAGAAGAATCGATCTTCATACTCCTAATTATTGAGATATCAAGATCGGAAGATGAAACTGTCAATGTACCGTCTTTGACATCAAGAAGTATTCCCTTAAGAATTGGTAGAGTTGTTCTTACAGAAATCCCTCTGGAAACAATATTTAGAGATTTTGAAAGTTTATTTTGATTGCATGAGAATTTCATTTGCAGCTCCTTTTATTTTATATTTCTTTTTTGTAGTTGTAGTAGTAGGTGTTGTTGATAACATGGATAACTAATATAAACAGCTAAAATCCAATGATTTTTATCCACAAAACCTAAGGATAAGTTTCCACATTGAATATTAATAACTTTACAATTTCTTTCTATTCTTTTGATTTTTCTATCAAAAGATCTATAATTTCTTTAAGAGATTCATCATTTTTTAAATTTTTCTGAATTTTCTCGTGTGCATGTATAACTGTAGAATAGTGTCTTCCTCCAAAGCATTGACCTATTTTTGGAAGAGAAAAATCAGTTATCTCCCTTGAAATATACATGGCTATCTGCCTCGGATAAGCTATTCTGTTTGTCCTCTTGGTACCGTCCATCTCATCAAGAGTGATATCAAAATGATTGCATACAATCTGCTTAATCTTTTCAGGTGTTGGAGTTGCAGCTTTAGAAGTTACAATATCTTTGAGTATATCCTGAGCAAATTCCACATCTATATCCCTGTTGAGAAGAACTGAGAAACTTACAATACGATTAAAGGCACCTTCAAGATTTCTAATGTTGTCTTTAATACTCTCAGCAACAAGCTTAATCACATCATATACATCATCTGTTATATTAATCCCCTTACTTTCAGCCTTTTTCATTAAAATTGCAATACGAGTTTCGTAATCAGCAGGTTGAATATCTGCCATCATTTTCCATGCGAATCTTGATCTTAGTCTTTCATCCAACTTAGTCAATCTTTGAGGAGGTCTGTCACTTGATATGATTATCTGTTTTTCATACTTATAAAGCTCGTTAAAAGTATGGAAAAACTCCTCCTGAGTAGTATCTTTGTTTTCAAGAAACTGTATGTCATCTATGAGCAAAACATCGGCTTTTCGATACTTCCTTTTAAATTCGTTCATTTTATTTTGTTTGATTGCATGTGTGCATTCGTTTGTGAAAGTTTCGGAAGTTACGTAAATTACATTTAGTTCGGGTTTTGTTTTTTGAATGTAAAGGCCGATTGCGTTTATAAGATGGGTCTTCCCGAGTCCTGATTTGCCATATATATATAGGGGATTATATGCCTGGGAAGGATTTTCGGCAACTGCATGGGCCGCAGCACAAGCAATCTTATTACATGAGCCTTCAACAAAGTTTTCAAAGGTATAAGTTGGTATAAAATACCCGTTGTAGTTATTATTATTTTTAGACACAACAACATTCCCAATGTTAATATTATCTTGGAAATGTTTATCATCACTTTCACTGTATTCACTTTTGTGCTTGGTGATAACCTTATAACTTTTACCCGTAAGCTTTTCGATCAAAGATTCCAGTCTGGATCTATATCTGTTTACGATATCCAAATCTATATTATCCGGGACCTCTAAATAAAAAATAAAAATATCTTCATCAATACAATTTAGAGTCACAGGCTTAATAAAAGTTTCGTAGCTTGGTGCAGGAATGAGTTCTTTAAGATTATCTTTAACACGTATCCAAATAGTATTAGGTTCAGATATCATTATTAACATTCACTCTCCAAAAATCTATATTCTTATTTTACATAAAATATGGATAAATTGCAATATAAGGGAGTTATCCACAATAAATATCTTTTTTACAAGTTATCCACAAGTGAAATTATCCGATTAGCATTGCGAAATTCCGTAATTATAAAAGTTATCAACATTATCAATACTATGTTATTAACGGTATGTGGATAACTTTTTTTGTTAATTTTATTTTTCTATGTCTTAGAAATTTAAAAAGTTATGATTCCGCCCTAGACAAACATCAGTAAAAATCATTTGACTTGATAGATTTATACGAGTATAATATTAGGGCACATATTGTAATTTAGATTGTGTCACAGTTACTACTTTTTTAATTTTGGAGGTAAATAAATGAAGAGAACTTATCAGCCTAAGAAAAGGCAGAGACTTAAAGAACACGGTTTCAGAAAGAGAATGAAGACTAAAAACGGAAGAAACGTTTTAAAAAGAAGAAGACTTAGGGGAAGAAAGAAGCTGACTGCATAATATAATGTTGAAAAAAACTGTTTTGCGAAATAAAAAGGACTTTTCAGGAATTTACACCAAAGGTAAATCTGTAGGAGATAGATATATAGTTCTTTTTTATAAGAAGAACAATCTTGATTACAGCCGTAAGGCCTTTTTAGCAAGCAAGAAAGTTGGTAACAGCGTAAGTAGAAACAGAGCGAGAAGGCTTATGAAGGAAAGTGTCAGGCTTTTGGAGTATGATCTTCCTAAGGGTTATGATTATGTCTTCATTGCCAGAAATACTATTTTGGGAAAATCATATCAAGATGTGAGTCGTTCTGTGAAATCAGCACTTAAGAGAAGTGGTGTTTTGAATGAAAAGTAACATATTAATAAAATTAATAAAAATTTTAAATTTTCCTCTTATTTTGTTGATAAGAGTATATCAGATTTTCATATCTCCTCTTACGCCTGCAACTTGCAGATTTTATCCAACTTGTTCGACTTATTTTATCCAAGCTTTGCAGAAATATGGTCCATTTAAAGGGACATATTTGGGTATTAGACGAATTTTAAGGTGTCATCCATGGAATCCGGGAGGATATGACCCCTTGAAATAACGGAGGAAGTTTATTAAATGACGAAAATATTTTGGATTATGTCCAGCCCCTTAGGTATTGTCATAAGTCAGCTCTATAATTTTATCGGCAATTATGGTATCACACTTATAGTCATGACAGCTATAATTAAGCTTTTGCTATATCCGTTGTATAAGAAGCAGATTTTATCTATGGCAAGCATGGGTGATTTGCAGCCACATATTAAGGATATACAGAATAAGTATGGTAACGACCCTGTTTTAATGAGGGAAAAGACTGCTGAGCTTTATCAGGAGCATGGAGTAAACCCTATGGGTGGTTGTCTGCCTATGGCAATACAGTCAATTGTTATAATGGGGCTTTTCGGACTACTTAGAAATCCGCTTTTATTTATCAAATCGGATAAAATGATATTTGCTATCCATGAGAGTTTCCTTTGGATTAAGGATCTTAGTCAGCCGGACCTTTGGATACTTCCAATCATGGCAGGAGTAGCAACTTTTTTTGCTTTCTATATACAAAACAAGATTGGTACGCCGGGGACCCAGATGGCAGGCGGTGGAATGCAAAAGATAATGATGTTCGTATTCCCTCTCATGATTGTATGGTTGGCAAGATCATATCCTGCAGGCCTTGCAATTTACTGGTTTATAAGCCAGTTTATTCAGATATTCTATAATGTTAGATTTGCTAAACTTAAAAAGGAACTGAAAGAAAAAAAGAAAATTAAAAAGAGAAAAAAGTAGTTTCTAAAACTGATTTTATTTTAATATTAAGACAGTTAATAACTAAGATTTAGTGAGAATAGGAAAGAAAATGGAATTTGTTGAAAAATGGGGTACAGATGTTGATACAGCTGTAGATTTAGCCCTTGATGAATTGAAAGCTACCAGAGATCAGGTAGAAATTAAGGTTTTGGAAGAGCCTTCCAGAGGATTTTTCGGTATAGGTTCAAAGCTGGCACTTGTTAGGGTTGAACTTAAGGAAGAGTCGGAAAAGAAAGAGTCCGGAGAAAGAATTGATCATGCATGCAAGTATGATGAAGGCAGACCAAACAAAGATAAACTGAAAGATAATAAAATCAACCGAGAAGAAAAAAATAAAAAGCATACTGATAACGTAAATAAAAAAACCGTTAAAGATAAATCCGATAACGATCACCACGAAGATAATAAAGATGAGAGAGAAAAATCAGATTTAAATAAGGATGTTACTGATTCCAAGAGGTATTCTTCCTCATCGATTAACACAATAATTGAAGATAGAGTACCATATCCGGAAGAAAATGTTGCAATTCCATTTTTAAAAGATGTAACAGAAAAGATGGGAATAAATCTTAATTTCACACCTTATAAGGCTAAGGAATATATTTTTATTGATATTTCAGGGAAAGACACAGGTACAATAATAGGTAAGAGAGGGCAAACTCTTGATGCAATACAGTATTTGACGAATCTTGTTCTTAACAAAAATGAGGGAGAGTATCAGAGAGTTATCTTGGACGCTGAAAATTATAGATCCAAGAGAGAAAAGACTCTTGAACAACTTGCTCACAGATTGGCAAAAAAGGCTGTTAAGACTCGGAGGAGTCAAAAGCTTGAACCTATGAATCCATATGAGCGTAAAGTTATCCATACTGCTCTTCAAAATGATTCAAAGGTTACAACCAGAAGCGAAGGTCAGGACCCATACAGAAGGGTTATAGTAGAACTTAAATAACGATTAACCCGCAAAATATTGCGGGTTTTTTATTACGAGGAAAGATATGTTATCGCAGGATAATAATGATACAATAGCTGCAATTTCAACTCCAATAGGAGAGGGCGGGATTGGTATAGTCAGGATATCAGGAGACAAATCTCTTGATATACTTTCGAAAATGTTCGTACCATCAAACCCGGTGTTAATGTCCGGGATTAAATCTCATGATGACTTAAAAATTGATATGGAAAGAAAGAGCAGAGTGTTAACTCACGGGAAAATTTGTGATGATAAGGGAAATTTAATTGATGAAGTTTTGGTAACATATATGAAACCCCCCACTACATATACAGGTGAGGCTACTGTGGAGATTAACTGTCACGGTGGTATTGTTCCTCTTCGAAAAATTCTGGAAACTGCATTATTTCTGGGTGCAAGACTCGCTGATCGAGGAGAATTTACAAAACGTGCATTTCTCAACGGTAAACTGGATTTGGCACAGGCAGAAGCAGTTATGGATCTTATTTCTGCAAAAACCGATGATTCCTATCATGCTGCTGTAAATCAGTTACAGGGTCACCTCTCAGATTATATAAGGGATGTTCGATTGGATTTTGTTGATATTTTGGTTCAGATTGCGGTGAATATCGACTATCCGGATGAAGATATAGAGGAAGTAATATATTCAGAATTATTATCTGAACTCAACAAAATACTTGATTCTCTCGCTGATCTCTCAGAAACGGCAGAGAGGGGGCGGATTTTGCGAGAAGGTTTAAGAATTGCAATTGTCGGAAAACCGAATGTTGGAAAATCATCTCTTATGAATGCTCTATTATATGAGGATAGAGCTATAGTTACTGATATACCCGGTACGACAAGAGATACCATAGAGGAAGCCCTTGATATAAGAGGAATACCTGTTGTAATAACCGATACTGCAGGAATCAGGCAAACAGAAGATGTCGTAGAAAAGATAGGGGTTGAAAAATCAAAAAACTCAATTATGTCCTCCGACTTAATTTTCCTCATATTGGACGGAGGAAGAATAATCGACGATGAGGATATAGAAATTTATCAATATATCAAAAATAAAAACCACATTATTTTAATTAACAAAGCGGATCTTCCTAAAAAAAACACTGATAAAGAGGCTGTCAGAGAAAAATTTGGAGAAAAATCCTATTTTATTGCTGCAAAATCAAAAGAAGGAATCAAAACAGTTGAAAATCTCATAGAAGATTTTGTTAACAGTAAATCTTCTAATATGATATTTCGAGAGAGACTGACAGTAACAAATGTAAGACACAAGGTTTTGATAGATAATGCTATTTCTTCTGTTAAAGATGCAATAGCTGCAACTGATATGAATCAACCTCTTGAAATTATTGAGATTGATGTTAATCAGGCGTATGAATTTTTGGGAGAAATAATCGGAGAAACTTCCACAGGTGATATAATAGATAAGGTATTCGAGAGATTCTGTTTGGGAAAATAGAAAATCTACTTCAAGAGATAATTTGAGATTAAAAATATGAATTGAGATAGAATTATAATTATGGAAAAAATACGAGAAGAGAAATTAAATAAAGAAAACAGCAGATATGAAATGGGAAGTTTTGATGTCATCGTGGTCGGAGCTGGTCATGCAGGATGCGAAGCCGCACTGGCTTCTGCTCGTATGGGGCTTAAAACCTGCCTTTTTTCAATGAATTTAGAGGCGATTGCAATGATGCCATGTAATCCCTCAATCGGAGGGACTGGCAAAGGACATCTTGTTCGAGAAATTGATGCCCTTGGTGGTGAGATGGGTATTAATATTGACAAATCATTTATACAAAGTAGGATGTTAAATACATCAAAGGGGCCTGCTGTTCATTCGTTGCGAGCTCAAGCTGACAAAGAACTCTACCACAGAGAGATGAAGAAAACTCTCGAGAAGGAGAAGAATCTTTATCTTAAGCAGGCGGAGGTTGTTGAACTGATTTTAGAGGACAGCAAGGTAAAGGGAGTTATAACCCAGACAAATGCGGCATACTATAGTGCGACAACTGTTTTGTGTACGGGAACATTTCTCAGAGGAAAGATTTTCATAGGCAGTTCATCGTATTTCAGCGGTCCTAACGGATTAGCTCCCTCTATGAAGCTTGCTGATAACCTTAAAGAACTTGGAGTTTCCCTTCGAAGATTCAAAACAGGAACACCGGCTCGTTGTCTTGCTTCTTCTTTGGAATATAATGATATGCATGAGCAGAAAGGTGATGCTGAGATTGTTCCCTTCTCTTTTATGAACGATTGCTTGAATAAGGATCAGATTTCCTGTTGGCTCACATACACCAATGAAAAAACACATGAGATCATTAGAAATAATTTTCACCGATCGGCTCTTTTTGGTGGCGAGATTGAAGGAATTGGTGCAAGATATTGTCCATCGATTGAGGATAAGGTGAATCGATTTCCTGACAGACAGAGGCACCAAACTTTCATTGAACCTGAGGGGCTTGATACAGATGAGATGTACATACAGGGAATGTCAAGCAGCCTGCCTGAGGATGTTCAGCATGAGTTTTATCGCACTATACCGGGTCTCCGGCATTTGGTTATAACAAGACCGGCATACGCTATTGAATATGATTGTATAGATCCGTTGGAACTCAGTCCTTCTTTGGAACATATGAAGCTTGAAAATTTATTTTGTGCCGGACAGTTTAACGGAAGTTCCGGTTATGAGGAAGCGGCGGCACAGGGACTTATAGCCGGAATTAATGCAGCTCTTCACGTAAAAGGCGAAAATCCTTTGATTCTGAAAAGAAACGACGCTTATATTGGCGTTCTAATCGACGATTTAGTAACCAAAGGTACCAATGAACCTTATAGAATTATGACCAGCAGAGCGGAATACAGGCTCGTTTTAAGGCAGGATAACGCAGATAGTCGTTTGACAGAGATGGGTTATAAGGTTGGTCTTGTCAGTGAGGAAAGGTATCGGAAGTTTAAAAGAAAAGAAGAAAACGTCAAAAAAGAGATTGAAAGGCTTGAAAATACTAGGGTTAAGCCGGAAATTGCCAACAAAATAATGGCAGATACCGGTAATTCTCCGGTTTCTCAAGGGATTTCACTTGCAGATATGATGAAAAGGCCTTCCATCACATATGATTTTCTCAGACAAATAGATATAAACAGACCTCATTTAACAGGACATGAAAAAAACCAGGTGGAAGTCAGTATCAAATATAAGGGATATATAGATAAGCAACTTGCACAAATAGAGCGATTTAAAAAAATGGAAAATAAGAAGCTGAATCCGAATATGGATTATTCGCAAATACAAGGCTTGAGAATAGAAGCAACCCAAAAACTTAATGCAATCAAACCTATTTCAATAGGTCAGGCTTCCCGAATTTCCGGTGTTTCACCTGCAGATATCAATGTTCTTGTAATTTGGTTGAGCAAACAGAGGAGAATTAAAAATGGAAAATAAGCTCTTATGCCATCTTGAATATTTGGTAAATAAGACTTCATCGCTGGGAATCAATATTGACAACCAACAGGGTGAAAAGCTTCTGAATTATATGGGATTCATTTTAGAATGGAACCAGAATGTTAATCTTACAGCCATCACTGATGAGATAGAATTCATAGATAAACATATCATAGATTCTCTTATTATTTCACGGCTAGATGAATTCCGGAAAGCACATACGGTGATAGATATAGGTACAGGAGGAGGCTTTCCCGGCGTTCCACTTTCTATAATTGATCCCTCCAAGCAATTTTTACTAGTTGATTCTCTGCTTAAGAGAATAAAAATTGTTAAGGAAGGGGTTGCTAATTTAGGATTGAAAAACATTTCTGTTATTCATGGCAGGGGAGAAAATTTAAGTTTGAAAGGTGAATTCGAAACCGGAGGAGATGTGGTAATTGCAAGGGCAGTAGCCAATATGGCTAAACTTTCCGGATACACTTTGCCCAATGTAAAAACCGGTGGCTATCTAATCGCATTTAAGGGACCTAATGTAGAAGAAGAAATAAAAGAGGCGCTGCCTGCGATTAAAAAAATGGGAGGAAAACTTGTAAAAATCGAAGACCTTTCATTTGACAATTTTAAACATACAGCTGTTATCTGTAGAAAAAATTAAAATGTTTCACGTGAAACATTATTAAATCTCAGATGGTCTTTTGTTGGAAATATGAGTGGATTTATAGTATAATTAGTGTTATCACATTTATTAGGAGGAAAGTGCTTTGGGAAAGGCAATTGCTATATTTAATCAGAAAGGTGGAGTTGGTAAGACAACTACGAACATTAACTTGGGTGCGTGTTTAGCTATGAAAAGTAAACGAGTTCTCATGTTGGACATAGATCCTCAGGGTAATAGTACAAGTGGCGTCGGAATTTCAAAGAGAGATTTAGATTACACGGTTTACGAACTTCTCATAGACAATAACTTTGATACCAGACATGCAATCAGAGGGACATCAATTAAGGGACTTGACATTATACCGGCAAGCGTTGATTTAGCAGGAGCTGAGATCGAAATGGTTGCACTTGAGGGCAGAGAACAAAGACTTAAGAACGCAATTGACCAAGTACGTGATGAGTATGACTATATATTTGTTGATTGTCCGCCTTCTCTTGGACTTTTGACTATCAATTCTCTGACGGCAGTTGAGAGTGTATTGGTTCCGATTCAATGTGAGTTTTATGCTCTTGAAGGGGTAAGCCAACTTGTAAATACGATTGAACTGGTAAAGAAGAACTTAAATAAAAATCTGGAAATAGAAGGGGTTATTCTCAGTATGTTCGACGGGAGGACAAATCTTTCGGCTCAGGTTGTGCAAGAGGTCAAGAAGTACTTCGGTTCGAAGGTATATTCCACCGTTATTCCAAGAAATATCAGACTTGCCGAGGCACCAAGCTATGGAATGGCAATAACAGAATATGATCCTAAATCTAAAGGTGCAGAAGCATATATGGACTTTGCTAATGAGTTTTTAGAGTGGGAGGAAGAACGGAATGAAAAATAAGAGGGGTGGTCTTGGAAAGGGTTTGGACGCTCTTTTTGAGAATAGGGCACCTATCAAAGAGCCTCAGAATGACGGAAAAGATGATGCGTCTTCTGACTTGGGAGAATCAGTGGTATATGTAAACATAAATGATATAAAACCAAATGAAAACCAGCCAAGAAAGCATTTCGACGAAGATAAGATCAAAGAACTTTCAGCCTCTATAATTGAGCACGGAATCATTCAACCTCTGGTACTCAGAAAACTCGATGAGAAAAGATATGAGATTGTTGCCGGTGAGAGAAGATGGAGAGCAGCTCGCGCGGCAGGATTAGAAAAAGTACCTTCTATCATCAGAACTTTCACTGATGAGGAAAATATGGTTATTGCTATAATTGAAAATATGCAGAGGGAAGATCTTAATTCTATTGAAGAAGCTGAAGGACTCAGACAGATGATTGATACATACGGGTTCACCCAGGAGGAAGTTAGTCGAAGTGTAAGTAAGAGCAGGCCATATATAACAAATTCTCTGCGATTATTGAAATTACCCAAATCCATACAAATGGAACTGGCAGAGGGAAGAATATCACCGGGACATGGTCGAGCTCTCTTGGCAACTAAAGACCCTGAATTACAAGAAAAATTGTGTAAGAGAATAGTTACTGAAGGTCTGTCCGTAAGACGAACAGAAGAACTGGCTGCAGGAGTAAAGAAAGATAAGAGAGGGAAAAAAGCTCCTCAAAGAGACCCGAATATTTTGCATGTGGAGAGAGAACTTAAGGAAATATATGGAACCAAAGTTTCTATTTTGCCTAGAGGAAAAAAGGGGATATTACAGTTGGAATATTATGGAGAGGAAGAACTTAACAGACTGATAGATATGCTTAAATCTATCAGATAGTAAGATGTTTCACGTGAAACATGAGCGATGGAGGTCGTAATGACTGAGATAATTTCAAGATCCGGCTCAGAAGGAACTGAGAAGATGGATAATCCTGATAAGCAATTGAATAGATTACCTAGAAAAAACTCTGACTCACCCTTTCCGAATTGTAAGGTTGACAGTAATGGTAAGATAGAGTTTGCCAACGAGTTTATAGATCAAGTATTTTTATATGATGACCTTGAGGATATGGATTTCTTCGGTTTAACGGGGATTAAAATGGAAACTTTGGAAGAAATTTCCAATATGGGCAAGCGTGTAACTCTTGAAAGAAATGGGCGAATTTTTAGAATCCTGGCAAACCCCGAGTGTAAGGGATCTTTTGTTGTGACTTTTGAAGATGTTACAGATTATGAGAATCTTCGCCGGAAATATATTGATAATAGAAGCTGTATGGCAAGAATCAGCATAGACAACTATGAAGAACTTCTTGCAAGGGTTACGATAGAGCAGAGGAACCGGGTCATCAGTGACATAAACACTTTGATCACTGAGTGGTCGAAGGACATGAAATCTTCTCTAAATAAGCTTAAAGAGGATGAATTTATACTTTTTTTCCCTTATCATAAATTAGAGAAGGCTATTGAAAATAAATTTGAGATCCTCGATAAGGTTAGGGCAGTAGAAACAGGAGCAGATTTTCCCTTAAGCCTGAGCATAGGAATCGGCATTGGCAGCGATGATATGCAAGATACGGAAAACCTGGCAAACAGTGCAATAGATCTTGCATTGGGGAGAGGTGGAGATCAGGCTGTGGTCAAAACCGGGGACAAAACCACTTATTACGGTGGAAAAACACAGGCTAGAGAAAAATCAAATAAGGGAAAATCAAGAATTATTGCCCATGCTCTAAAGGTTTTGATTTCACAGAGCGATCAAATTTTTATAATGGGCCATAGAAACGCAGATATGGATGCTTTCGGATCCTCACTTGGTGTTTTCAGGTTGTGTAAACTGGAAAATAAAAATGCTACCATAGTTGTTTCGGCTGTGAATAAATCTCTGAGGGATATTTATAGAAGTGCAGAGGAAACAGAGACTTATACATTTAAAACCGGGGAGAAAGCCTTAGAGCAAATCGGAGGAAATGCCCTTGTGATAGTCGTTGATACACACAGGGCAAGTTATGTGGATTGCCCTGAACTTCTCGATAAAGCGAAGAATATTGTAGTAATAGATCATCATAGGAGAGCAGAGGATTTTATAAATAATCCTACGCTTCATTATCTTGAATCATATGCATCGTCGACTGCTGAGCTGGTTACAGAAATACTCCAGTATTCCGGTGAAAAGAAGCTTCTTGTTAAACTGGAAGCAGAAGCTTTATTAGCGGGGATGACGATAGATACAAACAGATTTGCAGTAAAGACCGGAGTGAGGACCTTTGAGGCGGCAGCATATCTTAGAAGGTCAGGAGCAGATACGACGGAGGTGAAGAGATTCTTTCAGACCGATCTGGAGTCATTTAAGATCAAATCACAATGTATCAATGACGCTGTCTTCTTTGAGGAGGGCATTGCAATGTCAATATGTAAGGGACAGGACGAAGACGTGCAGGTTATAAACTCAACAGTTGCAGATGAACTGCTGACAATTAAAGGCATCAAAGCATCATTTGTTGCAGGGAGAAATAAGCAGGGAACCACAGTAATAAGTGCCAGATCATTGGGAGATGTTAATGTGCAGTTGATAATGGAAAACCTTGGTGGCGGAGGTCATCTGACAACAGCAGGTGCTCAGTCAGAGGACTTGTCACCTGAGGAAATTCTGGAAAAAGTTAAGGAACAGGTCCTGGGAAAATTCTAAGGATTTGAAAATTCATTCTAAATATCCGGGTATAATAGGGTATGTCCATCAGTATAATTTGAGTAATATACACCACATTTAGCAGAATACGGAGGAATCAAATGATTGTAATATTAAAGAAAGATGTTAAGGGAACAGGTAAGGCCGGAGATGTTATAAAAGTCAGTCCGGGATACGCAAGAAACATGCTGATTCCAAGGGGATTAGCGGTGGAAGCCACAGAAGGAAATGTAAGAAATCTTGAGAAGCAGAAGAAGCTTCAGGCAGAAAAGCAGGCTGAAGAAAAAGCCGCAGCACAGGCTCTTGCAGATAAACTTTCCAAAGAAACAATATTAATCAAAACCAAAGCCGGAGAAGGGGGCAGACTTTTCGGTTCCATAACAAACAAAGATATATCGGAAGCAATAGAAAAGCAAATGAATGTAAAAATTGACAGAAGAAAGATTGTTCTGGACAGTCCGATCAAAGAACTTGGAATCGTACAAGTTGAAGTAAAATTGTATCCGGAAGTTACAGGACGGGTTAAGGTAGATGTAAAAGAGGAAGCATAATGGCAGGTAGAATACCACCACAAGATCTGAATGCAGAGAGAACTGCTCTTGGGGCTATACTCCTCAGAGGTGAGGAGACATTTACAGATGTGATAGATTATGCGGGTGAGGAGGATTTCTATGATCCTCACAATAGAGAAATTTTTGCAGCCATCAAAGACCTGGCCCAAAAGAGTTCACCTATAGATTTAATAACAGTTTCCGATCAGCTGAAAAAAAGAGGAACTCTGAAGACTGTAGGTGGACGAGCATATGTGGGAAGTCTCTCGTCAGATGTCCCATCGGTTTCCAACGCATCAGAATATGCAAAGATAGTACATAACAAGGCGATACTTCGTCGTCTGATTCAAATTTCAGGAGATATCCAAACCCAAAGCTATGATGGGAAAATGCCGGCAGAGGCTATTTTGGAAAATGCAGAAAGTGCAATTTTCGAAATTGCACAGTCACACCAGACCCACGACTATAGTATGATAGGAGAGGTTCTTGTTGCAAACATGGCAAGGATAGACGAAGCTTGTAAAAGAGAAGGGAAGGTCGGCCTTGAAACCGGGTTTATAGACTTGGATAATAAGATCGGGGGATTCCAGAAATCTACACTCAATATCTTGGCTGCTCGTCCGGGAATGGGAAAAACAGCCCTTGCACTGAATATCGCCAAGAATACAGCTAAGAAGGGAAAATCAGTGATGGTTTTTTCCCTTGAGATGGGGAAAGAAGAACTGGGAGCAAGACTTCATTCAATGGAAGCAAGGATAAGCTCCACAAAACTCAGAACCGGAGAACTTCTGATTGAGGAATGGGATCAACTGAATCAGGCAGTGGATGACCTCAGTATGAGCAAGCTTGCCATAGACGAAACAGCAGCTATCTCTATTCTTGAGATGAAGAACAAATGCCGAAGATTTAAAGCGAAGAACGGTTTAGATCTGGTAATCGTTGACTATCTCCAGTTAATGGAAGCGGAGGGAGAGAACAGGCAGCAGGAAGTAAGCAAGCTTTCAAGGAACCTCAAGTTGATGTCAAAGGAAATGGATTGCCCGTTTCTGGTTTTATCGCAGCTTTCAAGAGGCCCCGAAGCAAGAACGGACAAGAGACCTTTGCTCTCTGACCTTAGAGAATCAGGTTCAATAGAACAAGACGCAGATATTGTAATGTTCTTATATAATGATGAATATTATAACGGTGAGGATTCCGATGAAAAGGGAATTACAGAAGTTCATATCGCAAAGCATAGAGCGGGTCCTACCGGAACCATTAAATTAGGATGGAGAGCGGAGTATACGGAATTTGTAAATCTTACCGGGGAAGCTCGCTTAAGGGGATTAGAATGAAATACGTAATCGAACCAACAAACGATTTTTTCCTAAAAGATACCTATGTAGAAAATCTATTCGTAAGTGAATATATGATAAGTGCTCCAAGTGACTATGTAAAAGTCTATTTGTTTGGGGCAATGTGCAGCCAGCATAATATGGATCTTGAAACTAGAGTTATGGCATCAACCCTCGGAATAACTCAGGACAAGGTCCTGAAAGCTTGGGAATATTGGGAAGCCATGGGAGTTATCAAAAGGATTTACATTGGAGAGAACGGGGAGCCGGACTTTTCAGTCCAATTTCTTAAACTCAAAAACAGATTTTACTCCATAGGACTTGATAATCCAAGTGAGGACGGTGATACTGCAGTTGCCGGAGATGAAGAAAATGGCAATGCCGGGGAAACTAATGTTTTTGGCAATGAAAAGATTAAGACATTAATCAAAAATCTGGAAAAAATAATAGGCACCCAGATGACGACTTTCGGTTTTGAGGCTATCATTAATCTGGTTAACGAAAGACATGCTCAAGTCGATCTGATAGACTATGCAGCACAGTACTCTGCCAATAGGCAGAAAGGGGATATGCGATACATTGTTAAGGTTGTTGAAAATTGGCTGGACAAGGGAATACGTGACAAGGAATCCGCTATCCGATATGTTAGGGAACATGACGAGAGACATTTCGTATATTCCGTTATAATGAAAACACTTTTTGGCTATGACAGACCGGCGAACCTTGGAGAAAAAGAGATGATGAACAGGTGGCTGGATAAAGAAGGCTTTTCGCTTGAGCGAATACTTGAGGCTTGCAAGAAGACCACCGGTATCAGAGAGCCGAACTTCAATTATGTAAACAAGGTATTAGAGGGGCGGAAAAATGAGGAAACCAAGCAGAAAACTGCTGAACATAAGGCTGCGGAAGTAACACCGCATGATCTTGAAAATTATCTTCGTTTCTTAAGAGAAGAAGCTCAGACTGCTGCGAAACAGCGAGCAGCAGATTTGTATGGCAGGCATCCTGAAATTCGAGATGTAGAAAGACATTTACAAGAAGCATACAGAGAAAGGATTATCAAAGGATCAAGGGGAGGCGCAGCTACCAAAGCTGAATACGACAAACGGATTCAGGAATTAAAGGGGAAAAAAGAAACGCTGCTTAGGGAGCTTAATCTTGAGACCGACTACCTTGAGCCTAAATATAAATGTGAGATTTGCTCAGATACATGCATCACAGAAGATGGAGTATGCGTATGTCAACCTCTCAGAATAGCTGAAGCCAGGGATTGGATATTAGGGGGATGTCATGGAGAAAAAAATACGATATAACTGGGCGAGAATAATAATTATTATAACGGTGATCTGTGCCATAGGATATGCTTTATTCCTTGCAAAAGACACAGTTTCACTATTGAAAGAAAACTCTGATTTAAAAAAGCATAATAAACAGCTGATTGAAGAAAAGAAGGAATTGACTAAGGAACTTAAAAACGTAAATACTCCCGAGTACATTGAGGAACAGGCGAAACTTCAGCTTAAACTCATCAGACCGGGAGAAACACTGTTCATACTGGGTGATGGCAGCACAGTTCCCAAAGGTGTAACTCCATCAACTGATAAAGGAAACAATAGTCGGGAGAAGCGGGAACAAGATTCGGACGAAGGCACACCGGGCAATACTGATCCGGAAAATCCTGCCATTACTAATAACCCTGAGAATGGAAATCGAGATGAATCTTCCCCGGGACAATAAAACATGAAACCAAAGATAGAAGAAATAATAGTGGTTGAAGGAAGAGATGATACAGCGGCAATAAAAAGAGCTGTGGATGCCACAACAATAGAAACCCATGGATTTGGAATGAGTAAAGAAATGTGGCAGGTCATGGAAAACGCTAATGCAACAAAGGGCCTGATAGTATTTACTGATCCGGATCATGGAGGTAGGTCAATAAGAAAAAAAATAATGGAGCGTTTTCCGGAAGCAAAAGAGGCTTTTCTGACACCGGAGAAGGCTGGCAAGAAAGGGGATGTGGGCATTGAGAACGCAGCCCCTGAAGATATTATAGAGGCATTAAAAAAGTCTCTAAGAAAACAAACAAAAGATTTTCGCCCCTACGAGATGGCCGTTCTCATAAATTATGGTCTCATCGGGGGAAAGACATCCCGTCAACGAAGAATGTTGTTTTGTGATAAGCTGGACATAGGATACAGCAACGGCAAGGCATTGCTCAATAAACTGAACGGTTACGAAATTCCCATTGAGGAATTTGAGCGGGTTATTAGGGAGATATGAATGAAGGTATACACCAGAAGTGGAATCAGAGAGATAAGCCGTAAACATGGATTTCGTCGTTCCGACAGCCTCGGGCAGAATTTCCTTGTGGATAAAAATATAATTGACAAAATTGTAGAATCTGCAGAGTTGGATGAGAACAGCCTGGTAATTGAGATCGGCCCGGGAATGGGGGCGCTGACAGAGTCCTTGCTTGAGATTGCCGGAAAAGTTGTAACGATAGAAATTGACAGTCACATCATACCTCTTTTAGAAGAAAATTTAGGAAAAAACGATAAACTCGAAATAATAAATCAAGATGTGTTAAAGGTGGATTTTTCGGAGATAATAACAAGGGAGAAAATGCGATGGAAGGAGAGAGGAGGAACTATCGGGAAAGTTGCTGTCCTCGGTAACCTGCCATACTATATAACCACCCCGATAATTATGGGCATTTTGGAAAAAGAAGTGGCAATGGACACAATGGTTATTATGATGCAAAAGGAAGTTGCAGAGCGTATAGTGGCAAAACCCGGAAGCAAAATCTACGGTGCTCTTTCGATAGCCTGTCAGTTTTATTGCGAGACTGATTATGTTGCAACAGTTCCAAGGACGGTTTTTCAGCCACAACCAAAGGTTGATTCTGCTGTTTTGAAGCTCGACAGAAGAAAATCTTTGCCATGGGAAGTCAGTGACAGAGAGCTCTTCTTTAAAATTGTGAGGGCCGGTTTTAATCAAAGGAGAAAAACGATTCTGAATTCCGTATCCACACTGGACGGTCTCGAAAAATCAGAACTTTCAGATATGCTTGAACAGCAGAAAATCGATCCCAGAAGAAGGGCGGAGACATTGTCTATAGAGGATTTTGCCGGACTTAGCAACAGGATTTCAGAAAATATACATAAAACTCATAAGCAGACTTATAAATGAGGAGAAAAAGACTTTTTTAACGAAATTGAAAACAGAGGGTAGATTAATGGGATTTTTAAGAAAGAAAAATATAGAGGAGCAGGGAGAAAGCGTTGGGATTAATGGTGATGCAGGTTGTCACATCGGAAATAAAAATCGTAACGAAGAAGTTGAAAATACAGAGAACTGGAACAATTCTGCTCAATTCGAACCTGTAAGCGGAAATAACGTTTCTGAGACGGGAATCTCAAATGGTGTTAAAAGTTTCCATGATTTAAAATTGACATTTGACAAATACAGACATGGTTTTTTGGGGTTTTGTGTTGTTTATGCCTTCATACTGAATCTTTTTATGGAAACCCTTGCGAGAAAGGGAGTGTCCTGGGCAGGTGGCTTTCAATTTCTTGTAAACTCCCCACTTGTGTTTTTGTATAACACGTTGATAATTTTTGCGACACTGACATTCGCTGCCCTGTTTAGGCGCCGAGTATTCGCTATTACCATAATTACTGCTTGCTGGGCTGCAATCGGAATTGCTAACGGAATCATATTAACACAGAGAATGACTCCATTCACAGTTAAGGATCTCAGTGCTATAACGGAGGGTGCCACACTCATAACCAACTATCTGTCAAAACTGCAGATAGTCCTGATAGCTGTAGGTCTGATTTTGCTGGTTATCGGAGTGGTGTTCCTTTTCATCAAGGGACCGAAAAAGAAGGAACCGATAAACTATAGGCGAAATGTTGCCGGCTTTTTTCTAATGTGCATAATTGCAGGAGCTGCCACTATGGGAGCCATAAACAGCGGAATTGTCAGTACATTCTTCGGAAACTTGGCGTATGCGTACAGAGATTACGGAATCCCATACTGTTTCATAAGTACGTGGGTAAATACGGGAATAAAAAAACCTTCTGACTATTCTGCAGAGAACATAAACAAAATATTATCTTCAGCAGGGCTTTCCGAGAGAAATAAAGATTACTTCCAGGCGGGGGATTCCGCCGAAAGTAAGAAATACCCCAACATTATATATCTACAGCTTGAGTCTTTTGTTGATCCGGAACTTTTCACAAATATTCAATGTGATAAGGATCCTATGCCGTATTACAGGGAGCTGATGAAGAATTACTCTTCGGGAATACTTGAAGTTCCTGCATGTGGAGCCGGAACAGCCAACACGGAATTTGAAACTCTTACGGGAGTCAGCGCAAGATTCTTTGGACCGGGGGAATATCCGTATAAATCTGTGTTGACGGATAACACGATGGAAAGCACAGCATTTGACTTGAAAACTCTGGGATTTTCAACACACGCAATACATAACCACAGAGCGGTTTTCTATAACAGAAACCAGGTGTTCAGAAACCTGGGATTTGATACTTTTACATCTGTCGAGTATATGAGTGATGTGGATAAAACGCCAAAGAATTGGGCAAAGGACGCAGTTCTTACAGGAGCGATTATGGATGCTCTAAAGAGTACAGACGGGAGAGATTACGTTCACACTATTTCTGTCCAGGGTCATGGGAAATACCCACCGGAACAACTGATTAAAAATCCTTCAATTCAGATAACAGCAGCACCAAGCGAAGAACTCAAGTGGAAGTATGAATACTATGTAAATCAGATTTATGAAATGGATAAGTTTGTCAGAGATCTTACCGCAGAGCTATCTAAATTCAATGAGCCGACCGTTTTGGTTATGTTTGGAGATCACATACCTGCTCTTGATATCACAGAAGAAACTTATGCTCTCAGGGATTTGTATCAGACTCAATATGTAATCTGGTCAAATTTTCCTATGGAAAAAGAAGATGGAAAACTCAACGCATACGAACTGAGCAGTGTACTCTTCAACAGGCTTGGAATACACGCCGGAAATATAATTCGATATGGACAAAATGTGGACAGATCGAAACCGGAGTACCTGGAAGGACTGAAAGCTTTGGCATATGACGCACTTTACGGCAAGAAGTATATGTATGGAGGAAAGAATGCCGTAACGGCAACAAACATGAAAATGGGTGTCAAGCCGATTAAAATTGATAAAATAGTCGAGGCCGGCGATAAGTACTACATCAAGGGAGAGAATTTCACAGAATACAGCAAGGTGACATTGAACGGGACTCTCCTCAAGACATTCTATCTCGGTCCGACCCTATTAGGACTGGTGGACGAAGTAGACCCCGGCAAGGCTGATCAGCTCAAAGTAAGTCAGATAGATCGAAACAGCAAAGAGATAATCAGCACCACAGAATAGCGAAAACAGAGCAGATAATTATTTGATCGAGGTATCCGAAATGGACAACAAAATATTAGAAACAGAAAGGCTTTTTCTCACTCCTTTTAAAGTTCAAGATGCGGAGGAACTCTATGCCTATGCAAAGGATCCTGATGTAGGTCCCCACGCAGGCTGGAAACCCCACGAAAGTGTAGAAGAGTCGAAGATGATAATTGAGGGAATGTTCATTCCCACAGGGGCATTTTGTATCAGGTTAAAGGACAAAGATGGAAAACCCGGTAAACTTATAGGGTCCATAGCCCTTGAAACGGACAGATTCCGTCCTGATGCCAGGAGTAAAGAAATAGGTTACAGCCTTGACCGAAAGGAATGGGGGAAAGGCTATATGACAGAAGCTGCCGGAGAAATAATCAGATATGCTTTTGAGAATCTTGATATGGAGATTCTCACAATATGTACTTCCCCGGTGAACGAAAGGTCACAAAGAGTTGCTGAGAAAAACAATTTTCAATATGAAGGGAAAATAAGAAAGGCCTATAGAATATATACAGGCCAGTTAAGAGATTCTCTTGTATTTTCATTGGCAAAAGAAGATTGGAATAAAACCGGACAGCTAGACAGCACTATCGAAAAAGACCTTCAAATCCAGCAGAGAAATCTTTGAAAGGTGACTCTGTCCTATTCGGTCGGGCACTGTAATTGTAATTTTTCCGTAGGATATCTTCTTATCTAAAAGGGCATAACTATAAAGTTCTTCTCCGGAAAAAGGAATTGAAAGATCAAAACCTGCTTCTGATAGAATAGATACAATTTCATCATACACATCAACTGATGTGAACCCCATGGCAGCACAAGCTTTGGCTTCGGCTGCCATTCCCTTTGCAACTGCCTGTCCGTGGGAAATGGAATAGGCACTTGCTTTTTCGATGCAGTGTCCCACAGTATGACCGAAATTGAGGATTTGTCTGAGACCTGTGTCAAGCTCATCGGCTTCGACAATTGATTTTTTGATAGATACTGCTCGCTCTATCACATACAAATAATCCTTATCCAAAACCTTAGGAATTAGACTGCCATCGGAACATATGCCCATTTTGATAGCTTCAGAAGCCCCTTCAAGCAGCTGACCTGCCGGCAAACTCTCGAAAACCTTCGGATCGCAAATTACCATTGAGGGCTGCCAAAAAGCGCCGGCGAGATTTTTGCCGGACAGCAGGTTAATGCCGGTCTTACCGCCGACAGAAGCATCGATAGAAGATATGTACGTTGTTGGAATTTGAATGTATTTGATTCCTCTCATATAGGTAGCAGCTGCAAACCCGCTTATATCCCCGACAACTCCACCTCCAAGAGAGGCTATGACATCAGATCGGCTGATTCCTTCGTCAGCAAGTGCCTCAAGTACGTTACCGTAGGTTGTCATATTCTTTGAATGTTCACCTGCGGGAAAAATGATTTTTGACACCTCAAATCCCTTCTCAATCAGAGAAGTGAGAAAAACCTGGGAATAGAGTCCGTTTACGTTGGTATCAGTGATTATTGCAATCTTGCAAGGCTCGAGGACAGTGCTTATGAGATTTCCACTTTCCGACATGATACCTTCTCCAATGCAGATTTCATATGGATGTGCAGTTGAAATTTCGAATTTTTTCATATATTCTAGCCCTATTTTCTAAGAGTTTAAATTCTTCAAGATTTATAGATTGGAAACCATCGCAGAGAGCACATTCCGGATTATTATGCACTTCTATCATCAGTCCGTCAGCACCTGCTGCAACAATCGCCATGCTCACAGGAAGCACAAGTCCTGAAACACCTGTCCCGTGACTGGGATCACCGATTACAGGAAGGTGGGACTTCTCCTTCAAAAGTGGTATTGCATTAATGTCAAATGAATTTCTAGTAGAGGTTTCAAAAGTTCTTATACCTCGCTCGCAGAGAATTACATTATGATTCCCCTCTCGATAAATATACTCGGCACTTTCCAGAAATTCACTTATTGTGTTTGCCCAACCGCGCTTTAACAAAACAGGTTTCTCTTGTTTGCCAAGTGCCTTAAGCAGGGTATAATTCTGCATGTTCTTTGCTCCAACTTGCAAAATATCAACATCGTCAAATAACGATAAATCAGCTATATCAACAATTTCAGATATAGTTGGAAGACCAGTTATCGCTTTAGCCCGAGATAGCAGGTCAAGACCGTCTTTTCCCATTCCTTGGAAGGAATACGATGAAGTCCTCGGTTTAAAAGCACCACCCCTAAGGATATTGGTGCTTGTTTTGGCAAGCCCCTCTGCTACTTCCTCCAGCTGTCCTCGGCTCTCTATGGTGCAGGGACCGGCGATGATACACAAAGAGCCGTCACCTATGGTGGCGTTTCCGACCCTGATGACCGTATCTTCTTTTTTTTCTTCTCTAGAAACTAATAATCCCATTGTAAAATATTATGAATTTTGACCCTTCTGTGGTATACTGATAGTAACTGAATTGTAACACAATTCAGCCTCAAATGCAAAAAATGATAGCAGGGGTAAACATGTATCAAAAAAGGAAAAAGCGCAAGAAAATAATTATATCAATATCAGCGATTCTACTGATATTGATTTTTTCCATAGCTGCTATAAGCCAACACATCAAAACTTTAGAAGAACCTAATATTCTGGGTTCGTACAGAGGAAACGATTCTTCACTTTCCGGACAGTCAGTAGAAGCAGTTCGTGATTTTGGTGCCGAAGCAATCATTGTTCCGGGGGCGGCTGTTTTGTCAGGGAATACCCCTTCGCCCATATTGAAAGCAAGGCTTGATGCAGCCTTTGATTTGTATTCAAGGGGATTGGCTCCGAAAATCTTGCTTAGCGGAGATGGGACCGGAGATTACTATGACGAAATTTCAGTAATGCTTGAATATATGAAGGAAAAGGGCGTGCCCGGCGATGACGTTTTTTGTGATTACCAAGGGATAAATACATATCAGAGTATGGTGAGAGCCAAACAGGTCTTTGGAGTAAATCGTGCGATTGTTGTGACTCAATCATTTCATCTACCCAGGGCGATTTATATAGGACAGAATGCAGATATGAAAACGAGAGGGATTGCTACTGATCAGGTTGGACCGAAAGAGATTCGTCAGGACAATGTCCAGCTGATATTTAGGGAAATTATGGCGAGGAATAAGGACTTTTTTGCTCTGAAATTTAAAAAAATACCAAAATATAATGGTGAGACCGTGGATATTTCAGGAGATGGTACTTTGACACACAAGAAGGTAGATATGCCATGAATGTTCAGGAAAGTGTCGGATTCAGTGCGATTCAACTTATGCAGCTATTTGCAATTTATTCCGTAATCGGCTGGTTAACGGATAACATATATTGTTTGATTAAAGATAGGCACAGGTTTGACAGGGGTATAATGAGGGGTCCTTATATGCCTTTGTACGGATGTATGATGGTGTTATCTCTGTTCGTGGCACACCAGCTACTCATGGATGCCTTTGCCTATATGTTGATACTGTTGTTTTTTATCGCCACGCTTGTCGAACTTACGGCAGGTATTTTGATTCATCTTGTGACAGCTAACAGATACTGGAATTATACGGGGAGATTTTTGAATATCCATGGATATGCATGCCTTGTTCACAGCTTGAAAATCACTGTTTTTCTTGCCGGATGTCTACTTTTGGTTCATCCGCTTGTCATGAGCATTATTTCCATTACGCCTCCGTGGTTGGATCTGATTTTCCTTCTTATTTTTTATATTTGTTTTGTTGCCGATGGAATAGATGCAATTGATGAGGGGATTTTTATGAGGAAGTTTATGAAGACGGAGGTGAAGATTTATGATCGAAGTAAAAGGAAAAAACGCCGAGCTTAAGAGAATAAAGTCTGCCCCGGTAAAGGATGAAATCAAGCTTAAGGATTTGGATAAAATCGATATAAGGATAGGGGAGATTTTGTCTGTGGAAGATGTGGAAAAGTCTGACAAGCTGGTAAAGCTCACGGTGGATTTCGGTGAGTTTAAGAGAATTATTCTTTGTGGCATGAAGAAGGAGAGAGAGAATCCCCGTGAGATAGAGGGTAGGCAGGCGTTGTTTGTTGTAAATCTTGCACCTAGGGAGATGTTTGGTATTACATCTCAGGGTATGCTTTTTGACATCGGGTATGAGGATGGAATAATTCCTGTTTTAGCCAGTCCGGAAAAGCCGGTTCCCAACGGAGTTAGGGCAGGGTAATATGGACAAGGAATGTGAGACAGGAAGATATAAGGGAGAAAAATCATGAGGCGGAGAATTTCAGTTTTAACGATTTTGCTGTTGTTGTGGGTTGTAAGTGCAGCAGTAATGATTGTATTTAGCCTCTACAATTTTGCCGATGGGTATGTAAAATGTTCGAGTATATGTTTTTACATTGCAACCGGACTTTTGGTATTTGCCTTTACATATTATCATTATAGAAACCGTAAGTATGGAAATCACGGAAAACATGGAACTCGGAAGTAAATCCCTGCTATTTTCGGGTGTACATTTCATGATATTGGAACGAGATTTGACAACGACTCATCCCGACATGATAAATTAAAGTGATAAACATTTTGCTTGATAATATGCGGATAGGTGTTATAATTCAATTGGAAGCATAAGTAACCTGAATAGTGCAATAATATTCAAACCTTGGTCATAAAAGAATAAGAGGTCAAACTTATGAAAAGGATAGTAGTTTTTATAATGGCAGTAGTTGTTATGTCATTACCGATTTCTGCAGTTGCCGCTACCGCTAATCAGCATGATTTTAATGGGAACTATGTATATGCCAAAATGCACAATGTTACTAAGTATTGTCCATATGGTTCGCCAAGTGACTATACAGTTTATCAGAAAAGTTTTAACGGAAATGTTGTGACGGATACGATTATAAGGCTAACCGCCACATCTATCGTTTCAGCTGCGATGACAGCTGCAACAGAAGGGTTGGCTTATCCTGTTGCCACTTGTCAAGGACTTTTTAATCAAAATCATCTTTTTTTTCGTCCGATTTTCTCCGCAATTCCATCAGCATGATCCTTTTTAGTTTATCCTGCATAGTTTCAGTAGCATTTTCATTAAAGTGAACAATAACCTCATAGGTTACTTTCCCAATCTTCTTTGTCATCTTTGTTCCTGTAGTTTGTTCATTTTTATTTTCTTGCATATGCTCTCCTTTCATTGCAATAAAAAATGACGATTCGTGATTTTATCCAATCGTCATTAGCTAATATCTATTCATTTCTTTTCTATTTTTAATTATCCGTATCTATTTCCTTAATCTTTTTCTCTATTTCTTCAATACTTGGCAAACTGCTCTTATATTCCGCTTTAAGCAACTTAGTAATCTCGTATTTGCTGATACCTATAGGCTGTGATATTTGTTCTAATGAATATTCACAAACGACATCGTTTTTATCTTTACAAATAAGAAGTCCAATCGTAGCATTATCTCTATCGGTTTTTAACTCTCTATTCACTGCTGTTACATAGAAATTAAGCTGTCCTAAATGTTCCGGCTTAAAACTTCTCCGCTTTCAATTCTATAACAATGTAAGAATGGAGTTTCAAATTGTAAAACAGCAAATCAATATAAAAATCATCGCCATTTATATTTAAGTGGTATTCTTTGCCAATATAAGCAAATCACTCGCCAAGTTCAAGCAAAAAATCAGAAATCTTGTCAACCAGTTCTTTTTGTAGTTCTCTCTCATCGTATCCTTCACGAATGGTAAGAAAGTCAAAATGATATGGATCTTTTAATGTCTGTCTTGCAAGATCTGATTGCAAAGCGGGTAACCTTTTTCAAAGTTTGTTATAGATTTTCCTTCTCTGCCATATAATCCGCTTTCTATTTGATGTTCAAGTACATTCCTGCTCCACCCGTTCTCAATGGTTTTATTCACATAATAGATGGCTTCATCAATGGTCTTGCACTTATTTATTATTCTTTGATTATGTCCCCATGGTATCTGTTTAATATGGTTAATCACTCTTTCATCAAATTGGGCTACAGCCTGTAGCCCTTTTGATTTGCCGTCGTTATTTTCTATTTCGGCTACACCTTGTAGCCCTTTCATATAGAATAAATACCACCTTCTGATATATTTAATATTTGTTTCGGAAAAACCTTTCATATCAGGAAACTCTTTTTGCAAATCTTTAGCTAACGATTTTATAAAGGCATCTCCCCATGAATGTTGTTCTTGATTTTTTACAATGTATTCTCCCAAAGTCCAATACAAATCTAACAATTCATAATTTACCTTTATTGCAGCTTTAAGTTGACTACTTCTTACTTTCTCTTTTAACTCTGACAATAGCTTTTTATACTCACTATCAGTTGTGATAGACAGCTCTTTATTATCCAAAGGTCATACCTCCTTACTCCTAATAACATTTAGTTATACCAAATTTATCAATATTTTTCATCTGCTAATTTTCTTCAAATTGAGGTTTAAGACTGATTTTATCCATAGACATGCTTTGATACCTCTTTTAGTCTTAACGCTCTAAAAATGCCTTTACACCGTCTTATAGGATAGCTATAAATGTTCTCCCTTGTCATAATCTTCAAAAGTTGGAATCTTACGGTTGGTCTTCATAGGAATATGTTATGAGTTACACAAATTTAATTATAAATGCTCTGCTTATAATTTCCGGATTCGCCATAGGTGCCGAAATTTCCAAGAGAATGTTGTCAAAGAAGTGCAGTAAAAGGAGTTATGCTTCAAGATGTGTAGTTTTGATGGTCCCGGTGATTTGCGTAGCAGTATACTCAGCATATATGTATACCGAAACAGCAGGAGATTTTTACTATAAAATTTTGCTGGTTTGTTTTTCAACGTTTAGCTCTATCCTTAATTATGTCTTTAGGTATTCAAGAGACCGTTGAAGAATAAAAATAACATTAATTTAAATAGGGTTCACTTCTTCAAGTGAACCCTATTTTAGTCATTCATAACATCATTTCAGTATTTTAACAGTTTCTATTTTATTGTATCATCATGCACATACACGTCGCTGTATTCGGGAACCTGTTCAAATTTTTTCTTAGCATACCAACAGGTGGCGTCTAATTTAATGTTTTTATCACGTGCCAAATCCACGACTTCTTTAACCAACCTACCGGCTATTCCACGTCCTCCAATTGAAGGATCAACTATTGTGTGTTCAATAACAGAGACACCGTCAACAGGTTCGGTAAAGGTGATGTATGCCTTGGCGTTTGACCGTTCATCGCCCAGGTATATACATTTGTCTTCCCTTGTAAATTTTAAATCTTCTGACATCTTCACCTCCGTTTTTTTACAAATTGATATCCTCCGAAGTTTACCTAATTGTAAACTTTAATCTCACATATTTATACCCAATTATTTAGAGTTAAGCTTTTCTTCGCTTGATATGGATTACTGTGGTTGATGATACAATTATAGCGATTATAGCGATCCAGATGAATACAGATTGCTCATCGGCAGTCTTTACAGGTGATTTCTTCTTGTTTTTGTCATTGTCGACAGACGTCTTTGTATTTTTATCTTCATCGGTGAGCTTGCCATCTTTAGCACTTATGATTTTCTTGTCATCAGTCTTGTCGCTATTATTTTTTTTGGTACCTGTTTCGATTTTTTCTACAGGTGTCCCAGGTGTGATCTGTTCAATTTCAGCACTTTCAAAGCTGTAGTCAGGCATTTCATTTTTTGTGAGTCCACTTGGTACGAATGGTTTGCTGTCATCTCCGGCTTGAATATATTCATTAAGTTCCATTAAAACTTTTCTTCCCATATTGTATGCTTGTTCAGATAACTTCAAACTGATTTCATTGGCCTTTTTCTGAGCTAAAGCAGGGTCTACATTGTAAAATGCAAGCATATCTTTATCTACTGTCTTTTGCTGTTCGATGATGCTCTGCTGATATTTTGCAAAATATTCTTTGATTTTAACACCGTAGTTATCGTTGCCCGTTTCTTTCCTGTGACTGTAGCAGAGATAGTTGATCTGCTTGAAAACCCACAACAGTGAGCCGTCGACATATTTAAGAGAAGGCTCGTTATACTTTTCGTTGACTTCAGTAATTAACGTAGAGAAATACGGAAGATAAACAGACCATTCAGCATCGGCCATAGCCTGCCACTGCAACGATGCCAGCGGTGCAGGCATATCCTTCCTGATTTCCACAACATGGCATTCCGTCTGATTGCCATTCCCGATTGCATATGGTGCTGTTCCGGCATTAGTGTCATGCTTGCTGCCTTCACCCCTATAAGCGAGAAGTCGTAAAGCCTCCATGGTTGTAAGTTTTCTGTCAGGCTCATAGAGTAATGGTGCGGGATTGTTTTGGCTATGGATAGTCCTATAATCCAGAGAAGCTGCTTTCGCAGGATTCATATAATTTAATCCCTGCCAATATCTTACAGTAGTGCCGTCTCCGGCGTATGGTTTGCCATATGTTCTTGTAACGTCTATGTTTCCGTTTTTATCGGTTACCAAAAATCCCTTTGATTCAGGTAAAGACTTGATGTTTTTCGATGCTATCACATTTTCCTTGTCATTCAGGTCGATTGAATTCATAAGCATAAGATTAGGCTGAACCATTACTTTGTCAGGCGGAAGCTTGATAGCAGCCCATTGATGACCTGAAACGATTTCCATAAACCAGACTTCATTAGAATCGCTGATGAAGAGCGAATTACATTCACCGGCACCCTTTTCATCAATAATCTTGCCAACAAGCTCAACTCCTTCTCTAGCCGTTGCAGAAGATCCCAAGATTACACTTCCCAGAGCAGCTTCGATAAGGCCGTCGCTTATGAGTGGATCAGCAGCCTCAGCGTTGCTGTTGTAGTAAGTTGAAACGGTTGCACTCATTGCGACCCCTTTTTCGTTGATACCGATTTCTGCGCAATACTCTCCCTCAGGGTTACCGTTTTTATCAAGCAGGTAGTTGCCCTCCGCAGGTGAATCTTTACAGTAGGTGTAACGATAAGTGTGAGGAGGATTAGGCATCGTGAATCCGTCGGAAATTTTAAATAAAGATCCGTCGGGCCAGTCCATTGCAGGCTTTACCCCAAAAATTTTGACTTGTTCTTCATTATAGTCCTCAGATCTGCCATAGTAGGTGCTTCCATTTTCAGACCAGTTGCTTCCGATGTAAAAGCCCGTACATGCGAAAGTTTCCGCAGTGAAAGCAAACATCATTGCAATTACTAAAACAGAAGGCAGCAATTTCTTAAATTTCTTCATCTTAGTCTCCATGTAATATTGAGTAATAATTTGCAATATCAATTTTACTGGAGTGTGAAATAAATGTCAATAGGAATTAATGTATTGTACAGCCATATATAAGAGTATTTCAAAAGTTTATTTGTAGCTGAAATAATATGCAGACTTATACGGATAAGTATAGAATGACAAGATTGTCTAAGATAACAAAATATTTTGTGTGTACGAAAAAAATATGCGCAGAGGCAAAACCTGTTTCCAAAGCTTGCCCCGACGCATATTATATAAATCTTTTGGTTTTTGTTGAATACAGATGATTAATCAGTGTAGTGGTCGAAGTAACCCTGAATATATACAAACGGTGTTCCTTTATCACCACTTCCAGAAGTCAAGTCGCAGAGAGAACCGATTAGGTCAGTGAGTCTGCGAGGTGTAGTCCCTTGCTTCAGCATATCATCTTCAACAGAAGAAGCAGCCTTAGCCTTCTCTTCTATGTAATCCCTCATAGCTTTCTGAAGTTCCTCGCCCTTCAGATCCTTGAACTCATTATCAGCAATGTATTTTAGCTTAATTTCATTAGGCGTACCCTCAAGACCGGCGGTGTAACCGGGAGATACAACAGGATCTGCAAGCTCCCAAATCTTTCCGACAGGATCCTTGAAAGCGCCATCACCGTAAATCATAACTTCAATATCTTTGCCGGTTGCTTCCTTGATACTAGTCTGAATTGAATTAACGAAATCCTGACAGTTGATAGGGAAAAGCTTAACTCTATCCTCGGAAGCTTTGTTAGACCCAAGGAGACCGAAATCCGGGTTGTAACCGCTTCCTTCAACAGATTCTGTCATGATATCGTCCATTGACAAAACAATCTTAGCTCCTGCTTTGGCAGCCAATTTCTTGGTTCTATGTCTTGTGTGGGTGTCGCAAGCCAGAACACAATCGGTGTACTTTACAATGGCCTTAGGATTCTTTGAGAAATAGATCTCAACATCACAACCCTCAGCCTCAGCAAGCTCTTTGTAATAATTGATGTAATCCATTCCGGTGAACGGATGTCTTGACTTACCGAACATTGACTCAAACTGCTCCTGATTGAGAACATCAGTATATGGATTGATACCCTTCTCATCGAGAAGATCCAAGTCAACGAGATGATTGCCAACCTCATCAGAAGGGTATCCGAGAAGAAGAACAAGCTTATCGACAGCTCTTGCGATGGCCTTAAGACAGATAGCGAATCTGTTTCGGCTCATGATAGGAAAAACCAGTCCAAGTGGTTGACCGCTATATCCTTCTGCATCAAGCTTATTTCTAAGACTCTTTGCAATTTCATCTAAAGTTGCATAATTATTCTGTGATCTTGCAACAATTGACTCCGTAACAGCCAGAACATCACGGTTTCTGATGATGAATTCACCTGCTTTCTCGGCCTGTAAAACTGTATCTACTACAATTTTTTTCAGATCATCACCTTCCTTGATAATAGGAGCTCTCAAACCTCTTGATACTGTACCTACTAATCTCTTCTGCATTCTTTAGTTTCCTTTCTTAAAACAACGTGAAACACAAATAAGCCTGTGTGTAGGGGGCACAAAACAGGTTGTCGATGTAAGTAATCGACTATATCTTTTGGGTCTTAGCCTCACAGGCTCCCCTGACAGCCAAGGCATCGACCCGAACGTTCATTTCGGTAATGGCTTTAAAATCAGCAATACTTACTTCATCTTGAGAGAATCCACTCTCCTTTAAAAATTTGCGGTAATGCTTTCCCCACATTTCTTCGGAGGACCGGAGGCTCACATGACCCTTGACCTTCACGAATTTCACATTGTGTGATTCTACAAGGGAAAGCAGCTTTTCCCAGAGATCCCTGTTTTCTACCGGTTTCCCGGAAGCATTCTTCCAGCCGTTTTTCTGCCAATTTACATACCATCTGTTTTTAAAGCAATTCACAATATAGGCGCTGTCTGTGTAGACTTCAATATCCTGATCGGGCTTTTTTAAAGCAGAAAAAGCCTCTATCACACCAGTAAGTTCCATACGATTATTGGTGGTGTCAGGCTCTCCTCCGTAAATCTCCTTTTCGTGGACATTGTCTTGTAAATCCAATCGCAAAACCGCGCCCCAGCCACCATAGTTCTCTTCGTTCTGGTTTCCTGAGCACGCGCCGTCTGTAAAAATCTTCAATTTCATTCATAAATTATATTGAATTTCAATTGAGATTGCAAGTGTTTTATTAAAAAAATATAGTTATTTTTTAGACATATGGTCAGAAAATAAAATATGTATTGAAAATTACGGATTCCATAAGGAGTGTGGAATTTTTAATGGTGTGGTATAATATCGAGTGTCAGAAATCTTTAGGACATGGATAATTAGAGATTAGATACTTAGGGTTTTGGAAATTTAAGCAGGAGTTGCTGACTTCGATAAGCCGGAGGAATTCAAGATATATGCAATATATGCAATTTTCAAGATTTAGAAAAGAGGATACCAAGAGATTATGGGTTTAAAATTTTGTTCTATTGCCAGTGGCAGTTCCGGGAACAGCTATCTGGTTAAAAGTGATAATACGAATATATTGGTAGATGCCGGAATTTCAGGAAAAAGAATCTGTGACGGTGCAGGCCTATGTGGAGTAAGCCCGGAGAATATTGACGGAATTTTGGTGACCCATGAACATACGGATCATATCAAAAGTCTGAGGATGATGAGCAGGAAGGCAAAAAATGGAGAGATTTTCACATCTGAGGGAACAGCCTGTGCTATTTTTGAAAAGATGCCGGCTCTCAGGGAAAAGCTTGTAATTAAAGAGGGCAGCTTCGCAGTGGGAGATATTGAAGTCAGACCATTTCAGCTCTCTCATGATGCAGAGGATCCGGTGGGATTTACCCTGAGTTCGGGGGGCCGAAGGGTGACGATAATTACAGATACCGGTGTTTTCAGCCGGGAGATGGTCGAGGAGGCGGCAAAGTCTGATCTGCTGGTTTTAGAGGCAAACCATGAGGTAAATATTTTGCATTGCGGTCCATACCCTTATGAGCTTAAGAGGAGGATTTTGAGCGATGTAGGGCACCTTTCAAATGAGACGTCGGCCGAATTTATTTATGAGATGAATGAGTTTCGCAAGAATCTCGGCGATGATAAACCGGAGCAGGAGCCTAGGATTTTGCTTGCACACCTTTCCAGAGAAAACAATTCTCCAATGCAGGCTGTCTTGACTATTAAAAACAGGTTGTTTGAAGAAGATATGATCATTGGCAGAGATTTTCAAATGGACGTGGCGTCTCATGACCGTATGGGGAAACTTTTGGAGGTTTGATGGATATACGAGTTATTGCCGTCGGAAAACTTAAAGAAAAATATTGGACTGCAGCGGTAAATGAATACTTAAAGAGGCTTTCTGCTTTCGGAAATGTTTCTGTAGTTGAAATATCTGAAGAAAAAGCACCTAAACATGCAGGATCAGCTGACGAAGCAAAAATCAGAAAAGCCGAAGGGGAGAGAATTCTGGCGAAGATAAACGACGGAGATTATGTAATAACCCTTGAGGTGGAAGGGCAACCCCTTTCCTCTGTGGAGCTTTCCGAAAAACTGGACGATATACTTTTAAAAGGGCACAGCAAAATAGCCATGGTGATCGGAGGTTCTACAGGACTTGGTGATAATTTACGCAGGAGATCCGATTTTGCCCTGAGTTTTTCTAAGATGACCTTTCCGCATCAGATGATGAGGGTTATCCTGCTGGAGCAGGTTTATAGAGCTTTCAAAATCAGCAGGGGAGAGACCTACCATAAATGATGCAAGGCTGCCATAGTTTCGCTGAAGAACTTTGGTGCCGACCTTGTGTCCGATGCCGGACTGATGGCTGGTATCCCCGGAGGTTTTTCGTGTTCAGTCGAGGTCCTGCTCTATTAACTTCTTAAAGTTTTCTCTGTTACCGGCAATTATCAAATGGTCATTGTTATTAAAAGTGTATTCCTCTCTGTCTAGACCTACGATTTTTTCTTGGAACTTGTAAGCAATCATATTTACACGATAATTTTTGCGGACTCCCACCTGTTTGATGGTTTTCCCAATCCATTTGCTGGGAGTTTCAACTTCAAATATGCCGAAATTATTATTAAGTTCGACATAATCGTACGCTTTACTGGCGCTGAACCTCATGGCGGTTCTAACAGCCATGTCCCTTTCCGGATATATGACATCATCTGCTCCGTTTCTCAGAAGCAGAGCGGCATGAACTTCCTGATTTACCTTTGTGACAACCTTTCTGGCGCCCCGTTCCTTCAAAAGCATAGTTATTACAAGGCTGTTTTCGAGACTTTCGCTTGTGCATACGAAGCATACATCAAAGTCCTTAACATCCAGATCGTCAACTACTATCGGATCAGTGCAGTCACCGATCTGAGCAGCTGTTACAAACGGAGCGATTTGGTTGACTCTGGGTTCGTGCCTGTCTATCGCCATAACATCTACATCCTCATTTTCCAGTGCCTTGCAGAGGGAGCTTCCGAATCGCCCCAGGCCTATCACTAAAATAGTACGCATTACTTCTCCTTGTTTTCATAAATTTAAATTAGTTCTATAATTCTAAAAGTCATTAATATAAGTTAAATAAATCGTAAAATAAACTCTGTCTTATCATTTGGTTTTGCTCTCTATACGGTTTATTCTTTGCTTTTTCCGGATTTCATGGCATTGCATGATTTCATTTAGTCTTTAAATAATAATTATCTCGCGTTTAAACCACTATTGATTCTGACGGATAGCGTATTGCAGGTACAATTTTCTTTCTTACTATTGCCATGGCAACAGACAGGCTGCCCAGTCTGCCGGCATACATCAGACTAATTATTATTATTTTTGAAGGGGGACTCAGCGTCGGCGTTATTCCAAGGCTGAGGCCAACAGTTCCTATGGCAGAAATACATTCAAAGAACACTTCATCCAGGGAGAAATGTGGTTCTATTACGAGCATTATCAGTGTTGAGATTATTGTAAGCCCGATATATGCAGTTGTCAGGGACAGGGCACGGGCCTTGACTTCGTCAGGCAACCTTCGTTTAAAAATTTCCAGGTCTCGATAGTTTTTTGCTTCGGAGCACATGGACAAGAGCAGCACGACGAAGGTTGTTACCTTGATTCCACCTCCGGTAGAGCAGGGACCCGCACCGATGACCATGAGAATTAAGGTGAGTCCGCGCCCGGCAGAAGTCAGGTTATTGGTGGGTGTAGCTGCAAACCCTGCTGTCCTAGGTGTTACAGCAGCGAAAAAAGCATTGACTATTTTATCAGGAACGCTCATTTTAACGAAGGAATGATCCCATTCACAGACTAGGAAGAAACATGTCGAAACCATGATGAGCATAATAGTAAATGACAGCATTATTTTGCTGTGGAGAGGATATTTCTCCCATTTTAGCCTATACCTCAAAATATCATTCCAGACTACAAAACCGATTCCACCTGAAATTATGAGAAGCATTATCGTTATAAGAGTAATTCCGTCCCAGTTGAAGGGCACGAGTGAACCACCGGGCTTACCACCGGGGACACTACCCAAAATGTCGAATCCTGCATTACAGAAAGCAGATACAGAGTGAAAAACTCCGGACCATATTGCTTTGTCAGCAGGTATGTTTGGGGAAATCGCCATAAGCCTGTAGGTGATCACAGAGGCACCTATAAGTTCAATGAGAAATGTTCCTCTTATCATTGTGAAGAAAACAGAATCAAGCCTGCCGAATTTTCCGGCTCCAAGGGTTTCAAGAACTAATGATCTGCTGTAGAGGGAAAGCTTTCGCCCTCTGAAAGTCAGTATTGAAGCGAAAATTGCCATAAATCCGAGACCGCCGGTCTGAATTAGAAGAAGGATTATAAGCTGTCCTCGAAAATTAAACACGCTGGCTGTATCGTACAAGGCAAGACCTGTAACGCAAGTTGCAGAGGCAGATGTGAATAGTCCGTCTACAAATGGAAGTCCTTTTCCATCCACTGTCGCAAATGGAAGAGAAAGGAGAATTCCACCTACCAAGATTATAAGAGCAAATCCAATTGTCAAAATCTGTATAGAAGAAAGACCCAGTTTCTTTAGCATCTCATCCCCCTGACTAAACCGAAAACCTCTTGGTCAAATTCAAGTATCTTGTTAGAATGCCGAGGTTTGCATAGTAATAGGAAAAGCTATCCTTTCGCTTAACCTCAATTAATCCGGACTTAACAAGTCGCTTCATGTGCTGCGAAATGGTGGATTGGGAATAGTCAAAACTATCCACAAGATCTTTGTTGCACACCTGTTGCATGGACCTGTTGCACTGCATTATAAATCTGAAAAGTTGAAGCCTCAGAGGATGGGCGAGGGCATCGGAGACAGATGCAATTTCTTCAAGCTCAGGTTCATCAAATCCTAAATCTTTCCTTATTCTCATAGAGTAATTCTTCTCCTTTCTCAGGCAATATCTCTTCATAATAACATCAATTAAGAGTTGTAAAAAATCATAGACATCAAGTTTTGCAATTTCATTCATGTCTGATAAACAAGTAATTTTGAATTTTAAGTCTACTTTGTGTAACAAAAAGCAAATCGTATAACAGCGATACGACGTATAGGTTATGATACAACAAAACAATTTTTTTTACAAGACAATTTCTACGGAGTATGTTAATTTTTGCCGATGAAATCAAGATAGAAGTTGCAATGACTGAAAAATGTGAATAAAATAGTAGTGATAAGCAATAAGGAAACGTCTTATCAGGCATAGGTGTTTGACTCCGGTATGATTAATGACTGCGGGAAATATGCAATTATGAGAGAGAATGACAGGTGAGGAAAGATGAGAGAACTTAAAGAGAGAATTTTGAAGGACGGACAGGCACTTAACGAGGCGGTATTGAAGGTGGATAGCTTTATCAATCACCAAGTGGACCCTAACCTCATGGAAAACATAGGGAAGACTTTTGCAGATAAGTTTGCAGATGATGGTGTTACTAAGGTTGTAACTATAGAAAGCTCAGGAATTGCTCCAAGTGTTTTTACTGCAAAGGCTATGAATGTAAAGTTGGTCATACTGAAAAAATCCACAAGCAAGATTTTGGAGGACAACATTTCGCAGACCGAGGTGGCTTCTTATACAAAGGGTACAGAATATCAGCTCACATTAAATAAGAAGTACATAAATAGAAATGATAGAGTATTGATAATAGACGATTTCCTGGCACGCGGCGAGGCTGCACAGGGAGCAATCAGACTGATAGAGGCACAGGGGGCTGAGGTCGTCGGCGTTGGAATTCTTATTGAAAAAGCCTTTCAGTCGGGCAACAAGGCGTTAAGGGATAAAGGGTATACGGTTTGCAGTCTGGCTAGAATCAAGAACCTTTCTGATGGACATATAGAATTCCTTGAAGATTAGAATAATAAGGGTAATTGGCGATTAGGGAAAGAGAAACACTATGAGCACAGGAGAACGACTGTAGATGAAATTATTTTTTCGCAATCTGAAACCCTTCGCAGGCATCTTGGTCATAGCCATGATAGTGCTTGGCGTTCAGGCATATACAAGTTTAAAGTTACCGGATCTCATGTCAGATATGGTAAATGCGGGCATCAAAGCAACAAACTCAAAAGCAACGGATTTCATATGGGGAAAGGGCGTTGAAATGATTCTGGTTACTCTCGTAGGAGCCGGCGCAGCAGTCCTTGTAAGTTTTATTGCAGCAATAATCGGTACCGGCATATCCAGAAACTTAAGGAAGGAGGTTTTTGAGAAGGTAACCAGCTTTTCTCAGGGAGAATTCAACAATTTTTCTACAGCCTCATTAATCACAAGGAATACCAATGATATTTCCCAGGTTCAGATGGTTTCTATTCTCGGTATCAGGCTCTTATGTTACTCGCCGATTCTCGGTATAGGTGGTATTGTCATGGCTTTAAGAAAATCCACTTCGTTGGGGTGGATAATAGCGGTATCGCTTCTCGTGGTTTTTCTAATAATTGGTATGCTTTTTATCCTCATAACACCAAAGTTTAAGAGACTGCAGAAGCTCACTGATAAGATAAACTTAATAGCGAGAGAAAATCTTACAGGCCTTCTGATAATACGGGCTTTCAATGCTAAAGATCATGAACTTGAACGTTTCAATGAGAGCAATGAGAACCTTCGAAGTGTATCAAGAATAATAATGGGTACCATGGGAGGGTTATTTCCGACAATGATGTTTGTCATGAATGCAACAGCTGTGGCTATTTTGTGGTACGGTGGCAAGTCAATTGATATGGGGAACATGCAGGTGGGTGATATGATTGCATTCATTCAGTATTCCATGCAGATAATAATGTCATTTCTCCTTTTAACCATGGTGTTTGTTTTGCTGCCGAGGGCCGGAATTTCTCTGAGCAGGCTTCAGGAGGTGCTTGAGACTCCTGTTGAGATATTTACAACGGATGACCGGGAACCGGTGGGGTATACTGTGGAGTTTAACGATGTCTGTTTTAAGTATGGGGATGCGGAGAAAAATGTAATTGATCATATCACTTTTACTGCAGAAGAGGGTAAGACAACCGCTATAATCGGATCAACAGGTTCGGGAAAGTCCACTATTTTGCAGCTTATTCCTCGTCTATTTGACGTAACGTGCGGCAATGTCACGATTGGGGGTGTTGACGTACGCCGTATGGATTTGAAGAAGCTAAGGGATATGATTGGATACGTGCCACAGAAAGGGATGCTTTTTAAGGGAACATTTGCCTCGAATCTTAGGTTCGGTGATCCGAGGGGAAGTGATGACGCAGTGAAAAAAGCGTTGGCACAGGCCCAGGCTATGGATTTTGTATCAGAAAATGGAATTGAGGGCGAAGTTTCTCAAGGAGGTGCAAACCTTTCCGGCGGGCAGAAACAGAGAATTGCCATTGCAAGGGCACTGATAAAAAATGCTCCGATATATATCTTTGACGACACATTTTCGGCTTTGGATTACAAAACAGACAGGGAACTTAGAATGGCACTTCGAAATGAGATGTCACATGCAACAGTGATTATGGTAGCCCAAAGAGTAAGTATGATTAAAGATGCAGACAGGATAATAGTCCTGGATAATGGAGAAATTGTAGGTCAGGGAACTCATGATTATTTAATTAATAATTGCCCGGTCTACATTGAAATAGCAAAGTCTCAGCCAAATATGGAAATCGGTCAGACACAGGAGAATGGGAATATTTTAAATTCTCAGGCAGATGGCAAAGGAGGTGAGATAAATGAGCAGGCGTAAACCCTCACCGATAGAAAAATCCGAGAATTTCAAAGAAAATATGAAGAAGCTAATGATCGTTCTTAAAGAGTACCGTGTAGTTCTGGTGATTATTTTCTGTACGTCCGCTCTTGCTACACTTCTGAATGTTGCCGGCCCTATGGTGATGGCAAGTGCAACAAACGAAATGGTAAGGGGATTTCTAGCTAAAATGAATGGGAACGGTCCAGGTATTAATTTTACCCTTATAATCGAAATTCTGGGAATAATGCTGATTCTTTATGGCATGTCATGGGGTGTGGGGATTATTGAAAGCATTTTAACTGCTAAGGTTGCAACCAAGGTAAGCTTTCAGCTCCGCAAGAAGATGATTGAGAAAATCCATAATCTTCCACTGAGTTATTTTAATGAGCAAAAATACGGAGACGTTTTATCAAGGATTACAAATGATGTGGATGTAATCAATACGACTCTCAGCCAGACGATTTCCCAGGGAGTCAGTGCTACTGTAACGGTTCTGGGTGTGCTGGTGATGATGCTGATTATAAGTATTAGAATGACAATAGTAGCTATGATAATCGTCCCTGTGGTGGGTATCGTGGTTACCGGAATTATCAAGAAGTCTCAAACCTACTTCACAAGACAACAAAATTATCTGGGTGAGCTCAACGGTATCATCGAGGAGGATTATACCGGCCACAACATCATAAAGTTATACAATCGGGAAGAGAGTCGTCTTGAAGAATTTAATGAAACTAACGACAGACTCAGAAAAACCAGCCGCATGGCAGAATTTATTTCAGGCCTCATGATGCCTATAATGAACATAATCTCAAACATCGGCTATGTTCTCATATGTGTTCTCGGAGTCAGCCTTGCAACTTCAGGGAATCTTACTATCGGAGGCCTTCAGGCATTCATGCAGTATATGAGACGCTTTACTCAGCCCATCGCCCAACTTGGAAATATTTTAAACGAACTTCAGCTCACGGCGGCGGCTTCTGAGCGAATCTTCGGGCTTCTGGAAGAGGGGGAGCAGGTTCACTATGTGACAGGTCCGGATGTGCCTGTTGATAATATAGAAGGTTCTGTGGACTTTGAAGATGTTGTATTCGGATATGAGGACAACAAAATAGTGATAGATGGTTTTTCGGCTTCTGTAAATCCAGGTGAAAAGGTTGCTATCGTCGGTCCTACCGGGGCAGGTAAAACTACCATCGTGAAACTGCTTATGGGGTTTTATGAACTGAATAGCGGACGAATTTCAATAGATGGTCATAATATTACAGAGTTTTCAAAAGAAGATCTGAGGGATGAGTTTACTATTGTGCTTCAAGATACCTGGTTGTTCAACGGAACGATTAGAGATAATATCAGATATGGCCGCCTTGACGCAACAGATGAGGAAGTGTATGAAGCAGCTAAGACTGCTCAGGTGGATTACTTTATAAGGACTCTACCCGAGGGATATGATACGGTAATAAATGAAGAGGCAGATAATATTTCTCAAGGTCAAAAGCAGCTTTTGACAATTGCAAGGGCGATGCTTGCTCACAGCTCGATTCTCATTTTGGACGAGGCAACAAGTTCAGTTGATACCAGAACTGAAATAAGGATTCAAAATGCTATGGATAAGCTTATGAAGGGGAAGACTTGCTTTGTCATAGCTCATCGCCTATCTACGATTATGGACGCTGATCTTATCTTGGTGTTGAAGGATGGGAATATAATCGAGCAGGGAAGCCATTCGCAGCTGCTCTCTGCCGGAGGATTTTATTCGGAGTTGTTCTACAGTCAGTTCTGATTCTAATTAGAAATAATGTTAAGATTCACCGGATCCTATAAATACGAAACGCTGTTACAATACAAACCTTATTGTGACAGCGTTTTCTAATACTACAACTATATAAACCAAAGTGACCGGCTTTTACTTAAATTAGATAAAACCTCAATTTTATCGATGTAATTTTTCCGAAATAATATAGCATATTTCTCCAATCATTATTGCAACCAATGCTTCAAATGAGCGCAAAACATCAGAATATGGAGCGACAAAACGACTGGTGATAATATCTACCACAATGAATATAGCAAATACACCTGTGGATACCAAAGCGCTTTTCACACTTATATTCATAAAAGGGGTCTTAGCAACTTCCGAACGAATTATATAATATAAAAGAGGAAAAGCAAAAACTGACATCATTATTATAAGCTTGCTATGATTACCATATACATTATATATAACCCTTGGGAATATAACAGGATAAAAATAAATCAAGAGTAATATTATATCCAGACCCATAAAAATTTTTCTCTTGTTCATCATTTTAACCAGTATTGATAAATTCTAGTTTCCCCATTATGGGACACATAGAGTTTTGTTCCTGTGTTAACGACACTATAAGTGTTTTTTAATCGGTGATATTAACTACATATTGCCAAACAAAAGTTATTTTAACTGAATTAAGTCGCCGTTCTTATACCTGGATGGATTTCTCGTTTGCGGAATCATGGCAGCACCTCCAAACAGACTGCCTGCATGAAACTTCTTACCTTGAATTAATTATAGCATATAACAAATAACAATTCAAGGGTTTAAATAAAAATAAATAGTAAAAAATATGCTTCGCTAAGTAAGTCCAATAAAGGCAGAAGTAACTTTTGAAAATTCACATCAAAGCCTGTTTTAGTGTGGAAAATACTTTTATTTACACACAAAGACTGAAAATGTCCGTTTTTTATTCTGTTATTCATGTTCGATTTCTTGATTTGTCCAGTTAAATGCTACCTTTCGACTTATATAGTATTTGCTCTGCGATTTTGCAATCATCATAATTTGACCCTGAAAAAAACTATTTTTTCTCTTTAGCGTAAATCGTTACCCCGGTCCCGCCAATCTGGTCTTCCCTTTTAACATAAAACAGCCCACAATTCTCTATGAAAAGAGAAAACTTTTTATATCCGTAATTTCTTACGTCAAAATCCGGAAAGCGCTTCTGTAGTTTGTTCCCCAGATCACCTATATTCATCCATCCGTCTCCATCAGAATTTTCCTGAACGATATTCTTCATCGCTTTTTTAACCTTCTTAAGCCCAACCTTAGAAACTTCATTGGTAACAGGCTTATTGGATACCTCTTCCTCAAAGGCTTCCGCTGCAAGAAGATCCAGATATCTGTAAACCGTACAAGCGCTTATAAACGCAGGTGGAGTCTTGGTCTCTCCCATTCCCACAACATCAAGTCCGGACTCTCTGATTCTGGCTGCCAGCCTCGTAAAATCGCTGTCACTTGACACAAGGCAGAACCCGTCAACCTTCCCGGAATAGAGAATATCCATGGCATCTATTATCATGGCAGAGTCCGTGGCGTTCTTCCCCGTCGTATAACTATACTGTTGCACAGGAATGATGGAATTTTCAAGGAGTGAATTTTTCCATTTAGTCATTCCTGACTTTGTCCAATCTCCGTAGATTCTTCGAGTTGTGGCGGCGCCATAGTTTGAAACCTCGTCCATAATTATATCAATATACTTCTCAGAAATATTATCAGCATCAATCAATACTGCATATCTTTTGTCCATCTCAAAATTCCCCTTAAAAATCAAATCGTTGTATCAGGCAATCTATTCAAATACCTATAGATAATTTTACTAAAAACCTCGTTAATTTGCAAACTGATTCAACAAAATATCAGCCCCTCAAGGGGTGTTCAATTGATTATAAAAATTAAATAAATTTCATTAAATATTTGTTAATTATAGTTGACAGAAGAATAACGGTGTGTTAGGATATGTTTACAAAGTGTTAGAGTAAGTTAACCGAGCTAATGGAAAATTTATATTGTAGCCTGCAAATAAAAAGTCAAGGCTAAATTGTAGAACATTGAAAAATTTATACAGGTTGAAATTAGGTATCAAAATAAGACCACCACACCAGTGCTGGTCTGAAAATAATAGTGATAATTAGGATTTTGGAAGAGATGAA
>JALENW010000031.1 GCA_022766365.1 Clostridiales bacterium | reverse complement strand
GACTACTCCGTCTTTTCCCGTAGTTTTTACAGCAATTTTTTTATCGCTGCCTTCTTTGTACAGTGTAAATTCAGCTCCCTCCAGAAGCTTATCGGAATCGTTCACTTTCTTTATAACTATTTTGCCCACATTATCACGAGGAGCATTGGCAAAGTTGATTGCAGACTGAGTGAATACCTCCCCCTTTTCATTTATGATTTTCGTATCATCAGTTATTTTAAATCTGTATTTTGTCGTATTATGCTTGTAGTTGGGATCATTTTGAGTTACTTCCGAAATTTCATATAAGGTGTCCGTTTTTAAGCCCTTTACAAGAACATAACCCTTTTCACCGGTTGCATTAGTTTCGACATGTTTTTCCGGATTATTGACTTCAGTTATCTTAAATTTAAATCCCTGAAGTTTATCCTTTCCGACATCAGTGAAATCTTTAAGCTGATCATTGCTTGGTATATCGGATACCGACTTTACCCCAACCTTGTTCACAAGTAGCTGAATATCCTTATTCACAATTCTCTTTGCGCCGGAGTAGTCGATATTTCTGTGGTCCTTGTCAATTACAAACTCAATCGGTTTTATCGGAACATATGAAGTCCCCGAGTCGACTTTGGTGCCTGCGTTGATTGGAAGTTCGGTCAATTTGTACTTGCCCTCTATCAAATTTCTTATCTCGATAAGACCGTTTTCATCGGTATATTTATCGATTTTAACATCTTTATTGCTCTCGCTTATTCCTTCAATAATAAAGTGCATTTTAGACATCTTCTGACCTTTACTATCGACTTTCTCCATTTTAAAATCGCCGTAAATCGGTTGAACATTTAGGAAAGTTTTCCTTGCTTCTTCATCGCTGATTTTAATATCATAGTTTCCCTTATCCTTACTCTGATACCATTTCTTAAAATCCTTGTATGACAATTTATAGATTTTATCTGATTTCTCATACTTCCCCGGAGTTTTATCAGCAGTGACGTTTTCCGATTCAAGTTCTCGAATCTCATAGTCGTATAACATTCCAATCTTATCGAACTTGACTTTTCCTTCTTTATTTGAAACAGCCTTGGCTACTTGAGTCTCGACGTTTTCACCCTCGTCGTTTTTGCTTATCTTAACGAGTTCAAACTCTGCTCCTGCAATTGGTTTTATGTCGTTGGAATTTATGCCGATTTTAGCGTATTTAGTAAATTCGATACTGCCAAGCGGCTCAACCATTTCGTTGTATACCTTATTCGGCTCAACAAATCTGATTGTTTGATCATCACGTCTTACATAACTGTTCCAAGCCTTTTTGCCGGAGAATTTAAAATCATTTGTAATATCATTTTTTGGTGCCTTCATTGGAACTATAGCTTCCAAAGCACCGTTGGCGCTGATTTCAACTCCTTCTTTAGCAGTTATTTTTAATCCTCTGGTGTTTTTGTCCGGATGATTCGACCACTTAAGGTTCTTGATGACTTCGTCTGCCGATTTGCCTTGATAATCTATCGTTTGTTTACTGTTCCAATAGCTTATATCATAGTTATCAGTTACATCTTTTCCGTTTTCATCTAAAAGTTTTACCCTCTTGTCCGTATTAAAGGTATTTTCAAATTGCGAATTTCTTTCAGGCCTTACATTGTTACCGATATTCTCCTCTTGGATGCTGATATCACCTACATATGGGAAAAAAGTTACAAGTGAGGTATTAGTTCTCTTCTCAGACAAGTTATTGTATAGAGCAAGCTTATATTCAAAAGGTTCTTCAGATTTAGTGAGTATTCCCGTATCCAGCCAATTCAGCTCTCCGGCTTCTCTAATATACTGACGAGCGGCCATCTCTCTGGCTTTTATAATTCTGATGTCCCTTTTATCCTGCAACCATATCCTGCCACTTTTATCATTTGGAGGAGCACCCTTGGCACCAAACAAATTTACCTTGTCATCAGGTTTTTCAAAGGTTACATAGGCTTCATTTTCAATAAAGCCTTCTGGTGCACCTATTGAAACTCTTGAGTCAATTCTAGCAATGTCAGTAACACCGGCTTTTAACAAGTCTGTCTTAAATACAATTCCCAGCCTTCCTGTATTATTGTAATTTTCAACCAACTTGTAGGATCCACCACTCTGTTCAAACTTCGGACTTAATGCGATTTGGGTCGGCTCAACACCTCTTGGCATTATATCTACAAGCTCGAAATTTTTCAATTCTGACTTTAATACCACATCATAGTCAGGTCCCCCATTGTTCGAGTATATCCTTGGGACTAAAGCCAGGGCATAGCTACCCGTTTCTCCCGGCACTACAGATCTATTCGTGGCATATGATTGAGTTTTCTTAAAACCGATTTCTTCGTTGTAGTCTCTTACCTGAATCTCTGCTTTTTCTCCCCATAGATAATTTCCTGAAATATTATCCCATTCATCCGAGTAGTTACTTATGGCAACTCCTTTTTCATTCAATATAGGATCAGTTCTCTTTGAACCGGGATTTTTAGTATCCTTTTCATAAAGATTACCTGCCATAACAGCGTAGTTTTTGAATAAATTGTTTCCATCTTTTGAATATGCTTCCTTCTCAGGATTTCTCAGCTTTGTATCAATCCTTATTTCGACAGCACTGTATAGCTTGTGATTATCAGGAAAAACTATATGTACATAGTCGATTTCTTTTGCAATATCTGTCGGGAATACTATTTTGTTATCTTTAGCTGCTTTGATATTCTCGTCAAATAGTTTTTTGTCCTTACCCGGATTCATTTTCTTTCCTGACAATTTGTACGCTGTTACCTGAAGGTTAACATTTCCTGCTGTATGACTTTCGTACGGAAAAGAAATACCATAATAGTAAAGCCTTTTATCAAGTTTGTAGTCTGTTAAGGTAAGATCAACCAGATCGCTTTTCTGTGCCATGGACGATGCCCTCAAAGTATAGGACAGCGTCTTATTCTTGTCATCCTTGGTATCGTAGAAGAATGCCAGACTTGACCCTTGAGAGTATCTGAGGCCTGATACCTCTTTAGAAAATCTTGGATCACCTTCATATACCACATTCTGATACTTCGATGTGTAAATGGATAAATCGTCTTCCCCTGTCATCTCCGTTTCCTTATTCCCCATATTGTCAGGGGTCATGGTTATACTGGCATTATTTATTACATTAGTTCCGGCTTTCATGTCAGGAAATGACAGGTATAATGTGTCTATCTTTCCATACATGGAAGTGGTACCTTCAAATGACTTGCTCTGTATAATAGTTTTGCCATCATCGCTTAGTGTCCAAGATGGATTCAATTTCTCATCGAACACTGCAGTTCTTGTTTCCGTAGTTCCATCATCTCGCACAGCAGTATATGTTGGCAATGTATCTCTAATAACAACTTTGGTGATATTTCTCTCAAGCTCAGTAGGATAAAAGTAGTATGCAACAGGGGAAGCATTTGTAATTTTATACTCATATGTGTTTTCCGGTGTCACATACTTATCCAGTTTCCCCATATACCTTACACCGTTTGAAGCGCTGGACATGCGTTTATAGTCATATCCCGGCAGATTGAGAGGACTTGCCTTTATGAATCCCGGTTTATTGTAGTAGCCTTGAAGATATATGGGTTTAGCTGTGGATAAAACTTTCCCGTCATTTTCGAACTGGACATTTACTTCCATATTTGTTTCATTAGGTGTTACATATTTTTTGAATTTCCATTCAATTGGAAAGTCAAGCTGATATCCACCTGAAATATTTCCCAGTTCAACATCTATGACTCCATTGTGAGCTTTCCACTTTTTGATTTTGGTAGCTCCCTGTTCAGTTATCTTTACACTCTCATCTTCGATGTATCTATTATCGTAGTAGATTTTTATAACACCCTCTGAATATGAAGTGTCTATTCCAGTCAAATCAAAATATGCATGAGTATACATCTTCTCACCGATGTGATATCTGACTTTCGAAGTGCCTGAATTATTATCCTTTTCGTTATCCTGATAAATTTCTATACCTTTGGTATTTTTAATATCCGGTCTTTTCTTGTAAACAAATGTGACGGTGTTTTCTTTTCGGTTATCTTTAGCCGTCTTAGTCTGCTTATCCACAAGATACCCGAACATGGAAATTGCATCGTAGGTTTTCTCAGATAGTATATATTCTGTAAAAGACTTCTGCAGTTCGTTCCCGTCGACATCCTCATATTTAACAGTAACCTTAGTCGGATTAATAACATGCTGCCTTGTTCCGTTTACTATACCGTCTTTTAGGTTATTGGGATTTTCGTATCCCTCGAGCAGAATCTTTGTCTCCGTATTAGTTTCGTTATTATTTCTGTTACCAAAAAAACTGTCATTTGCTATATCTTCACAGTTCTTATTGGCTTTGACTTCATTGATTCTATTATATCTGAAAGCCTTTGTTCCTATTTTTTTAATATTAGGTAAGTTGATATTGCTAAGCTTATTACCTTCAAAAGCTCTTCTCTCTATCGTTTCGACTGAATCAATATTCGCCTCTTTTATCGCATTTCCCGCAAAAGCAAGATCATATATCACTTTTACTTTAGGTAAATTTACATTTTCCAATGTTCTCTTACGGAATCCTGTGAGATTCTTATCCGGATATCCTCTTCCTATCCCGGCAAACGCGCTGTTTTTATTAGGATATGAAAACGCCGCAAGTCCGATTTCTTCCACGTTTGGAAGATCAAGTTCTTTGAGCTTATGATCCATGAATGCACCTTTGCCTATTTTCTTCAACATCGGCGCAGTGATTGAAGATACAGGAGAGCCCTCCTGACCGTAATCAGGATCTCCTCCAAATGATAGATCCCCTACAGTTTCACATACGGGAATTACGACACTATTTATTTTGTTGCGAGCAAATGCGGAATCACCGATATTTTTTACATTATCCAGTGTTACCTCTGTAATCTTATTGGCGATAAAAGTTCCATCCGAAACCTTCTCCAAGTTTGGAAGGTTTATTGAGGTGAGCATATTGGCACCAAAAGCATATTTCCCTTTAATTTCTTTCAGTTTAGGGAAACTTGAATTGATGTCCGTCAGTTTATTGCCAAGGAAAGCCCTGCCTTCCACAATTTCAACATTTTTCCCCGATACAGCTGTAATACCGATCCCATTAAAAGCAGACTTTCCCACAGAAGTTGCCCTATCCGGAAGAACAATTGTCCCATCTCCTGCCTTGAGTTTTTTGTTGAATTTGGAAATTCCCGTCGCTGAAAATCCGGTTAATCTCTTTGGGTCTTCCTTGTCCCAGGTAAAATCACTATCTTCATATTCACCCTCCCCTGCTTCATTTCTATCAGGGTTGACAAGATAGTTCTCCTTTGTAGGAACATTGTTATTAGTTGTCCATATGACAACCTTACCCTTATATAATCCTCCATATTTATCTTCGGAAACACCGGGATTCCCCGCCAGTGCGCCATATCCGATTTCCTTGAGATTCGGAATCGTCAACTCTGTGATTCCTTTATTGTAAAGAGCGGATTCTCCCAAAATCTCCAATTTGCGGAAATTGTCCTTTACTTTTATATTTGCGTTGCTGCCTACATTCCCGGAAAAAGCATCATTAAGCACAATCGCTTCAGGCAAATCAACATCGATAATATCATTATCTGCAAAGGATAGATCCTCCAGATACTTGAGAACAGGGAAATTGGTCTGTGTAACTTCTCTCAGCTTATTCGCTCTGAAAGCTGTAACTCCGACAGTTTCCAAACTGTCAAACTTTACTTCGCTAATCTCGTTTCCAAAGAATGTAGCAGTTCTTACAGATGAAAGGGAGGGAATCACTACTTTTGTCAGCTTGTTACCGGAAAATGTCAAATCATCCATGGATTTGACCTTAGGCAAATCCTCCTCCAAAATCTGACCCAACAGATTATCCTGGAAAGTGTGAGATCCCAATGTCACTACGTTTGGTAAATGCAATTTCGATATTTTATTACCCATAAATGCATACGAACCGATATGTGTAACATTGTCCAGCTTAATACTCGAAATGTCATTCTTTGCGAATACACCTTTCGTTCTTGTATCTTCAGTCCAATTAGAACCTTCTCCCTCAATCCTTGTTATGTTGCCGTTAAAGTCCGATATCGAAGTCAGACCTCTGTTTCTAAATGATGTATTATCATCTTCATTAATTCCTACGGTATCTACTTCTGATCCATCCTCCGGATTAATATGAGGTAATATCAGATTTTTCTGGGTTTTCACCTTCTCCAGCCCCGATGAACTGAATCCTGTAACTTTATTCTTATTGTATATAAAGTCACCGAGCGTCCAGTCATTCCCCAAAGGCATATCCGAAGCTACTTTTTCTTCTGACTCCTGTGGATTCTCTGCCGGAGGTTGTGCGTTGTTCTCCTCGTTATCGACACCCGTATTCTCTGCAAATGATAACGGTATAAAATTAATGACAACCATAAAAGAAATTATAAAGCATAATAGCTGCTTGGTTATTCTATTGCCTTGTTCTTTCATGAGATCTCCTTTTCATTAAAACTCCGATTTATATCTCTAATTTCAACTATAACATAATAGTATCATTTTTAAAATACGATTTCGGATTTTTGTGTTATAATTGTTTGTAAATTAGGTGACTAAATCCACCGAAGAGAATGGAAGGAAAAGTGATGTAAAATGATAATAGATATCGCAATGATTATTATTATTCTGATTTCAGGGGTACTTGCTTACAAAAAAGGGTTGGCAATCAGCCTGGTGAGTATGCTCAGCTGGGTTGTCTGCGTAATAGGAGGGCTGCTTTTCAATGCTCCAATCAAAGAATGGTTAAGCTCAAAAACCGGTATCGATGAATATATACATCAGATACTATTTGCAAAGAGTCAAGCTGGCTTAAACGAAGGAGATCTCGATGGAGGACTACTTGGCTTTCCGGACCTCTTTGAATTCCCCGTACTGCAAGAGGACAGTTTAACGGATACGGCAACCAAGCTCTTCGGGAAAACTGATGACCTGCTTGATTTTCTCAAGTCTCACGTGGACTCGGCTTCTCAAACCATAAGTCAAAATGTGGCAGATAAAATCACAGCCCTTCTCATGAGCATCATCGCTTTTTTCGTCATTGTATTTGCCGCAAAATTATTTTGTGGTCTTATAACCGTTCTCATGTCAAAAAAATATCACGAAGGCGTGACAGGCTTCCTTGACGGTATGGGCGGACTATGCTTCGGTATAATCAGAGGGGCAATTATTATTCTTCTGATTTTCGTGGCGTTGATTCCTATAGTTGCAATGGTTTCCCATGACAATTCCAGCCTGATAACTGAGCAGCTGAGCACTTCAAAGGTCGCGGAATTTATTTATAACAAAAACTTTCTGTTAAAATTTATGTTTCTGTAATCCTGAAGTTCTCAATAGATTTCTTTTGAATGCCACAGACGAAAAACGCTGTAAAGAAAATCCTTGATCTTTACAGCGTCCCACCATCTATATATCTTTAAAGCTTGTTTCCGCCTGTATATTCTGCATCACAGTATGCACATCTGTAAACTTTATTTTCCGGATCCACCAGCTTGAATTTCTGGACAATTTCCTGTTCGACAGATGTTATACAGCGGGGGTTCTTGCACTTTATCACATCTGTGAGAGTCTCAGGCAGCTTCAGGTGAACCTTCTCCAAAAGCTTTCCGTTCTTTACCTTATTCACGGTTATATTGCTGTTCAAAAATCCCAGGACTTCAATGTCCAGAGGAATATCTTCATCAATTTTAATGATATCTTTCTTTCCATATTTGGTGCTGTCAACGTGCTGTATCACTGCGACCGTACAATTGAGTTTATCCAACTTTAAAAGTTCATATATCTCCATACTCTTTCCGGCAGCGATGTGGTCCAAGACGATTCCGGTATTCACTCCATCTATATTCATAGTCATACTCCTTCTAAAATTTAAGATGCTATAATTCAACTTAATGTAACGAGAACTTCCTTTTAATCCTATGTTGCGTGTCCCTTAAGAGGCTATTTACTGAAGCCTTCTCTTTCGATTCCCAATAGGAAGAGAATCAGCGCCATTCTAATGTGCTTACCGCATAATGCCTGGAAGAAATAGCAAGCCCTAGGGTCATCATCTACCTCTACAGAAATCTCATTAACCCTTGGCAGCGGGTGCATTATCGTCAGATCCTCCTTCGCAGATGAAAGCTTATCCAGATCAAGAATGTAGCTATCCTTTAACCTTACGTAGTCAGCTTCGTTGAAGAATCTCTCCTTCTGAACACGAGTCATGTACAAAATATCCATCTCCGGCATGGCACTTTCAAGATCTGCGGTCTCAGACCAGCTGACGCCTGCCTTATCCATTTTTTCTTTCATGTAATCAGGTACTTTCAACTCATCAGGGGATATAAGTATGAACTTTACATTATCATACCTCATCATCGCCTCTATAAGAGAATGTACTGTCCTGCCAAACTTAAGATCTCCACAAAGTCCGATGGTCATATTATTAAGTCGTCCTTTTTTTCTGCTTATTGTCAAAATATCTGTCAAGGTCTGTGTAGGATGAAAGTGTCCTCCATCTCCTGCGTTGATAATAGGAACAGTTGTCCTCTGTGCTCCAACGACAGGAGCACCTTCCTTAGGGTGTCTCATGGCGATTATATCCACATAACAACCAACGGTCCTTATTGTATCACTTACACTTTCACCCTTAGCGGCAGAACTCGAGTTTGCAGAAGAAAATCCCAACACACTTCCTCCCAATTCAAGCATAGCCGCTTCAAAGCTAAGCCTGGTTCTGGTACTCGGCTCAAAGAAAAGTGTTGCCAGTTTCCTATGATTGCAAATATCATCATAGAATGAATGATTCTCTACGATATCATCTGCTACCCTGACAAGATAATCAATTTCTTCCGTTGACAGGTCTGTGATGTTGATTAGATTTCTAATTTCGTTCATGTTCGTCTCCCCCATACATAATTTTTAACTTTACCGGCACTGATATTTGAACCGCACCGACTGTTTTCATGTGCAAAACATATATTCCACATAACCATAACCCGGCTATATTGTCGGTCTTATTTCATCCAGCTTTCATCGCCGGGATTATCCCTGAACTTGAGTATTTTTTTCTTTGCCTCTTCTTTGATATAGCCTGTTTCGGCGGCAACCTTTACAAGACTGTCAAGGTCTGCAAGACTGACTGACTTAACATCTGCAGCCTTGAACCTATCTATGGACTTTTGCATACCGTATGTAAATATGCTCATAACTCCCAAAACCTCAGCACCGGCTTCCCGTAAAGCTTCCACCGATTCAACCGAAGAGCCTCCCGTGGAAACGAGATCCTCAATTACAACTACTTTTGCACCTTTTTCAAGTTTCCCTTCTATGCGGTTTGTCCTGCCATGGTCCTTTGCAGAACTCCTGACATATCCCATTGGCAGATCAAGGATTCTTCCTACCAGGGCGGCATGTGCGATTCCGGCAGTTGCTGTACCCATCAAAACCTGACAATCGGGGAATTCCGTTTCTATTTTCTGAGCGAGGGCATCTTCAACCATATCTCTAATCTTTGGAGCTGTTAAAATGAGTCTGTTATCGCAATAAATCGGGCTCTTAATGCCCGATGCCCAGGTGAAAGGCTCCTCCGGTCTGAGAAAAACAGCTTGAATTTCAAGAAGACCCCTTGCAATATTTTCAGCAAGCTGATCCCGATATGTAACAGCTTTCATCATATTTCCTTTACTACCATATGCCGCACTGCTGTCATCAGACTCTAAGGGGGTAAACTCCCTCACGCACCTCCTGTAGGCTTCCACCGGGTTCTCAGCTTGAGTTATAGGTCTTCCTACAACTATGAAATCACAACCTAACTCCCTTGCTTTATCAGGCGTCGTAATTCTAATCTGATCATCCTTAACCGCTCCTTCAAATCGAATTCCCGGAGTTACAGTTAAAAATTCACTTCCGCATTTTTTGTGAATGATTTCCGCTTCATGAGGCGAACAAACGACACCGTCAAGTCCCGCCTTTTTTGCATTTTCTCCATAGTGCAGAACGGTCTCTTCAAGGGATCTTTCAATTAAAAGATCTTTCTTCATTCTTTCTTCGTCAGTAGATGTCAGCTGAGTTACGGCAATAAGTATGGTATCACAGGTTCCCAGTCCTCTCTTAGCCGCCTTCATCATCTCAATCGTTCCGGCAGCATGGACATTTATCATATCTACCCCAAGACCGGCCAGATTTGCCATGGCGCGCTCAACAGTATTCGGAATATCGTGAAGCTTGAGATCGAGAAATATCTTGTGACCTCGGGCTTTAACAGCTTTTACTATTTCAGGTCCTTCCTTATAAAAAAGTTCCATTCCTATCTTGACGAACGGCTTTCTGTTTTCATATTGAAAGTTGTCGAGAAACCTGAGTGCTTTGTCTTGATCGGGGAAATCCAAAGCGATTATAACATCTTTTTTTCCGGCAATTCCTTGATTCATACTTTCCTCCTAAAACCTTATTTGTATATTATTCATAATTATTGATGAGCTATTCCTATAATTTCTTTAAGATTAGTTATTCCAATCTTTTCACAAGCTGCCGGCAAGCCTTCTATTATATCTCTGCATGCCCATGGATTCACAAGGTTTGCCGCTCCAACCTGTACAGCGGAGGCCCCCGCCATCATCATTTCTATTGTGTCTTCTGCAGTAGTTATTCCGCCCATTCCGATTACGGGAATTTTACAGGCTTCGGTGACCTGATATACCATTCTTAGAGCTACAGGGAAAATAGCCGGTCCGGAAAAACCTCCTATTTTGTTTGCTATTATAGGTTTACCGGTTCTAATATCAATCCTCATTCCCATAAGTGTGTTTATCATGGATATGCCGTCAGCCCCTGCATTTTCGCATGCCTTTGCTATTTCTACGATATCTGTCACATTTGGAGAAAGCTTAACATAGACGGGTTTTTTCGTCACAGACTTTACTGCGGATGTAACCACCGCAGCACTTTCAGGGCAAACACCATATGCCATTCCGCCATTATGCACATTCGGGCAACTCACATTCACTTCTATGATTCCAACCTGTGGGACCTTGTCGAACGCCATTGCCAAATCCGCATACTCATTTACAGAAAATCCGCTGATGTTTGCAATTATCGGTTTCTTAAAAACCCGAAAAAGTTCCGGAAGCTCATGGCTTATAACGCTGTCAATCCCCGGATTCTGGAGCCCCACAGAATTTATCATACCCATGGGAGTTTCTGCAATTCTAGGCAGGGGATTCCCGATCCTCGGTTGTCTCGTGGTGCCTTTGATGCTTATAGAGCCAAGAACATTTAAATCATACAGGTCTTTAAATTCCTGCCCGAATCCGAAGGTCCCGCTGGCGGGAATAACCGGGTTATCAAGCTCCCATTTTCCAAGGTTTGTCCTGATATCTACGGTATCTGCCATTTGATTTCCTCCTTTAATAAAACCGGTCCGTCTTTGCATATTCTCTTGCTTCCGTTTTGAGTCTCACAAGTGCAACCCATACATGCTCCAAAGCCGCAAGCCATTCTGGCTTCCAAGCTGAACTGTCCCTTTGCCGGTAGTGCACCTAATGCCTTAAGCATAGGCCATGGGCCACAGGCAAACAAATACCCGGCTTCCTTCTCCGCCCGGTTCAAAGCATCCACCACAGTACCTTTGATACCGTAACTTCCGTCCATGGTTGCCACCCTCAAGTCGATATTCCTGCCATAGACAGATGCCAATTCTTCAAACTCTTTTTCCCCAAATACCTGTGTTTTAGAGTTGAAACCGAGCACCACCACCGGGCTTATACCATCTTTCAGAAATTCTTCCGCAAGCCCAATCATTGGTGGCACACCAACGCCTCCACCAACTAAAACCGGCTTATTTCCCCCAAGGAGCTCCCTCGAAAATCCATTCCCCAAAGGGATCAAAAGCTCCATCTCATCACCACAAACCATATCAGCCATAAGAGCAGTACCCTTGCCAACTGTTTTGTAGTACAACACCAAGCTGTCGCTTCTCCATATGGCAATCGAAACAGGTCTTCTCAGGTACAGACCATTAATCGCAATATTCACAAACTGTCCGGCTCTCAGATTTTCGCCGACATTCCCTCTGAGGATCATTTTGTACGTATCCTCTGCAACTTTCTCATTCTTTTCTACGACAAAACACTCTTTCCTCATATATCTCACTCCGCTTTTCATATTCACAGTTCCAGGAATTTAAGTCTCCCATCTACAAATGTAGCTACAGGCTTTCCTATCAGCGTCCACCCATCAAACGGTGTGGCTCTGCCTTTAGTCATAAAATTTTCAGAATTAACTGTCCATTCACGTCCCAAATCCAAAACAGTTATGTCACATAGGTTTTCATCTTCCGTCATGCTAAGCGGTCCATCAAGGCCGAATCGCTTTCTTGGATTTACAGACATCAGAGTGATTAAATCCTCGATTTTTATTATCCCTTTGTTGACCAGATGAGTATTCAAAAGAGCAAAGGCTGTTTCCAAACCTACTATACCGAAGGCACTTTTTTCCAGGCCTTTTGTCTTTTCTTCCTTGAAATGTGGTGCATGGTCAGTAGCTATCATATCTATCGTTCCGTCCTTGATTCCTTCAATGAGAGCCTCTCTGTCTTCCATTGACCTTAGAGGGGGATTCATCTTAAATCTTCCCTCTTCTTTAATATCCATATCTGTCAGTATCAGATAATGTGGTCCGGTCTCACAACTCACATCTACTCCTGATTTTTTTGCCTGTCTGATTATATCTACAGTTTCCTTTGTAGATATGTGGCAGACGTGGTACTTGCAACCTGTCTTTGCGGCAAGTTCAACATCCCTTGCTACTTGAACCCATTCGCTTTCTGATGAAATTCCCTTGTGCCCGTGTAAACTGCAATATTGTCCCCGATGAATATATCCTCCCTCGAGCAGGCTCTCGTCTTCACAATGCGCCACGATCGGTTTATCCAGACTCTTTGCAAGTTTCATGGCTTCTTCCATGAGTTCTCCTGTCTGAACTCCCCTGCCATCATCACTGAAACCGATGACATATGGAGCTGTTCCCTTCATGTCCGCTAATTCAGATCTTCCGTCCCCTTCTCGTGTAATAGTTCCGTAGGGTATAACTTTGATAATTGCGTCTCTGTCTATTATATCTAACTGTACTTTAAGGTTTGCAAAGTCACTCGGGGCCGGTTTTACGTTCGGCATTGGGCAAACGGTGGTATATCCTCCATGAGCCCCTGCCAAAGTACCTGTTTTAATGGTTTCTTTATAAAAAAAACCCGGTTCTCTTAAATGTACATGAACATCTACGAAACCGGGAATTATGAATTTATCTCTAAAATCAAATAGGCCGTCATAAAGGCAACTATTCTGTTCATCAGGAGAAGAAACGGATAGCTTATCTCCATCTATAAGTAAATCCTTCTTTACGAACTGACCCTTACCTTTGTTTGCAAACACTTGTGCGCCTTTTAGCAAAGTCTTCATCTCTTCCTCCCTTATTATTTTGAATTATTTCGATTCTTTATAAAGCATTCTATAAGGTTTTAGCATCTTCCAAAAGATTCCATCGCCATCTTCTATGCCTTACTTGTATTTTATCTCAAATCTTCAATATTTTACACCAGAACATTTACATCGTCAAGATTAAATTGCGAGATTTTTCGAAAATTTTTATTCCCGGGTTCACCGGGTCATGAAATTCGTATTATTGAAAATTGGAACAAAACGATGACCAAATCGTGTGCCTCCACTATATTATAGGTGTATAGAATTCGGACAATACTCAATGGTTCAGAAGATTTATATATATTTTGGGATACAGAGAGTTTCATAAATTCAAAACAAAATGACAACTTTACGATATTCTCCTATGTCACTCCGGTCACCGTCCTGTCATTTCCGGCAAGATCTTTGTAAGTGCAGACATCCTTAAACCCCGCATTCCTAAGGAGATCGGCCACCGTTTCCCCTTGATCGTGACCGATTTCAAGAACAATAGCCCCTCCTTTTTTAAGATAATCCTGTGCAGAGTCTGTTATTTTGTTGTAATAATCCAGGCCGGATTCCCCTCCGTCAAGGGCCTCTAAGGGTTCAAAATCCTTAACTTCCTTATCCAGCGTCGGGATTACAGTGCTGGCTATGTATGGAGGGTTTGATATGATCAGATCAAATTTTTGCTTTCCAAAAATACTCTTCAAGGGTTCAAACAGATTTCCATGCACCACTTTGCAAGTCTTGGACAGTCCGTGGCAGTGGACATTTTCTTTGGCTATTCTTACAGCGGCTTTGGAAGAATCGGTCATGGTTACCTTGACTCCCTTGCATTCTTTTGCGATTGCAATCCCAAGAGCTCCGCTCCCAGTACATAAATCAAGAACGGTCTTATATTTATTCTCACCAATTAGTTCTATAGCTTTTTCAACAACCGTCTCCGAGTCCAGTCTAGGTATGAGAACCCCGGCTTCTACATGAATATCATAGCCGTAGAAATTCTGTACCCCGATTATGTACTGAAGCGGCTCACCCCCGGCTCTACGATCCAAAAGTTTAAAATAAGACTCACAATCCTCAAATTCCCTGGTGTTTTGCCACTCCATGAGGAACTGTCTTTGGTTTAATCCGAACCTGTGGCAATATAACTCTCTGCTTTCTCCTTTTGCGTTAGAAATCCCCGCATTAGCAAGACGATTCTCACCCAAAATAAGAAGTTCCTTAACAGGCATTGTCATTTTGATCCCCCCGGTTGTAATCTCCTACTTTGCACTCACTTGCCTTGTTTTCCTCTGCTTCACCGCTACCTTTTTCTGAAACACGCAGGAAGCTTCCGTTGTTGTCAACAATTCCATCAAAGAGCGGCGTATCGTTTTCTTCGGGCAAAACTGCTTTCATTGCTACGATTGCTACTTCCAGCATTGACTTATCCGGTTCCCTTGTGGTAATTTTCTGTAGGTAAATTCCGGGAAGACTGAGGGTTTTCACTAATATAGAATTACTCATTCCGGCCCACTTCAATACTTCATAAGAAAGTCCTGCAATTACAGGTATTAAAACAATTCTGCTCAAAAGTCTTTCCCATAGATCGGGCCAACCCATCAATGGAAAAACAAGAAGGGTAATAATCATTACAAATACCAAAAAGCTGGTTCCGCATCTCGGATGTAGCCTGTAAAAACTCTGAGCGTTTTCTGCCGTAAGATCCATTCCCTTTTCAAAACAATGAATCGTCTTGTGTTCCGCTCCATGATACTGAAAGACTCGCCTTATGTCGTCCAGGTAGCTTATCGCAACGATATATGCAAGGAAAATTATGAGTCTGAAAATCCCCTCCGTAAAACTCAGCGCTACAGAGTTGTGTATTATCCCTTTAAACAGTCCGATGACCCATGTGGGCAGCAGAACAAATACCCCGATACTGAAAATCACTGCAACAATTACGGAAAAATAAATCATTACATTCCAAGCCGCCTTGTCCCCATACTTCACCCTTAGCCTTGCTTCTATTCTCTCGCTGAAGGTTCCGGATTCAATTTCTGTATTGATTTCACCAGTCTTGCCATAACATTCGGCCCTGTCTTCCTTGTTTTCGTCTTCCATAAGACCTGCTTCTTCAAGGATAGTTGCCGAATCCATAAGAGTCCTCGTACCCTCCACCAAGGATTGCCAAAAAGCAACAATGCCACGGAGTATTGGCACCTTCATCCAGCCGCTCTTCCGAGGTCCGTATTTTGTTTTCAACCGAATCTCGTTATCTCCTGTGCGTACTGCCAATGCAACTTTTTTCGGACCACGCATCATGATACCCTCCATGACGGCTTGACCACCTATGGAAGTCGGGCAGGCACCTTCCAAAAATATTTTATCTAAATCCATTATCTTATATTCCGCTTACTTTCTTCCTATTATCTGATATCTTTCTCTGAAATCGTCCATAGCAAAATCACTGTTCAAAAATCATCTTGACTGCTTTGACAAAGCCGGCATTATCTTTGGTATGAGCAAGACTGTCTATTATTGATTCTGTAACATCCTTAGTTCCGGAGGCATTCATTGCCTTTCTCATAATCCAAACCGCCTCAAGTTCGTCTCCGGTCATGAGCAGGTCTTCACGCCTGGTGCCTGACTGATTCAAATCTATCGCAGGGAAAATTCTCTTCTCCTGCAGTTTTCTGTCCAGTCTAAGCTCCATATTCCCCGTTCCCTTAAACTCCTCAAAAATCATGTCGTCCATCCTGCTGCCGGTTTCCACAAGGGCCGTAGCCAAAATAGTCAGACTGCCACCCTCTTCCATGTTTCTTGCCGCTCCGAAAAATCTCTTCGGAAAATGGAAAGAAGCCGGGTCAAGACCTCCGGACAGTGTTCTTCCGGAGCTTGGAATTACCAGGTTATTAGCTCTTGTAAGCCTCGTGATACTATCAAGCAAAACAACAACATCTCTCCCGTGTTCCACAAGGCGTTTAGCTCTTTCTAATACCATAGTGGCAACTTTCACGTGGTGAGCGGGAAGCTCATCAAAAGTTGAATAAATTACCTCTCCCCCTTTTAGAGATCTCTTCATATCAGTTACTTCTTCAGGTCTTTCACCAATCAAAAGTACGATTACTTCCACCTCCGGATAGTTCCTCTCTATGGCCTGTGCCATTTGTTTGAGCAATGTGGTTTTACCTGCCTTTGGCGGTGCGGCAATCATACCCCTCTGTCCCTTCCCTATAGGGGCGATTAAGTCTATCAGTCTGGTGGCAAGTTCTGTCGTGCCGTTCTCAAGTGTGAGCCTTTCATTTGGGAAAATAGGAGTTAAATCCTCAAACTGAGGCCTGTTCTTCGCTGCTGTTGGAGGATCCCCATTAACCTCCTGCACATATAGAAGCGCCCCGAAGCGCTCACCCTGATTAGGGTGTCTTGAAATTCCCTTTATCTGGTCTCCAGTCTTAAGATTGAATCGCCTTATCTGCGTCGGAGATACATACACGTCTTTATCGCTTGTGAGGAAATTGTTAAATCTAAGAAATCCGAATCCTCCTTCTGCAAGATCCAAAATTCCCTCTACCACAGGACGCTCATACTCAGGTTTTGATTCCTGTGAATCTCCTCCTGCTTCATGGGATTCCCTTTCCGGATCTTCTTTTTCATTACTCTCTTCTTCGATATCCTCATCTTCCCTTTTCTTCTTTTCGGATTCCGAATTCACTTCTTTGTCTGTCTCTTTAGTCACTTTTTTCATCTGTTTTTTCTTTTCTGCTATCATATGATCTCCTGTTTATTCAATGTAATAATCATTACGATATGTAACGTCCATATAATAATTCCCGCAAGTCTGCTCTTTACTTATGTCTTTTAAGTTAACGACATAGCGCTGCGATATTAACCTTCTCAATACAGTTTATAATTTTAACTCTACTAACAGCTAAAAGGCAATGTATATTTCATCATTATCATACATATTAAATGAATCACCATAAGATAATCTTTTCGCCTTTAATTCCTCCGCAAGATATAACAAATTTTCCACACTTATAGCTCCACCATTTACTCCGGTTCTATTTGCTATATGCTTTAAATTGTTTTTAAAATTGCCTTTAAAAAATGATGATACAAATAAATAACTGAAGTCTTTAACATTATAATCAAAACTTTCCCACCATTTGTTCGAATTTATCTTTTCATTTCTAGTTTGATTCTCTTCAATATATCTAATCATTTCATCTGCTTGATTGATTGGTAAATTGTATCCTGTAGAATACGCTTTATTATCTATAATTACACCATTAATACCATATGATATAATTCCATCCGGCTTCCTACTTCCACCTAATCGAACACCTTTAAATTTCAATTCATTGATTAAGAGGTCAATTGTTTGAATTTCAAAATCTCTATTCGCAGTTCCATCATAAGCCAAATCAATTAGTGATAAATATCTGTGGTCAACATATTTCAACCTATTCCTTACTTTATCTTTTAATTCTAATACATTAGTTTTTGAAATTTTAGTTCTTGGTATTTCTAGTTTTATTACATTGTCATCTATCAGATACCCCTTCCTACTATGCTTAACGGATAACCCCATAGCTTCAATGACTTTCAACTCATCTGCTATTGTTGTAGTGCTTTCTTTAATAGTATTTTCTGACAAATAAGTTTTTATTTCATCTAAATTTCTCTCTCTGTTACTGATTGCTTTGATTATATGTCCACGTCTATTTCTAATATAATCTCTATCTTTTCCTTTGGTTGATAGCATTTGCCAATAAACAATTTTATTTGTTTTAGAATATGACGATAGACCTCTAGTTCTTTTTAATTCTTTGATTCCTTTTAATGTGATTCTAAAAGAATGACCAATCTTGACTTTGTATTCGACATCGCCAATCTTTGCTGAAACCTCTTTTTCAACCCTTTGAACCAGACCAACCTTTGATAGCCAGCCCGAAATCATTCTTGCATACTTATCAGCCGACCCCTCTGTATTTGAACGAATAGTCGCTTTATCAGTTTCAGAAGCTAATTCTATTGCCTGAATATATAAATCTTGAGGAATTGATGTAAATCCCGCTTCTCCAAGGCCTCCCAGTTGTTTCCCGATTTCGAACTTTGTTAAATGCTCACCATTTGCCAGCAATGTCAAAATTCTAACAGCCGGTGGATATGATAAAAAAGTTGAAATTAATATTTCTTTATCTGATTTTTCTGATTTAGAATGAACAAAATCTTCGCCTAATTTCGTTATAGAAACAGTATCTTTTTCTGTATCATAATCTAATAAGCCTATAGATATACCCCATCTCAGAAAACCATCGGCAGTCCAATCATCTGTATATGTCCTTCCACCTTGTGTTGTAATTGCAGCTTGAACAATACCGCTACATTCAGCATCCGATCTGTTCTGTCCGGATTTTATACCATGCCCTTTTAGTAAAACATAATCCATTTCCAAAGGTTCTTTTTTCATTTCAGATATTAATTTCATTCTTAAATCTAAATCTTCTACTAACTTAGGAAGTTTAGTATTTAGAATTTCTTTATATAATTCTGTATTTTTGTCAAATACAGATACAACATTTTTTAGATTTTCAAAACTTGATGGATTTTGTATCCAACCTAAAGTTCTCTCTGCCATACGTTCTCCTAATAATTCGTGATTAGGACTTCTTGCGTTTCGCCTGTTCTATCACGCTGATAGTTGCTATTTGAATAGTTGACTTTTAATAACTTAACTTTATAATTCGCACTCCATTGCTTTAGCTCTTTATTCACCAATCCGTTATTAAAAAAAACATTTGATAATGCAAACTTAATTTGTTTATCATTTAACTCATCTAATATTTCAAACAATGCTAAATCATCTTCAACCGTCCAACCTTCAAATCCTCTTTTGCCATCATTATACGAACCTACAGAACTTCTATATGGTGGATCACAATACACAAAATCCGAAGTCGTTATTTGCGAAAAATTTAAATTTTTAAAATTTAAATTTTTAAAGTCTATATTATCAAGCTTATCACTAAATGATTCAAGCCTGTCTTTCATTTTTTTATTAAAACTACTTCTATTTGTTCCCGCCGAATTATTGTAATCATGTCTAGAATTAAATCTAAATTGATAATTAAATGAGTAACACATTAAAACATACAACAAAAGAGGGTCTTTATTTTTATTATAGTATTCTCTAAAAGCGTAATATGATTTTCGGTTATCTTTAGCCAAATTAAATCTATTTATTACATCATCAATGCTTTGTAGAAGTTCTTCACTGTCTGTATTCTTAAACATTTCAAGAATTTCTATCAGAAAATAGTTTATATCATTAGCTATTTTTTTATCAGCCGTGACATTTACTGAAACGTCTAAACCTCCACAAAAAACATCATAGAATGTATCTATATTTTGAGGAAATAAGGGTAATATTTGAGCCAATAGTCTATGTTTATTTCCAATATAATTAAATGGGGATTTTACATATTCTTCTGTCATATTCACTCCTTTTCTACAAAATACAATACCTCTTTCAAATTCTTATTCTGATTTGTCTGTGCGTTCTTATAACGTCTATAATCTATATACTTAAAATCCAAAGTGTCTTTTTTCCCATATTTCCCCAAAATACTAATAATTTCATCATGAGATAAAATTCCCTCAGTGTTGTAACTAAGAACAATATATCTGGATTTGGTCTTACTAATTAAACCTTCAAAAGCATTAAATGCTGAATCCTTTCTACAATAATCACTTTTTTGTTCTGAATAATCTCTTAGTCCGGTTAATCCCCTTATTTCGGGATTATCGTACTTTGCTATAGTTTCTAAGACATGATAGTTTGGCAAATATTGCCTTTGATTATAAGGGGGATCAAAATATGCTAGATCCGTTTCTATTTTGTCTATCAATACATTAGAATTTGTGTTATAGGCTTTCCCTGTCGCATTATTACTGGGTAATTCAATTTCTTTAATAATCAAATCGTTTAACGCTCTGTTATCCCAATATTTTAAATATGCTCCATATACCCCTGTTATATTACTTATATAAGGTACTGCTTCTATCAAACACATGAGCAGATAAAAATATTCATCTTCATTAATAATAGAATCTCTATACCAATTCTCTATCTGAATTCTTGCAAGGTCAATTTTCAAGGCATTTTTTTCTGTAAAATACATTCTTCCGCATTTAGGGCTATAATTTTTATATATAAAACAATCCGATATATCAATATTTAGATTTTCTAAATCAAGATGATTTAAGTATTCAATTGGATTTGATACATCAAGATATTTAAAGACTAATTCAGAATTTATTCCAATTGTTCCTCTTAGTAAGACATATGAAAAATACATCAAATCATTAGATATTACGTCATACCCAAAATGTTTAAACTCACGGGAAACTGCTCCTGAGCCGGCAAATACATCTGATATACTTTCCACATCCGTTGTTTTTTCTTTAATAAACTGTAATATATAGGGTGTAATTAATGTTTTCCCGCCAATAAATCTCATTTAGTGTCCTCTTCATTCTTTTATATATACTCAATAATATCTCCAATATCACAGTGAAAATATTCAAAAAATTCCCCCTATTTTGTAATAGTTCGATATGTTGTCCTTATAGTTTCTCAAGCATAATTTATTCTTCTTTTCATTGATTAAAATTTCCCATAATTTATCGCAACCTCCCCTATCTTGCACCGTCCAGAACGTTTTGCTTTGTACGGTTATGCTACATCATTATAACACATAACCTAACTCTTCTAAATATGGTTTCGTCTCAGTCTTTTTAATCAATAACCTTAAAAATAGTCTGAATCTTTTGGAAGATTAATATTTTTTATAGTTTGAATTTGTAACCTTAGTGTAACTAAAAAAACAATTTATACCTTTCTTAAAACAGTGTTTGCAAATACATCCAGTGCCATTCACAAGTTACACATCATAAGAAAAGTTGTAATCGAAAAGAATTATGAAGAGAAGCGTGGTAAGATTCTAATTAATAATTTAATTATCTATAGATAAAAACCTGCAAATATTCGAAAACGACTTGGTGATTTTTAAGCTGATACGGTGATGTGGCAAACCGACAAGGTGTACTTAGTCACATTAACCGTCAGAAAAAGCAGATATCTGCTATGCAAAAATTTAAAAATTCACCTTTAATTGACCAAGCCGTGGTTGAATTTTCAAACAACCTTTTAAAACAATAACATCGGATATGGGAAAATGTTCTAAAAACGCAGAAATTCTATTAAAATTGAACCTAGCAAAGCGCTATTTTCCATTGCCGTATCACCCAAGGTAAAGAGGAATACACAAAAGCGCAAACATACTTCTTAGAGAATATTTCCACAAAATTTCTGACCTTGATGATATAACACAAGAGTGTATACAAAGTGCAGTATATGAAATGAACAAACAGTCGAGAAAACAACTCGTATTTAGAATACCATTATGAAGTTTATTATTCAACTATGTTGCGCTTATTCTGACAATTTCGATCGTCAAAAAAAGAGAACTTCCACACAGCAACACAAAAAGTCCTCCCGATTAAAAGCTGATATTTTGTACGATTTAATATTTTATCGGTTCCGATAAAGGGTTATTGCTATTTATAAGCGATAAAGATACCGAAAACCTGTCCTTCCTTTCGAAAAGACTTCACGTTAGAAAAACCTGCTCGATACAGAGCAGCTTCAATCTCCCCTTCACTGTAAACCGTCAGCCCCTTGATGATATTCTCGTATCTCCTTGCAGTTTCATTCCTCTCAACCAATTCATTAGCAATCAGAAAACAACCCCCTTCTCTCAGTCCTTCTGCTATCTTTGAGAAACACTTCTCAAGACCCGGCCAAAAATAAACTGTCTCAAATGCAGTGGCTAGATCGAGTGAACCGGCTTTTAAATTCACATTATCTACGCTGCTTTCGATTATCTCACATCTGCCCTTCTTTATAGCTTCTGAATTCAGCTTCCTTGCCTGCTCAACACTTGTCGTGGAATAGTCGTATCCATAAACATGACACTTAGGGAAATTTCTGAGAATACTCTCAATTGCTTTCCCCCCTCCACAACCAAAATCCGCTGCAGTCTCAGGATTTATACTAATTTCTTCTTCTAAAATTTTCAACGCCTTAATTGTCAAGCCCCTATGACCTACGTTCATGGATCGAACGGCAAATGTTCCAAGTCTCCCCTCCGGTCTGCGTAACTGGTTCAAAAAATCATTTATCAATTTCATGAAAGCCCTCCCGCTAATTATATTTTTCCTTATTATATCACCATCCGTTAGCTTCCGCTATCATATCGGCAATTTTTTCTATCATCATGCAGATTTGTAATTACACCTGCTTTTTAAAGCAATTATTACAAAATAATCCGCCACTTTTTAAGAATTTTTTTCGTCTTTTTATAATTTTATTTTATATATAGACTATAGTCTATAAGTATACTTCAAGTATTAAGCCATTATTTTAAATATTTTTTAATTTTATTACAATTATAGTTTATACTTAATTCTGTATTTCAGTCTATTTTTTATTGTGTTATAATAGCCATGCATTAAAGTTAATACTGTCGAAAACGTACAGAAAGATATTATAGAACGGAGATATTTTATGACTACCAGCCAAATTTACATGATGTTATCCATCGGCCTATACCTTGCTGCCATGCTCTATGTAGGGATATATTACAGCAAAAAAAACGAAACCACCGCAGATTTCTACCTGGGAGGCAGAACTCTAGGCCCTTTTGTCACCGCAATGAGTGCCGAAGCTTCCGATATGAGCAGTTGGCTTCTTATGGGTCTCCCCGGGGTTGCCTATTTAACAGGTGTCGCAAATGCTGCATGGACCGGGATAGGACTTGCTATAGGTACCTATGTAAATTGGCTTGTGGTAGCCAAAAGAATAAGAACTTACTCTCATCACTTAGATGCCATTACAATACCTGATTTCTTTAGCAAAAGATACCATGACAAGAAGAATATCATCAACCTTGTGTCAGCAATTATAATCATAATTTTCTTTATCCCATATACTGCCTCCGGATTTGCGGCATGCGGCAAGCTTTTCAGTTCCCTGTTTGGTGTAGACTACTTCACCGCCATGGTTATAAGCGCAGCGGTAATTGTAGGCTACACAGCTTTAGGCGGTTTTCTCGCAGCTTCCACTACGGATCTCATACAAAGTATAATCATGTCTGTTTCCATGGTTGTAATCCTGACCTTCGGTATAACCAAAGCGGGAGGAATTGAAGCAGTAATGAGCAACGCTGAGAATTTGGCCGGCTACCTCAGCCTTTCTCACACCCATGTTCCTGAAACCGGAGGAACCGGAAATTATAGTATTCTTTCTACTGTCAGCACCATTGCATGGGGGTTGGGATACTTCGGCATGCCACACATTTTACTTCGTTTCATGGCTATAGAAGATAAGGCCAAACTCACCTTATCAAGAAGAATTGCGACAATATGGGTAGTTATTTCCCTTGGGGTTGCAATATTCATTGGTATTGTCGGCAATGCCATGACATCTGCCGGTGAAGTTCCTTATCTGGAGGGGAGCAAATCTGAAACTATAATTATTGCTATCTCAAGGCTTCTGAGCGGACACGGTGTTATCCCCGCCCTCCTTGCCGGACTGATTTTGGCAGGAATCCTTGCAGCCACTATGTCCACCGCAGACTCTCAGCTTTTGGCAGCTTCATCAAGTGTAAGTCATAACATTTTCCACGATTTTTTCGGTCTAAAAATGGACGATAGAAAGGCTATGATAATCAGCCGATTAACTGTGGTTTTCATATCCGTTATCGGAGTGTTTATCGCTTCAAATCCCAATAGTTCAGTATTTGAGATCGTTTCTTTCGCATGGGCAGGTTTTGGAGCCACATTCGCTCCTGTAGTTTTATGCTCACTGTTTTGGCGTCGCAGCAACAAAACAGGCGTCTTAGCGGGAATGCTGGTTGGTGCCGTGACCATTTTCCTTTGGAAGTATATTGTCAGACCACTGGGCGGTGCCTGGGATATATATGAACTTCTTCCGGCTTTCACACTTGCATTGGGAACTATCGTGATTGTATCTCTTTTGACTGAGAAACCTTCAAAAGAAATACAGGCAGAATTTGATAATTATGTAATAAACATTCACATCTGATAGATATTGTATTGATAAACATTATATATTTGATATATTGAAAATCCCCATTCTCAGCAATACTGAACCAATGGGGATTTTCCCTTTTATGTTGATTGTATCATTAAGGCTGAAAGGTATGACCAGCCTTCAACTTTATACTTCAAACAGACACATCAGATAATACTTGGAACCGATAAAGTCACTGTCCATCCTATCATATATTCGACTGAATCTAATCCTATCCTTCGCCGACATTTCTCAAGACAGAGGGTAAAATCTTAACTTATGCATAAAAAACAAGTTACATCTTATGACGATTTATGGCGATTACCCTCCCTAAGAATTGAGAGAGCCGACTTGGGAGGCTATCAAAACAAGACTACTGGGATTACCCTCCTTAAGCATTGAGAGAGTTGCCAATCGAAGCACCGTAGTTTGCAAAGCCTCTGATTTAAGATAAACAGGCACGACTACTCCAAAATTTTACTCTCTTCATCAATCCATGCAAACATTTTCCCGTCTCCATACATGAGAACCGGAATTCCGACCAGACCTTCTTCCCTTGTCTGTGCAAAAAACTCATCGCTATCTCTATACTTTAAAAATCCTCTGAGATTGATCATTGACTCGGTGATGTTCACCATTTCAATATCCAAATTTTCTCTAGTTATGATTTCCATCACAGGAACGCTGTCAGGACATTTGTCTGACACAAAAATCCTTCTCTTTTCATTACATATACCCTTCATTCCTAGCCTCTCTCCTGTTCAATATAGTTCAATGCCTTGTAAAGATGATCCCCTGCCGGCGGATCGATATCCTCCCAAACGTTTCCATGAATTCCCCTAAGTCTGTCGTCCACTAAAATCTTACAACCTTCGTACGAAGGAACTATCTCACCGATATCTGAAACCGTGATATCGAGCTCCCCGCAACGTTCTATTATACGTGCTGCCTTAGATTCTTCTGCAACTATCACCATTGATCCACTTGAAATCAGCCTGAAATAGTCAAAATCCATGTGTTTAGCCAATTTTACAGTCACAGGGTCAACAGGTATATTCTTCCCATATATCCTAACTCCAAGACCGGCGACCCGGCAAATTTCCCACACCGCTCCAAGAATTCCCCCCTCCGTTACATCGTGCATTCCGGAAGCCCCTTCCTCACCGGAAATAATACCTTCCTTTACGACGCTTAGATTTTCAAAGAACTGCTGGCCATGACGTATATCCTCTTTATTTAGAAAATCCAGCCTGTCTTCCATATCCGAGCAGATGATTGCGGTACCTTCAAGTCCTGCAACTTTTGACATCAACACCCTATCGCCCGGCTTCATCTCCTCAGGAACTTTCTTGCTCAATGTCTTCCCGAAGCAGGTTGCAACGACCACAGGTTTGTTAACAGCTTCAGTTATTTCTGTATGGCCTCCTACAATTTCTACACCGAGAGCCGCAGATTCATCGCCCGCCTGAAGCATAATCTCCTCAATCTGTTTTGTTGTTGTCCCATACGGAAGAAGTAGTACCAATGTCATAGCCATAGGTGCAACACCCTGGGTGGCAATGTCGTTACAATTTATATGCACCGCCAATCTACCGATATCACTTGCAGCTGCAGAAATAGGATCACTGGAAACCACGCAATCAAAGTCCCCAAAATCCAGAGCAGCACAATCAAGTCCTATGCCGGAGCGTATCTTCACATCACTACGTTTATAGGTGAGATGTTTGAACACCAGATTTTCAAGAAGTTTGCTCTCAAGTTTACCAACAGGAAGTATACATTCCTCAGTCATATCCCTGCTTATTTCCTCTTTTTTCAGATCTAATTCTCCCATTTCTCCAGAATCCTCTCTATGATATTTCCTCATGGTCACTTTCTTCACTCCGGAAATCACCTTTAGTAAGCTTATCACATCTTCTATTATATGCTTACCTGCGAAATCTTCTTATCTTGAATCCACCTGGTCACTGTAGCTTCGTCAATTATAGGTACACCAAGCTCCTTAGCCTTCTTGTTCTTCCCGGAAGTTGAACTTATATCATTATTTATAAGGTATGCAGTTCTCGAACTTACAGAACCTGCAACTTTTCCTCCTGCCTGCTCAATTACTCCCTTTAATTGGTCACGGTTTTCATACGCCTTAAGGCTGCCGGTGATTACAAAGGTCAAACCTGCAAAATAATCATCTTTCAAGCTGCTTCCCTCTTCCAGATATAATTCATTTCGCAGATTTGAAACTTCAGACGCCTTCACATGGTCCTTGAAAAAATCGACAAACCCCCGAGCCAATACAGGCCCCACTCCCTCGATTTCCATAAGATCGGATTCTGTCAGAGAAATGATTTTCTCCCAATTCTCATCACAAGCAGCTGCTATGAGCTTTGCATTCGCTGTGCCGATACCGGGTATCCCAATGGCGTACAAAAGTCTATGTGCCGTAGTATTTCTTGCCTTTTCTATGGATTTCATCATGTTCTCAAATGACTTTTCTCCAAACCCTTCCATAGAAGTTATCTCATTCTTATACCGACCTATTTTAAAAATGTCTGCCGCTTCTCTTATAAAGCCTTCCCCTGTGAATCGCTCCAATGTAGCTTCGGAAATCCCTTCAATGTCCAAAGCGTTTCTCCCTGTCAAAAGGGTAAGTCTCTTAATGCTTTTAGCAGGGCAAGAAGGGTTAGGACAGTGGAGAGTTATAATCCCATCGTCATCTCTCAGTTTCGTTTCAGTTCCGCATACAGGACATTCCACAGGAATCCTTACCGTATCACTCATGGTCAAATTCTCACTCACCTGTGGAATTATCATATTGGCTTTATATACACGAATTCTGTCTCCAATACCCATTTTTAGAGATTTCATTATGCTTACATTATGCAGAGAGGCTCTCGAAACCTCAGTTCCCTCCAGCTCTACCTTGTCAAATATGGCAATCGGATTAATAAGGCCTGTTCTTGAAGCGCTCCACAAAATTTCTCTTAGAGTTGTTTCCGCTACCTGATCCTTCCATTTGAAAGCTATAGCATCCCTTGGAAATTTTGCGGTTCGTCCGAGGCTTTTCCCATAGTCTATATCATCTAAAACCAGAACCAGTCCGTCGGATGGATATGGGTTTCCATCAATGGTATTTTCAAAGCTTTCTACTGTCTTCACAACATCATCGCCTATCACCGATTTACGTTCGACTGTTTCAAATCCTTGATTATCAAGCCACTCCATTTCCTGCGATCTATATTTGAACCTTTCCTCCGCCTCAATATTATCCATACTCACAAGGCCGAAAGCAATAAACCTCACTCGCCGTTTAGCTGTAATTTCGCTGTTTAGCTGTCTCACAGATCCACTGCACAGATTCCTGGGATTCTTGTAGTGTTCCTCATTCTCCGGAAGTGATTCGTTTATCTTTTGGAAATCTTCATAGGTTATAATGGCTTCCCCCCTGAGAGTCAAGTCCTTTTTATACGGTATAGACAATGGCAGATTTATGAACGTCTTTGCATTGCCTGTAATGACTTCTCCGATTATGCCATTCCCTCTTGTCAATGCCTTTGCAAGTTTCCCCTCCCGATAGTGAAGTACAACCGTCAGCCCGTCGAGCTTCCACGACAAAAGACCCTTGTGGTCTCCCAACCAATCCACCAAAGAGTCTCTGTCCTTGGTCTTATCAAGAGAAAGCATCGGATGATCGTGAGCCTCCTTCGGAAGGCCGGAGATAACTTCATATCCCACTTTTTGAGTCGGACTACCTGCCATCGTTATTCCCGTTTCCATTTCAAGCTTGATAAGCTCATCATAAAGCTCATCATACTCAAAGTTTGACATTATCTCTTCGCTACCTTGGTAGTAAGCCATTGCCGCTTCATTTAGTTTTTCAATTAACGAAAGCATCTCCGCCTTCTTAGATTTCTCACTCATATCTTGTCTTCCCATCGAATTATACTCTGCTCAAGTGAGCAATGCCCTTGGCTAATTTCTTTCTTCCAACAGAGTCGAACATTACAGTCAAAGTATTTGAATCTTCCTCAATCACCAAGCCTTTGCCAAATTTAGTATGGTTTACCTTATCTCCTATATGGAAATCCTCACCGCCACGGGGAGCCGATACATTGGCTTTGGTTGCCTCTTTTGCAAACTTAAGCATATCAAAAGGCTTAACAGGCTTCTCAATCCGAGCTCCATCCCAAGAACCTGTGGATACTCCGAGAGAATCTCCCCCTGATCTGCCTCTATATACCGCATCCCCCTCAAGAAGCTTTGGATCTATCTCTCTGAGGAACTGGGATTCTCTGGTATAGTCTGTGCGGCCATACTGTGTTCTCATGGCAGCACTCACCAGAAAAAGTCTCTGCTTAGCCCTTGTCATTGCAACATAGCAAAGTCTCCTTTCCTCTTCCATTTTATTATTATCATCAATAGCTCTGCTTCCGGGGAATATTCCATCCTCAAGTCCCGGGAGAAAAACGACCGGGAACTCTAAACCTTTGGAGCTATGCATAGTCATTAAAACGACAGCGTTTTGTGACTCATCATGATTATCAACCTCAGCTGTAAGGGCCAGCTTTTCCATAAAATCTCCAAGTTCTGAAGTTCCACCGTTTTCCCTCACGTCTTTCTCATAGTCAGCGATTTCCGTTTTAAACTCCATGAGATTTTCCAGCCTGCCCTCAGATTCCACAGTGGCTTCATCTTCTAACATCTTAACATAACCCGTTCGCACCAGCAGTTCATCGTATATTTGCGATACCGTTAGGTTCTCCTGTTCTTTACCAAGCAATCTTATTAAATTTGTAAATTCCACGGCAGATTCCATGGCTTTCCCCCGAAAGGCACTCATACCTGTCCCATCAAGAAGAATCTCCATCATAGATTTTCCCACCGTCCGGGACATATCCTCAAGGGCTGCTACAGACTTCGGACCGATTCCCCTCTTCGGTTCATTAATAACCCTTCTGAGGGAAACATCATCCTTCGGATTGATAATAAGCCTCATATAAGCGATCATATCCTTCAGCTCCTTGCGGTCATAGTACCTCATTCCGGAAAGTATCCTATAAGGAATGCCACGATCCATCAGATAATGCTCAAAAGTTCTGGACTGAGCGTTATTTCTGTACAAGACAGCAAAGTCATTCCACTCAAGATCTTCGGCTATCTTCAGGTTTTCAATTTCCTGTGCCACATATCGCGCCTCATCACGCTCTGTCTCTGCCCTGTAATAGCGAATTTTCTTTCCGTCCTCTTGCTCAGTCCACAGCTTTTTTTTCTTACGTTCTCTATTGTTCTCTATAACAGAGTGAGCACCGGCCAAAATATTCCCCACAGATCTATAATTTTGCTCAAGTTTAATAACATTTGCATTTGGAAAATCCTTCTCAAAATCAAGTATGTTTCTGAGATCTGCTCCGCGCCACTGGTAAATACACTGGTCATCATCACCAACTACACATATGTTACCTCGCTCTTCTGCAAGCATCTTAACTATGAGATACTGTAAATAGTTGGTGTCTTGATATTCATCCACCATTACATACTGGAACCTACTTCTATATTCCTCAAGTATATCCGGATTTTCTTTGAGAAGTCGCCAACCGTTCAAAAGTAAATCATCAAAATCCATTGCATTGTTATCTTTTAATTGCTTATTATATTCTGCATATATCCGGGCAATTATCTTGTTCCTGTAATTGTCCTCATTCTCTGACATATACTTCTCAGGAGACAAAAGATTCTCCTTACAGTGGCTGATTGTGCTCAGTATTCCTCTCACAGGAAATTCTTTCTCGCTAAGATTGCCGGACTTCAAGATTGATTTGATCATAGTCCTCTGATCTGTTGTGTCATAGATTAGAAAATTCTTTCCGTAGCCTATTCTTGTAGGATCCATCTTCAGCATTCTAAGACACATCGAGTGAAAAGTTGTTATCCACATGCCTTCAATATTTCCAACCAGGTCTTCCACCCTTTCCCTCATTTCCCCTGCAGCTTTGTTTGTAAAAGTTACCGCAAGGATATTGTATTTGGAAATACCCTGCTCTATCATATATGCTATTCTCTCTGTCATTGTGCTGGTCTTGCCGCTGCCTGCTCCTGCCAGAATCAGAATTGGACCTTCAATTTGAGTTGCCGCCTGCCTTTGATGTTTATTTAATCTATCTAAACTCATATATTCTCCTGATTTCTAATTTAATGGTTTCTGTACGTATAAGTTTATCACATTCCCCATATTTTGAATAGTACAAAGAGATACTGATACAACGATTCAGCTACATTTCATAAACCGTTCCTGACACTAAAACATAAAGCAAAAGTAAAGTTTTGCATGTAACACTAATCCATATCAAATTATCATCTTTTTAAATAAATAAAAGAGACAGGGTGACGAGTCCTGTCTCCGCAAAAAGAATGAAAAGCATCCGGCTCTCCACTAGTCTCGATAAAAAAGACTGTGGGATAAGCCCACAGCCCGTTTTTGCTGTATAAAAGGTCGTTTCACAACAGGGTTCACCGCCCGGATGAAACATCTCGTGCAGGTCTCCTGGCTCAGCGCATCACTACCTCACTCAGCCTTCCCAGTTTCCCAGTGGCTATAAAGCTGTACTTTTAATCACAACTCTTGAGTTCGGTTCTTCGCTTACAGTGGCGGGACCGCGCAGGATTCCAACCTGCTTCCCTCTTAGCTTGCATTGTGCAAGAACACGAAATTTTAATTTAGCTACATCTATAGAATACCTCTAACGACATTATTTGTCAATGAATTTTTTTGCGGCTTTACTTCATGGCTTTGATAACTGCGGTGATTATCTCGCTCAGCTCTTCTTTGGATATTGAAAGGCTTTCGTTTGAAGGCTCCCTTGTTATTCCCTGGTTTGCACCTTTTCCATGATATTTCTGGAAAATTTCATCATCCTGAGCAAGAGTTCTGACATCTTTGATACCATAGGCAAGAACCTTTTTGTTTATCAAATTAAGAGGTGTGACATTTTCCGATACCGAAGATCCACCCATAGTTCCGCATCCCAGCGTAAACGCAGGCGCAAGACCTGTTGATGCTCCCGTACCACCTTGCGTGCCTCCGGTATTTACAAGAATTCTTGAAGCCGGTTTTGCAGCAAACCTCAATGCCATCTCAGGATCCTCCGTGTGAATACTCATAGTGTGACCTATACCATTCTGAAGAAGTTTGATGGAAAGATCACAAGCTTCCTGCCAGTTTTCTACAGTATAGAACGCCAGCACAGTTGTAAGTTTCTCATGGGAAAGAGGACTGTCAGGTCCGACTCCCTTTTGACGACCTATTAAAACCCTGGTTCCCGTAGGAATTGAAATACCTGCCGCATCGGCTATCACCTGTGGTTTCCTGGCTACAAACTTAGGATTCATAGCTGTTCCATTTCTGAAAAGAAGCTGACAAACCTTCTTGGTTTCATCCTCAGTCATAAAATAAGCGCCTTGTCTTTCAAATTCAGCGATTACTTCCTTTTCATTTCTGTACTCGCAAATTACAGATTGTTCCGATGCACAAACAGTTCCGTTATCAAATGTCTTGCTGGCCATGATCTTCTCTACAGCCTCTTTCACATTTGCTGTGTTTTCAATATACGCCGGTGAATTTCCAGCTCCCACACCGATTGCCGGCTTCCCTGCACTATAGGCAGCCTTCACCATTCCTGGTCCTCCTGTAGCTATTATCAGCTTAACGGCAGGATCGTGCATCAGTGAATCAGTTGCCTGCATTGTCAAGGTTTTTAGACATCCGACACTATGTTCAGGTGCTCCTGCAGATACAGCAGCCCGGTTCATCAGTTCTGCTGCCCTGATAGTACACTTTGCAGCAGACGGATGTGGTGAAAATACAATTGGATTTCTGGCCTTCATGGCAATAATAGATTTATAAATGACCGTAGATGTTGGATTTGTAGATGGAACAATACCCATAATTAATCCAACAGGTACAGCAAGTTCTACCATTTTGCTAGCTTTGTCCTCTTTTATTATCCCCTGAGTCCTCATATCTCTGATATAATCATAGAGCATTCCGGAAGCCATATGGTTCTTATATACCTTATCTTCAACTATACCAAAGCCTGTTTCTTCAACAGCCATCTCTGCCAGTTCAAGAGCATGCTCCTCAGCTACTTTCACCATATTTCTTATAATGCGGTCAATCTGCTCCTCAGTATATTCCTCGAGAGACTTTGCTGCCTTTGCACCCATTCCGGCAAGATCTCTTGCTTCCTGTATCGATTTCAAATCTTTGTCAAATTCCATATTGCCCTCCTACTTATCAATTATTTGGTCCAGAACGCCTTTCTCTTTTAAGGCCTTAATCACAGCTTCAACTATTTTATCGCGAGTACCGGGGTTTGATTTCCCGTTTGTAATATTTGCGTTGCATTCGCCATTCTCGTTGACAACATTTGTTTCAGATTCGATTTTAACATCATTTGCTTGAACTCTGCAGCTTCCATCGCAGACAGCTTCTGAACATCCAATATCGTTATTTTGTTGTTCTCCTTCAAACCGGAATGTAATCCCTTCGTTTCTGGCAAGGTCTTTGGCTGATGGTGTAATCAGGGTGTTCTTGTCAATCGGGAAAACCTTTTCACCGGTATTGGCAAACTCATTGATGGTTTTCTCTGTTATAAGTTTCTTCATTTCAACCTTCCTTTCGTCATCCCGCAGGTTTTCAGCAAAACAATTTTCTCCCGGGGATTTAGTTTTTTAATAAAGGGTTTCTATCAGTCTCTTTGATGGGGATGGTATGACTTCCGCATCAATTAACATTCCGTTTTTACCTATTATTTCCTTGCCCACTTCAATCCCGGCTTTCACCGCAGCAACATCTCCGGTAAAAGTAAAGTATGCTTTGCCACCCAGACCCGTAGCAAGTCTCAATTCAATAGCTTCCAGTTCGGCTGCTTTAAGTACTGCATCTGTTGCAACCACCATTGTCGCCTGTGAATAGGACTCAAGAATACCGAGCGCCTGAATCCTTTCAGGCATTGTAGCCGAAACTATGGCTGGGAAAACACCCGGATGAACATTTGGAATTACCAGTGAATCTACGAGGAACTCCTCTGAAATTTCAAGTCCTCTCCTTACCGATGTCTCCACAGAAGATACATCTCCGTGAACTATTGCAATATATTTCCCCGGGCATACTGAGTTTGCAGTTACTATTTCAACATCGGAGGTCTTAACCATTTCATCGGCGACAAAGATACCTCTCGCAATGCTATTAAATTCAATCATTCCTATTGCTTTTGCAGACATCTTACGCCCTCCTTATGATTATTTTGTCATCTTCAATAGAGTCTACTATTCCATCTATGCTTGCATGCACTTTAGTGCCAAGTGCATCTCCCGGTGATTCTCCTATCACTTGTCCTTCAGTTACTTTATCTCCCTTAGAAACTTTAGCAACCGCCGGCGCACCCACAAAATCTCTCAGTGATATTCCCACTCTCTCGGGATTGATTGCAACTCCGTCTTGTAAAGGTGCCGGTTGCTCAAATTTCAGTATACCGAGTCTTGCCATAAGTCTCTTGCTGGGGATAAGTCTGAAATCTCTGTTTTTTCTGACTTTGTATTCTTCTTTAGGTTTGTGTTTGATACCCATATCTCTCAAAAGTCCTGAATAATATGTGTTTGCCATCTTAGGTTTGATACCTGCAGGGCAAGAGAAATACTCACACAGGTTGCAGCTGCAACAAGTAAAGGCTATGGTTTTTTCCTCATCAGGGACCAAGTCAAACCCCATGGCTCTGACCATCTTATGAGGTTGTGTACTATGTCCGAGTAAATGTCTTGGACATAGGTCGGTACACAATCTACACTGTTCACAGGCCGATGTATTCAGCATCTTTGCACTCTTAACAGTGACTTCTTTCTTTTTTATAAGCGGATGCTCAGACTCAAGTACCACAAGCCCTTTTGTCTTTCTTGTAACATAGCCCTCCGTGTCCTTCAGAAGCGGACCCATCATAGGGCCGCCATCGATGACGGAATACACGGAAAAATCCGTAACTCCTGCCATATTCAACAGGGATTTAATCGGTGTTCCCACCGGTACTTTCACGGTTATCGGATTCGGAACATCGCCGGCTACGGTGACATACTTCATTGTCACTGACTGACCTTGAGTCGCATTGAAGATATTAAGCGCAGTTTCACTGTTGATCACTACACATCCAACCATGATCGGAATACCTGTTTCCGGGACAATTCTCCCTGTCAACTCATATACCAGAACCTGTTCATCTCCTGCAGGATAAACATCAGGAATTGGTTTAACCGAAACTTTACCCCGGAGATCAAGTTCTTCTATATTTTTATTTAATATTTCTATAACTTTCTTGTGTTTCGTCTTTATTCCTATGATTGCCTCTTTTGCACCGACAGCTTTACCTGCCAGATAGAGGCCTCCAATTATTTCCTTGCCATGAAACTCCATAAGCTGTTGATCGACCCTCAAAAGAGGCTCACACTCAGCTCCGTTAAGTAGGATGTATTCAGCCTTAGATGCCAGCTTGGCATGAGTAGGAAACCCCGCTCCTCCTGCACCTATAATGCCGGCTTCTTTTATTTTGTCAATTAACTCCATTTACTCACCCTCTGTCTACTTAACTACATCACAATCTTCATCTATTATTCCGACGACTACTGCGTCTACAGGTATATTGTCGCTCTCCAGCATCTTTCTGGCGGAAGAACCTGTAGTAATGATAACTCTATCTCCTATACCGGCACTGATAGTATCTATAACTACCATCTGTTTTCCCGCATCTCTCCCACCAATTATCTCAGCGAGCATCAGCTTATATCCTTTCAGAGATTCTGCCTTTCTGGTTGCCCAGATATTGTCAATAAGTTTCCCTGTAATCACTGTATGTCCCTTCTTTCACTTTATCTTCAATCTCACTCATAGCGGCCTTTACAGAAGAGGTATCTCCAAATATAGCTAAAAGTGTCATGTGCTGCGGGCATAGTCCCTTTACATCATAAACTTCCACACCGGAAGCTTTTTCTGCTATATCAGAGGCACAAACCATGTCAATCATTTTACCTTGAACCAGACCCACAGCATCTGCCATATCTACAAAATCCCCTGAATTCTTCCCATAAAAACCCATTCGCCGTTTTAGCAGATCTTTTGTTCCCTGCGAAGGGGACTTTATAATTCTTAAATCCATTTCCGGCTCCTATTCCTCATCTTCACCGGTGCAGGCCAGTGCAATTCCCAGTGGAGTTATAAAAAGCGGATTGTCAGGTTTGAAAGTTGGGATACCAAGATTAGTTTCCACAACTTCCTCAATACCTGTCAGGCATGAACTCCCGCCGACTAAATAAATGCGGTGGACATCATAATCTTTGATGATTTTCTTAATTATTGTGGAGATCTTATCGATTACCGGTTTCACAACAGGAAAAATCTCTTTATGATTCTTGCTATCCATCTTGTATTCATCCGCCTCATTGTAAGGCATTTTGCAGGCGCCTGATATTACAAGGGAAAAATGCGTGCCACCGGTAGGCTCGTCATCCACAAAAACTACCTTGCCGTCTTTGAAAATCGATACTCCTGTAGTTCCGCCGCCTATGTCCACAACCGCTCCGTTTTTTATTTTTAACAAATTATTTGCGGCAGTTGGTTCGTCCGGGAGTGCAGTTACTTGAAAACCTGCTGCCTCTACGACATTTTTAACAGCTCCTCCATCCAGCATGTCAGTGCCCGGTGGGATTGCCGCTGCTGCATATACAAGCTCAGTTTCAAGTTTTTCTTCTATCGATTCTTTCATTTCACGGACAAGTCTGACAGCACCCATGTAATCCACTACCATTCCATCTCTAACAACATCGGCATACTTGAATGCTCCCGCAACAGGTGTTTGATTTTCATCTAATACTGCCAAAACTACACAGGCTGTACCCAAATCAACACCTGTGTAATAGTTTGCTGACTTTGATTTAACAGGTACCTTAATTACTTTTTCAAAGTCCCTTACAAACTCATTGCAATCTATAAATAATTTTTCATTCTTAGCCATCTGGTAAAATATCTTTTATCTTTCAAATTTAGTTGTCCGGAGGCAGGTATTCATTCCATACCTCCTGACAACATAGACTACATATATTACAGCTAATATAGCCTGTCTCTAACTTCTAAAATCCAATGTTAATTGTCTCATTTTAATGAAATTTAAACGCTCTGCCAATCTGCAGGATATACAAAATAAGCGTATCTGGCAGTTGTAGGTGTCTGAAAGTGAATATGACTTCCTTTTGGAATATATATGATATCTCCCGGCTCACCTTTGACTACTCTTCCATCGATTTCTATCTCAAGGACCCCATCTATCACATAGTCGTATTCATCATATGTTAATGTCCATTCAAAACTTGTATGATCGAGTTCCATTATTCCGGCACCCATCCTGGGAGCCTCGTCCAAGGTCACGATATCTTTAAGATAAACTCCTTTGGCCCCTGCAAATGGTTCACACTTAACAGTCGATGGCCTTACAACCAGAATGCCGCTCTTATCCACTTCTTTTTCAAAGTCTTCGCCGTTTTTTCTTTTGACGGTTTCTTCCACGACCTTCTCAATAATCTCACGGAGCAATTTTTCGCTAATTTCCATCTTTATCTCCTTACCAAGATTCATAATCTTAGGTTCTTATTCATCAGCAGTTTTAGCTGCCTCGACCTTTGCCAACAGTGTAGGAGCCAAGATATTGGCGAGAATCAGAGCCGTAATACCTGCTGTGAGCTTGCCTACTATTACAGGAAATATCATCTCATGATTAACACCTGCTGTAAATCCCAGGTGGTCACCGAAAACAAAGGCTGCCGAAACTGCAAATGCAACGTTGAGAAGTTTTCCCTTTGGATTCATCTCACCCATGATATTGAACATTGCAATATTATTAGCAAGGTTAGCTATAAGGCCGGCGGAACCTGCCTCATTCATACCAAGTTTTCCCCCTATGTGTTCAAGTTGCTTTCCGAATGTTTTGGTTATCCACTTGACCATAGGGAACGCACCGATCAAAACAACAGCAATCTGTCCACAAACCAGAAGCCCGGATTCCAATGGAATTGCTCCGTCAGCGTCAGGCTCAACCATGATATTCATCAACGGGAACTTGATTCCGGTGGTATACTCAAAGACTGCAACGGCAGTAAAGAAAGTTATAACTATTGTTACGCCGGTACCGAACTTGTTGAAACCGTTAATCATCTTTTGCGGTATGAACCAAAGTCCTGCAACAATAAGTGCAGCAATTACTATAACAGGAATCAAATTAACCAAAATGGTTCCTATACTGATCTTATAAGGCGTCAGATTCATAACAAGACCGCCAACGATACACCCGATAGGTATTGTGATTAAGCCTGCCAGAATACCTGCTCCAAGATAGCTTCTATCTTCTTTTTTGATAATGCTCAAAGCTACAGGTATTGTAAATACAATCGTAGGCCCCATCATCGTTCCGAGTATCAGCCCTGCGAAGTTACCTATATTCTCATTTGCTGCAAGCTGCATCGCCAGTGGATAACCACCCATATCACAAGCCAAAAGTGTGGTTGCAAACATCGAAGTATCAGCACCTACAAGCTCATAAATCGGAGCGATGACAGGTCTCAAAATAATAGCAAGTACCGGAGCTGCAGCTACAACTCCTGCCATGGCAATAGCCAACGGTCCCATAGCATTGAATCCCTCTTCAAACTGTTCTCCGTATCCCAGTTTATTTCCTCTCATCTTATCGATAGCCCCAATGATCATGAAAATCATCATAATAAATATGATCACCGAGTTAATGGAAATATTGCTAATCCAGTCTGATATGCTTTCAGTGAATACGGAAGTATTAGTAATATTATCTATTAGTTCCTGAAACATACTCTATTCCTTTCGTTTAATGTTTCTTGTTTAGTCGTTATTATTGTCGTCAATTATAGCAATGATGGTGAGATCAAGGGGGATATTGCTAGGCTGCTCGGAAATCCTGGCTCCACTTCCTCCCACAAGGATAACTCTCTCCCCTATACCTGCTCCAAGAGTGTCTGCAGCAACAAAGATTTTTTCCTCTCCTCTATCTGCGACAGAAACTTCAAGAAGCTTATATGAGTTGAGAGTCTGTGACTTTTGTGTTGCCCATATCGATCCAACCACTGTACCAATTAACATTAATCCCCCTATTACTTATTCTCAATTTTAAAAGCTATATTATTTTTCTCAGCATACTCCTTGGCGATATCGGTTAACTTGCTATCTGATGATATCAGAGCCTCGTTGTAACCTGCTAAATATATTTTTTCAATATCTCTTTGCGTTACGAATCTCTTATTTATTCTGTTAGAACCGACGCAAGCATCTCCTTTGGAATCCACCTTGCCATATTCACCTTCAAGAGATTTTACAATTTCTCTCATAGATGCAATATTTACGCCCCAACTTCTGACGGTATCAAGCTTTTGCTTATATCCCCTTAAAAAGGTCCATGGAGCGTTTTTCCCTCCGGACACAAACCCTATACCTTCCTTGACAATATGTATATTGATTCCTGCCATTATAGCCTTCTCTACAAGTTCCAGCCTTGGGCTGTCGCAAAAGCCTGCTGATAGTTTACTCAACTCCATATTACTGAGAGTACAAATAATCACCTCACGGTATCTTGCAACATCGGTACAGTTTCCCACTTTATCATATACAGCAATCTTTTCCTTCAAATCATCTCTATTGATCAGTGAGTTGAGACAGCTATTGCACTGTTCCGAAGGTAAAACTAATATGGGCTTCCCTTCAATGTCGACGCAATTTCCTTTTTCCTTTGCAGATTTGCCGAATAGGGAAGAATCCCTTGAATTTTCCTGTGATTCTATCTTTTCTATTTCAACAATAACTCTTCTTAGGATTTCTTCAACAAATTTGTCCTTATTCAATCAGCTGTCTCCTTTCTTTAGAATTATTTCTGTTCATATTCTCCGGCGAGGTTTTTGCACATCATTATATGCAAAGCACTTGATAATCTATTGAGTTCTTCAATGACGTCACTTCTATCCATTGCTCGGCTCTGTCTGAATGCGTCTACAGCGAGAACCTCACATTCTCTGACCGCGGCCCTTATCATATTTAGCTGTGCATGTTCAATACCCATATTGTAATTTGGAAGCAACAGCTGCTTGATCTTGTAATACTTCATAGGAAAATGTGACCGTTCTCTAAGCTCAGCATGATCAAATCCAAGAATATATTCGTTAGTGACCGGCTCGTCCAGTACCTCGCACCTCATTAGATTTCCAACAACTTCCAGAATATTATCAAGATCATCTATTATCAGTTGTGAGCCGCCGTTTGCCTTTATGATACATTGCGCATTGATTATCAGTGCCTCCAAGCTGTCAATTTTGCCCCTGTATTTGATTCTGGGATGACATTTATCAACCAATTTATTGGAGTAGAGCTGCGTCATATGCTCAGGTTTAGAAACATAGCCTGCACCGGTTTCGTAGTCTACATACTTGGGCGCCGAGCAGGATTCTTCCTTAGAGATATTTGGTGTATTTTTCTCCACGTCAGAAGGTTCTTTCTCCGAGCTATGGTCCCTTCGGGTCGCTCCTGTGCTTCGATTTTTCTCAAAGTCAATTTCGATTTGCATACTCTGCAGATATTCCCTTGCGGCCGGAGATAGCAGTTTTCCCTCGGGTATGTAATAAACCTCAGGTCTGGCAGTCTTAAGTTCGTCCCTTACAAGAGCTTCGGTGATAACTTTCAACTATACCACCTCCTTATTTCTATCTTACTCAATTGTAGGAAGAATCATCTCAACATCAGAATGTGGTCTTGGGATTACATGAATTGAGATAAGCTCTCCAACTCTTTCTGCCGCAGCCGCTCCGGCATCTACTGCTGCCTTTACAGCTCCTACATCTCCTCTTACCATAACCGTTACAAGTCCGCCTCCGACATGTACCTTTCCTATCAGTGATACATTTGCGGCCTTTACCATGGCATCGGCTGCTTCAATAGAACCAACCAGTCCCTTAGTTTCAATCATTCCTAGTGCTTGTAAATTTGCCATTTCATTTCCTCTCTTTCGGATTAATAAATTAAATTTTAACGGATAATTATCTAATTACCTTGAAGTGCCTTAATCAGCTCATTTTTTTTCGCAAACTTGATGTCTGTTTTTGATAGCGGGAATTCTTCGTAGGTTCTGGCAAGATTCCTGAGTTCCCCAACTGTCATAGATTCAAAATCTCTTTCGCCGGCAATGACTTTTTCCTTTGTCAAATTGTCCGCATCTCGCTGTTCAGATTCGTGTTCTATTTTTGCAGGTTTGGTTATATTCTTCTTCTCGCTTTCTGCTTGAACATCTCCAGTTGAAGTTTCCGATTTTTTAACCTTCTTTTTATTCCCCGTGCTATTACCGTTGTTGCCGGATATCAACTCGGGATCCGAGTCCATTTCCAGCATGGCACGAACTGATGGATCAGGCCTTGGAATCACATGTTGTGACACCAGCTGTCCTACCCTTTCTGCCGCTGCAGAGGCTGCGTCAATAGATGCTTTGACAGCACCTACATCACCTTCAACGAATACCGCCGTCAATCCTCCGCCGACTCTTATCATATTCACGAGGGAAACATTTGCACCTTTAAGAGCGCTATCAAGACCTTCAATTGCGCCTATTCTTCCATAGACTTCAATCATTCCCAGTGCTTCCATATGTTTCTCCTATCAGCCCCTATTACTGTGCCTCAACTTTAGGGAGAATCATCTCAACATCAGAATGTGGTCTTGGGATTACATGAATTGAGATAAGCTCTCCAACCCTCTCTGCTGCAGCTGCTCCGGCATCTACTGCTGCCTTTACCGCTCCTACATCTCCTCTTACCATAACCGTTACAAGTCCGCCTCCAACATGTACCTTTCCTATCAGGGATACGTTTGCAGCCTTAACCATGGCATCGGCTGCTTCAATAGATCCGACCAGTCCCTTAGTTTCAATCATTCCCAGTGCTTGCAAATTAGCCATTTCTTTCCTCCTATTTCTTAATTGCTTTATTGTATTTCCGATTTTACTTATATTCTTTAGCAAATGTGCATATTATAAAAAGTCTTCACACATATCCTCTAGTATGCAATTGGATTATCTGCAACAAATTCAACAGCAGCTGCAAATGCGTCACAAGCTGATTTGCATGCTGACTGACTTCCTGTAAGTAATGCTCCACCGAAGTTAGTTTCAGAAGGTGGTGCATACAATACGCAAAGTTCGACATCAGCTGCCTTTAGTGCTGCATCAACACCATACATTGCTTCAAGCGGCGGTGCAATTAGGTAAGCCAAAGCTTGTCCCTCAGGTATGCCTGCTCCTTCAGAGAGATAAGACCCTGTTCTGGAAATGCAATGTGCATAATAGCAAATAGAATCATCTTCATTTGCAGATACGAAATGTGCTTCATTTTCGATAAAATCGATACAGGCATCCAATCCACTTTTTACTTCTGCAGGATTTGGACCGGCAAGAATACCTATAATTTCTCCTGCCAACTTTGTGTTTGCATTTGCTGCACCGGCGTAAAAACTTTTTGCATACGCCACAACTACATCTGCTTTTTTTGTTGCTTCATCTAAAGCTGTGTAGGTAACATCATCGCAATCAGCAGTGATAAGCGCAAGTGATTTGTAATTTTCGGGAATATCATCAAAATCCTTGAGCATCTCCGGAGTTGCGTTTGGGATGATCTTTGCAGCAAGTACATTTGTCTTTAATGGATCTCTTTTCATTTTCTTCTCCTTATAATTTTAGATCAGTTCCGCTTGCTTTCTTTTCCAGCATAATTTTTATAACTTCTGCTATATGTGCTCCTGCTTCTGCCGGAATAGTACCTGATGAGTGTATATTAGATACCACTGTCCTTCTTGCCTCAGGCATTCCAATAGTCGCTTTATAGGCAATGTATGCGGACATTGAAGTTGCAGTTATCAGACCGGGTCTTTCACCGATGAGTACACATGTTACATCTGCACCTGTAATCTCACTGACTTCGTCCATTACTCCCACCCTTCCATATTTTACAAAGAATGGGGTGCCGACATTTATACCGTTTGCCTTAAGCCCCTGCATTAATCCTGAAAGTACATCTTCAGTATTAGCTGCTACGGCAGCAGAGGAAAGTCCATCTGAAACGAAAATCTGTACTGTCGGATTCTTAGCACACTTTTCCTTTACAGTAGCTGCACCCTCTTCATTAAGCCTCCTTCCCAGATCAGGCCTTGTAAGATACTGGTCCTTACTTTCGCACTTTGTCTGAACTGTAAAAAGGCCAAGTCCATCGACAAAATCCTGATCCACATCCGAAAAGACAGCATCTTGTGCGGCAGAATGTGCTGCTCTGAACATCAGCTGAGGCAACGTCTTATATCTTGCCCCCGCTTTTCCTATTCCTAATCTGCAAGGAGCATGCAGTTTTAATTCGTAGAATCCTTCCTTATCGTACGGATTTTCAACCAGATATTGTTCCTTGATGTCAATGGTGCTCATGTCTACAAGCTCCCCATCTTCGACTTCAGATTCTTCCCTGTTCAGTTTTGTCCCCTTATCGTCAGCCTTTTTGAGTTCTCTCGGAGAAGGTGCCTCAACTGCTTTGTCGTTTTTAGCAGCTTCGATAGCTTCAGCACTTCCCGTTGCACAGGTTTCTGTTCCTACCCCTGTGCCTAAGTCCATATTATTCAACACGTCCTCAATTATCGCTTTTAATTCTCTTGTATCCACCGGTTTATCCTCCCTTACTTCTTAAGAAAGATCGATGCATCTCCTGCCAGAGGCGTCAGCTTACCGTCTTTAGAAATGCCCATCTTCTCCAACCATTCGTCAAACTCTTTGATAGGTCTGAGTCCGAATACTTCACGAAGCGCTGCTGCCTCATGAAATCCTGTGCACTGATACATAAGCATGCAGTCATCACCTTCAGGTATGCCCATGATATAGTTACATCCTGCTGCAACAAGAAGCGTAGCAAGATTCTCAATATCATTTTGATCCGCTTTCATATGATTGGTATAGCAAGCATCACAGCCCATAGAAATACCGGTAAGTTTCCCCATGAAGTGATCTTCAAGTCCTGCCCTTATAACTTGCTTAGAATCATATAAATATTCCGGACCGATAAATCCGACAACCGTGTTTACAAGGAAAGGTTGAAATCTCTTAGCAAAACCATAACATCTAGCTTCCATGGTTAACTGGTCCCAACCGTTATGTGCTTCGGATGATAGCTCGGATCCCTGTCCGGTTTCAAAGTACATTACATTCGGTCCTGTAGCTTTTCCGTACTTCAGAGCATAATCATGAGCTTCCTGCAACATGTCACCTGTTAAACCAAAGGCTTCATTACCTTTCTGTGACCCGGCTATTGACTGGAATATCAGTTCTATAGGTGCTCCCAGTTTCTTTGCAGCCTCAATCTGTGTTGTAACATGTGCTAAAACGCAGATTTGTGTAGGGATCTCCCACTTATTTCTGAAATCATAAAACTGGTTAAGGATTCTTGCAACACTTTCAACGGAATCGTCAACCGGATTCAATCCGAGTACAGCATCTCCACATCCCAAGCTGAAACCTTCCATCGTAGATGCCATGATCCCTTTTGGGTCATCTGTAGTATTGTTGGGCTGTAATCTCGATGAAAATGTGCCATCCTTACCTATTGTGGTGTTGCATTTTGCGGTAATTTCGATTTTTTTCGCCCCATAGATAAGATCCAGATTGCCCATGAGCTTTGTAACACCTGAAACAATCTCAGCCGTTAAACCTCTGGATGCTCTCTTAATCATGTCTCCGGTAGTTTCCGTGTCCAAAATCCATTCTCTAAACTCTGCGACTGTCTTGTTCTTATGTTCATCGAAGATGGATTCGTTAACATCATCCTGTATAATCCTGGTAACTTCATCTTCCTCGTAAGGTACAGCCGGATGATTTCTAAGGTCATTCAGAGTCAGATTCGCAAGAACCTGCTTTGCAGCTACTCTCTCTTCAGCTGACTCAGCAGCGATTCCCGCTAGAGTATCCCCTGATTTCATCTCGTTAGCTTTAGCCATTACTTCTCTGACAGATTCGAAGTTGTAAGTGTGGCCAAATAACTTTGTTTTTAAAATCACTTTCTTCACCTCATGCTTTCATTCATTTTAGCGATTAAATATTAATGTCTTCGTTACGACCGGCACTACCCTTCCACCGGCTACAGGTTCGCCGATATCAATGTAATCCCCATCTTTAACAAAGATATTATCGATACTTAAAATTTTACGGTCCATACCCATCTGAACTTTCAGAGCATTACCCAGGACCTTCCCTATATCACTTTCACTTACTATCACAACCGGTGTACCCAGTTTATTATAGTCTTCCAGGCCTTCCACTATAGCCTTCGCTAATTCCTGGATAGCCTTGAAACTTGTATGTTTTTCACCGCTTATAGCTACAGCTACACAATCGTCGGCTCCTCTTCCTGTGAATATCTCGATCTTCTCCGACAGTCTGCGTGAGAATTCTTCCAAATTATCCTCATCTTCCTTTCTCATTTTTACTACCGGAAGATTCTTCAAAGGAAGAACATTTTCCTCATATCGGATCGTACTCCCGCTTACCTCAGTTGTATGTGTACCTGCTCCCACAACAGTCGCTCTTATTGTTTCAATAGAGTCATATCTTTGCACAGAATCAAATGAGGTGGTCTGATTGATTGCCATCCCCAGCATTGGACCTATATCTCCATACCTGAACCAGTCGTCGGTAACAGGGTGGTATATTATGTCTGCAACACCGCCGGAATAAGTAATTGCGTCAATCTTTATGTTCTCAGATAAAGGTACGCCCTCATTTGTATACAATCTTTTGTGAAACTCATCCTTCGGTTTTATTCCTACTGCCATTGCCAACTGTTCTGCCATTAATGAAGCAAGCTTCTTAAGTACGCTCTCATCTGCGTAATCGCCGATTTTAACGGATATACCGTTTTCCCTTGCAAAGTCTGCTATTTTGTCGTAAATGTACGATATCCTTCCGTCCTCAACTTTTACCAGCCGTCCTCCAATATCAAGACATGATGTGCCTATCAGCTCACCCTTGCGAAATACTGCTATATTGCTCGTGCCTCCGCCGATATCAATGTTAGCGACCGTGTTTCGATTATCCTTTGACATTGTATCCGCTCCCGCACCCCTTGCCGAGAGAACGGATTCCAGATCCGGTCCTGCAGTTGCAACTACAAATTCCCCTGCCAGATCGCTCAATGCGGAGAGTACTTCATTAGCGTTTTCCTTACGAGCAGTCTCTCCAGTTATAATCACAGCACCTGTCTGTAGATCAGACGGCTTCATTCCGGCTTTCCGGTATTCTTCCTGAACGATTTTTTTAACTCTGTCAGCATCTATACTTGTATCGTTTGTAAGAGGAGTAAAATATATCTCGCTTCGATAGACAACTTCCGTATCCACAATCGTAATTCTCGGAACTGTATAGCTTGTTGCAAGATTCTCTATTGTCAACTTGCTGAAAATCAGCTGAGTCGTTGAAGTACCAATGTCAATACCAACACTATTGATTACTTCCTTCATACATACTCCTTCCTATTTTAATTTATCAATATTTGCTTTGGGCGAATCCTCTTTTCACTTTTTGAATTCCTCTGTGCAAAGGCAGAAAAAAACAGCCCAAATAAACCCTAGCCCTTTCTGAGTCAGCTCCTGTCATCTGCTCTCGAAAACGGCCAATTTATTGGACTGCGTCGTCTCAATCTCATTGACTACGTCGTCAATGATATATTCTTATTCAATTATTGTAATAATTTTACCACAAATACTTTCGTTTTGCTACAACATTTTTAAAAAAATT
>JALENW010000023.1 GCA_022766365.1 Clostridiales bacterium | reverse complement strand
CTGCAACAGCAGATTTTATGAACAGAATGGATTTGTACCTAAAGGATATAGATTAAGTCATGCATTAATACATCTGATCTTAAGAAGCTTTAATCAGATGTGCACATACACAGAAGTAGCACATAGATATGGGATATCAGTGACAACAGTTATAAGATATTATGACACCTCAAACTTTGACAGACAGACATTGCCGTCAGTAATAGGTATAGATGAGTTTAAGGGGAACTTGGAAGGGGAAAAATATCAAACGATAATAACAGATGTAAAACACCGAAAGGTAGTGGGATTTACGAGAAGCAGAAATAGTGAGGAACTTGATACGGAACTACTCAGATACAAGAACTACCGGGATGTTATCATATGGACTCAGGAATTACGAAAGATTTGTAAAGAGAAGGAAGCAACTGCAGCAAGGAATTTAGTAATTAAATTAAGTCAAAATGCTATTTTGCTGTACAGAAAAACAGCACGATAATGAATTAAAGGTGAACATAAAGCAAAAACCCATACCTACCAACAATGAAGTCGGAGATATGGGTTTGAGCAGGTCTTAATTAGCAAACTTTGAAACTGCTTACCCCAATGTTTGACAAAGAACCAGAAATCCTCGCAAGGCGAGAATTTCTGGTTCTTTGTATTGTTGTTTATTTGAAATTTCATATGCCGAAGAGGAAGTACAGAGACTTTGCGAGAGCAACAGCATCAGCCCCTACTATTTTCACTTCTTTGTATTCGATATTTGCCGTATCAATCAATATCGCTTTGTAAAGAGTGAGTTAATATTCGATCCGACAGTTCGACATCTAACGGCTATACAAGTCCCTTGACAACAGACAATGCTGCATCAAAATCAACTTCGTTAGTCACTTCAGGAACATATTCAACATGCTGGATAATGCCATCTTTGTCCACGACAACTATACCTCTTGCCAAGAGCATAAGACCCTCCATGAGGAAGCCGTAGTTCATGCCAAATTCTCTCTTCTGATAATCAGAAGCTACTATAACTCTGTCTATTCCCTCTGCTGCACAAAATCTGCCTTGTGCGAAAGGAAGATCTTCAGAGACTGTCACAACAATTACATCATCTGAAAGCTCAGTTACTTTCTTATTGAAAAATTTAGTCTGAAGGGAGCATACCTCAGTATCGATTGAAGGAACAACGGAATAGATAACAACCTTTCCCTTAACTTCATCGTCTTTAAATGGGGACATGTCGTTTTTAACAAGTTCAAAAGAAGGAGCCTTCTCTCCAACCTTGACCTGAGTTCCCATAAGATTGACCGGATTCCCATTAAATTTTACATTTGCCATAATTACACCCTCCTATATACTACAATTTGAATTATTGACATTTATTTTGTACAGAAGACTTTTACCACAAAATTCTAGAATTAACCCACAATATATAGTAAAATATATAGAATAAAATGAAAGGAGCATTCAAATGCGTTGCCCATATTGTGAAAACATGGATACGAAAGTCGTTGACTCAAGACCGACAGATGAAGGAAGAGTAATTAGGCGCAGAAGGCTTTGTGAAGTTTGTGGGAAACGATTCACCACATACGAAAAGCTCGAAGAAAATATTATAATGGTAGTCAAGAAAAACGGTCAGCGTGAGTCATTTGATAGGAATAAGGTAATGAACGGCATCGTTAAGGCATGTGAGAAAAGACCTGTTCCAATGGCTGTCATCGAGGGTATTGTTGATCAAATCGAACGAGGACTTAACAACATGATGGAAAAAGAAGTGGAGAGTACATTTATAGGTGAGCTGATAATGGACGAGTTGAAAAAAGTTGATGACGTCGCATATGTGAGATTTGCATCAGTGTACAGAGAATTCAAAGATGCGGACACCTTCATCAAAGAACTTGAGAAACTTTTGAAAAAAGACAGTAGTACAACCAAAGACGATAAAGCAGATGAAAACGGGAAGGAAAACGCATGACAGATAAAATTATAAGAATTGCAATTGACGGCCCGGGAGGAGCAGGCAAGAGCACTGTCGCAAAAGCAGTAGCCAATCGGCTAAATATAGACTATATAGACACAGGAGCGATGTATAGGGCTATAGCATACAAGTTTTTAAACAAGGGATTTACAGCAAATTCTATAAATGATCCGGATTTCAAAGCATCTGTGAACCAAATATTAGATTCATCAAAGGTTGATTATTCGCAAGGTGTAACTACTCTTGATGGGGAAGATGTAAGTAAAGCTATAAGGACGTCGGAAATTACAGCGGCAGCTTCAGCATTTTCGGCTATACCTGAAGTGCGTAAAAAGCTGGTGGCATTACAAAGAGATATGTCTCGCAGAAAATCGCTTGTGATGGATGGCAGAGATATTGGAACAAATGTAATCAAAGATGCGGAGGTTAAAATCTTCCTTACTGCAAGCCCTGAGAAAAGGGCAAGGCGCCGTTATGAGGAATTGATTCAGAAAGGTCTGAAAGTACAGTACGCAGAAATTTTGTCGGAGATGAAGAAAAGAGACGATGACGATTCATCAAGAGATCTGAATCCACTGACGATGGCAGAGGATGCCATAAGGGTTGACAGCAGTAATATGAATGTTAACCAGGTGGTGGATTTAATTTGTGACGAGATTGAAAAGCACAGTTAAAAATGGTATAATAATTTGCTACGGGTTAGTGCAGGCAGAATGTTATTATGAAGATTGAGAATCTACCTGTAAGTGAAAGACCAATGGAAAAGGCTTTGGACGGGGGCGTTTCCAGCCTGTCAAATTCCGAGCTTTTAGCGCTGCTCATAAACAGTGGTACCGTGGAGAAATCGGCACTGGATTTGGCTACAGAGATACTTGCTGTTTCACGAGGCGGAATTTCTGAACTCGGTGCCTTAAGTCTCGAAGATTTGATTACGATAAAGGGTATCGGGAATTCTAAGGCAATCAGAGTGCTGGCGGCTGTGCAGCTCGGTAAGAGAATGGCAACTGCGGTTCCTGAGAGAAAATATTGCATAAGGAGCAACGAGGATGTTGCTAAACTCCTGATGGAGAGATTGAGATATGAGAAGAAGGAGCATTTCATCTCTATACTGTTGAACTCAAAGGGAGAAGTGATTGAGACAGATACGGTGTCTGTTGGAGAATTGTCTGCAACAGTCGTTCATCCTCGAGAAGTATTTTCGGGAGCTGCAAGAAAGTCCGCCGCATCTATTATTTTAGCTCACAACCATCCCAGCGGAGATCCTTCGCCGAGCAGGCAGGATATCGAGACGACCAGAAGGCTTGTGGAGTGCGGCAGACTCATGGGGATTAAAGTTTTGGATCACATTATCATCGGTAATGGCAGTTTTGTAAGCCTTAGGGCTATGGACATGATGTGATGTCCGTCTATATTTAGCGTATTTGGAGGAATTTAAGATGTTCAACTTTTTAGCGGCCAAAGATATGGGGATTGACCTGGGTACAGCTAATACACTTATTTATATTAAAGATAGCGGAATCGTTCTTGAGGAACCTTCCGTTATAGCTCTGGACAGCAAGAGAGGGGTAACACTGGCTGTGGGAACCGAAGCAAAGGAAATGGTGGGTAAAGCGCCAAGCAATATCAGTGTTGTACGACCATTGAGAGACGGTGTAATCTCTGATTTTGACAGAACAGCCGATATGCTGAGGGAGTTTATTACAAAGGCTGTTTCCGCAAACAATGTAAAGAATTTCAGAGTCGTTGTAGGAGTTCCAAGTGGAGTGACCGAGGTTGAAAAACGAGCCGTAGAAGAAGTTGTCAGACAGATGGGAGCTTCAGAAGTATACATTCTTGAGGAGCCTATGGCGGCTGCAATCGGTGCAGGTGTTGATGTCGATTCCTCATCAGCTTCAATGATAGCTGATATAGGTGGAGGGACTACGGATATTGCCATAATAGCTCTTGGAGGAATCGTTGCCAGCACATCTATAAGATATGCGGGAGATAAGTTTAACGAAGCTGTGATACAGTATATCAGGAAGAGGTATTCCCTTTTAATAGGTGATAAGACAGCTGAGATGTTGAAAATTAATGTAGGTACTGCATCTTTGGACCTCGACGAAAACGGAGACGAGGTGATTGAGACTGTCAAGGCAAGCGGCAGAGACCTTTTGACGGGTCTTCCGAAGACATTGGATGTTTCTAACAGGGATATGATGATAGCCCTACAAGAGTCTGTTGATATAATAGTAGATGGAGTTAAGGCTACAATTGAGAAGGCTCCCCCTGAAATTGCAGCGGATATCGCTGAAAAAGGAATGATTCTATCAGGTGGCGGAGGTCTTATCAGAAACTTGGATAAGCTGATTGAATCGAGAACAGGAATGAAGGTTGCTACTGCTGAGAACGCATTTGAGGCTGTTGCCACGGGTACAGGAATGAGTCTCAACGATGTGGAGAAACTCAAGGTTTACGCAACAACAGTGAATAGAAGATAGATATTATGAGATTTATCAAGGAACATAAATTGATATCAGGTCTGTTGATAGTCATTGTGTTGACTTTGGTTTTACTGATTTCCTCTGTTGCCACAGGTGGCAGGGGAAATTTTATCACTAAAGGCATAAATACAATTGCTAAGACTGTGACAACCCCTTTTTATAAGGCAGGCAATAAGACCTCTTCATTTTTTTCGGGCCTTGGGAGTTATGATAAGCTCTCAAAGGAAAACGATAAACTGAAGAAGGAAAATCAGAAGCTTAAGGAAGAGATCAAGGAGAATAATTTTTCAGAGGAAAAACTCAAAGACTTGACTGAGCTCTCTAAAGCACTTAATTATATAGACAATGACAGCGGACAAAAGCATGTGAGCGGAGATATAATATCTGTGGATTCCACTTCATGGATGCATGTTTTTTCCATTGATATAGGTACTAAAGACGGTGTCAAAGAGGGGAGCACTGTAATTGCAAGTGGAGGACTGGTCGGGAAAGTTAAAGAAGTCGGGCCTAACTGGGCAAAAGTCAGTTCTATACTGGATCAGAATAACAATGTGAGTTTTAGACTGGCAAGCGACTCTGAACAGCTCGGTATACTAGATCAGGTTGAGGATGGCAAGCTTTCAGGATTTTTAATCAATAATCAGGCTACTGCAGCAATTGGGGATAGATTGATTACTTCAGGTATGGGCATTTATCCGGGCGGCATTGATGTGGGAACGGTGACGAAAATACAGGTTGAAAAAAGCAGACAGCTCAGAATAATGGTGGTAAAGCCATCTGTCAACTTTGATGCCCTCAGAAGGGTTACGGTTATAATATGAAACTGGTGATATTATGAAGTTAAGATATCAAATTCTTCTGGGGTTGGCTCTAGCCCTCGCCCAAGGGATAATTTTCCGTTTTCTTGGAGACAACCCATTTATACCGAATGCTATTTTGTTGGTAACTATAGTGGGAGTTTTCAGTACTGATGATGCGATGAGATGGGTAGTTATCGGATGGACAGCAACTGTTTTACGAGATTTGGGGTCATCATTATATCCTGGAACAATGGCAATGTCTCTTTTGCTTGCTGTAGGTATGTCTGTCTTTCTCACCGGGTGGATCAGTAATGAGAACCTCTTTGGTGTTGTAATCAATATCCTTTCAGGAATTACTGTTTACTATTCAGCATTCTGGGTCATTTCATATTTGGCGGGTTCTCCTTATACATACCTGTATGCGGCTAAAATTTGGGCTTTGCAAATTCCATTCAGCATCGTTTTCGGGTTGATTGCTTATCACTTTATTACAAGATCTATTAAAGAAAAGAGAAGAAAAGAAAGATTCAGGAAGTATTTATGAGTAGATGGAATAAAGGCTCATCCAGATATTATCCAATAACTATAGTAATTCTGCTTCTCATGGCGATTTTGGTCGTGAGGCTTTTTGTGGTGTCTGTAGTTCAAAGCAAAAACTGGAATGAGAAGGCTGTCCATCAAAATTCCAAGGAGATATATACCCCGCCTACCAGGGGTAATATATATGACCGAAATGGCAAAATATTAGCCACTAACAAACAAATTTTCACTGTTACATTTACAGCAAGCGGTCTCGGAACTAATGATATCAACAAATCCATCGAGGATTTGATTAATGTCCTCGAGACGAATGGTGATAAATACGAGAATAAATTTCCAATAAAGATCAGTAAGAAGGGGAATTACTATTATACATTTGATTACGAGAAAAATAAGTGGTTAGACGAAAACCAAATTGCAAGAGGAACCTCTGCCGCAGATGCCTTTGAGATATTGAGGAACAGATATCAAATCGACCCACAATTGGACAGATTTGACGCGGTTGATGAAATATACAGGAAATACAATGTGAATTTGCCTATTTTAGCTAAATCAATGAAGTATACATTTGATACAGACAAGAAGGCATTTTTGGAGAGATTTTTATTTACAGAAGAAGAGATCAAGAAAAATCCGTCAGCAAAAAAGACATTGCACGAACTTAGAAAGCGATTTTCTTTGAGAACATCGATGAGCGATGAAGAGGCAATAAAGATTTTTGCCGTAAGAAATGAAATTTCAAAGAACGGTTTTACAAGCTATGTTCCGATCACAGTGGCTAAAGAAATCAGCGACAAAACGATAACCTACCTGGAAGAAGTCGGCCTTAAAGGTGTAAATGTGGCTTCTGAATACATAAGATATTATCCTAACGGACAGGCGGCTGCTAATATCTTGGGATATATGGGCAGTATTTCGGAGTCGGAATCTGCAGAATATGTAAAAAAGGGATACAGCAGCAGTGATATGATTGGCAAGTACGGAATAGAGGGTGTATATGAGAAAGAACTTAGAGGGAAATCAGGTGTAAAGAAGATAAGAGTAGATGCAGGAGGCAGATACATTTCAACCATAAGTGAAACTCAGCCTAAGAGAGGTAAGGATGTATATCTGACTATAGATCTGGATTTACAGAAATCAGCAGAAACAGCATTGGCGGATGCGATTTCGGCAGCGAGGAGAAACGCTCCTAATTGTGAAAGTGGAGCTACTGTAGCGGTGGATGTTCCTACAGGAGATGTTCTTGCAATTGCCAGTGCACCGAGTTACGACCCTAATATCTTTGCTAAAGGAATAGATGAAAAAGCATGGGAATCAGTGCAGAGCAAAAATCCAAGAGATCCGCTCTCTCCGGCTCCTCTTTTCAATATTGCCACAAGGTCTGCGGTTCAGCCCGGGTCAACATTTAAACCTATCACTGCAATAGCGGCTTTGGAATGCGGGCTAAGCCCGAATCGTTTGATTAACGACAGGGGACATATAGATTTGGGGGGAAGATCCTTCGGTTGCGACATGTGGAATACATTCGGTGGTACTGATGGAGTTTTAGATCTTACCAAAGCGATAGCTGTATCCTGTAACTACTATTTCTACTGCATAGCTTCAAATAAGGATTGGGGTACAGGTTCATCTCTCGGTTTGAAAGACATGGGTATTGACAAGATGGTGGAGGTTGCAAAAGAGATGGGGCTGGGTTCCAGTACGGGCATAGAACTGGACGAGGTGGTAGCTCCGCTTCCATCTGAAGAGCGGCATAGAGCATCGATAGAATCCAGTCTGAGATACACTATTGAAGCAAAGGCTCACACATATTTCCCTAAGGATGTAGCGGAAAACGAAAAAAAACTTCAAAAGAACATAGATACTATCGTGGGATACATGGACGAGAATCCTGACAGAGGTGAATTGATTAAAAAAATTGATAAAGAGACGGACACCATAAAGAACCAAGTAGAGGATCTGGCTGATTTAGCAAAATTTTCATTCTTTGGACAGGCTAAATGGAGTGTGGGGGATATTTTCAATCTGTCGATAGGTCAGGGAGATAATGCATATACTCCGCTGCAGATGGCAAGGTATATAGCCACCATCGCAAATAATGGTGAAAGAAATCAGTTGAGCCTGGTTAAAGGTGTATCATCTGAGGGGCTGACAAAAAAGAAAAAAACCTATAAAATAAACTTGACAGATATGTCTCTGCTGGAGGACGTTAAAGTCGGAATGAACGGCGTGGTTGAACGGAGTCATGAATTCGGTTTTATGGGAAACGATGCCTTTGGAAAAACAGGTACAGCTCAGAGGGCCGGAAAAATAAATCCTAAAGATGAGGTGGCTTATGTCAGAGATCACTTGGGATCAATAGCACCGGGTATCAAATGGGAACAGGTTGAAAAAGAAATTCGGAATATGCAGAAAGAAAAGGCATATGAGGGATTATCTCCGAACGATCTAGTAGACAGTGCTCTGATAAGGGTAAGTAATTATAAGGTAAGTAGAGACCAAATCGACGAATTTAAGGGGGATTATGACAACTTTGGCTGGTTCATAGCGGCAGCACCACTAGATCATCCGAGAATTGCAACCTCAACTATGCTGGTTCAGGGTGGTACGTCCGCTGCAGCGGTGCCTGTAAACAGGGATGTCATCAAGAAGTACCTTGAACTCTCAAGTACAAAATCAAATGTGGAACCGGAAAACTTAAGTCAGCCCGGCACAAATAAGGCTTTCTGATAAAAGTGCACGATATAATAGCGGAACAGTTAATTAAGCATATGGGCATGTAAGTATTTGAATAAAAGCTTTTGACAGAGTATGGGGTTATAACAAAACCTGAGACAATGAGGAATGAATTATGGGAAAATCTATGTTAATAGCATCAGGTAAAGGCGGGACAGGCAAGACAATGGTAGCCGTAAACCTGGGAGCAACTCTCGCACAAAATGGTAAAAAAGTCTTAATTATGGACATGGATTTGGGCCTTAGGAATCTTGACCTGTACCTTGGAGTGGAGAATAATGTAGTATACGATGTGTACGATGTTATGACGGGTGTTTGCAGAATAAGGCAAGCTATAATTCAGGATAAGAGATTTGAAAACTTATATATGATGAGTGCATCTCCAAACAGAGAAGATGGTTATTTGACACCTTTACATATGAAGGTATTGTGTGATCGTCTGAGAGAAAATTATGATTACATAATAATAGACGCTCCTTCCGGCATCGATGACGGCCTGACCGTTGCATCTGCCGGTGCTGACATGGTGATTATTGTCACAAATCCGGAGTATTCTGCAATCAGAGATGCTGATGCTTTAGATAGACAGCTTTTGAAACTTGGCATCACTGAAAGATATGTGATACTTAACAAAATAATTGCCGATCTGATTAATATGGGTTATGCTCCAAGCCTTATGGAGGTTACAGAACTTTTAAGACCTTCTCTAATCGGAGCTATTCAGTATGATGAGAATATTCAAATTTCAACGAATCTTGGGATTCCAATCGTCCTGAAAGATAATACATACATAAGGGTGAATTTTGAGAAGATCGCCAATAGAATAATCGACCTGTAATACTCTGTAATGGTTGCTTAAATTATGTTTATGGGTGGCTTTGCCGGAAGAGTTAAGAGAAGGGATAGCGAAAATAATAAATTTCTGCTATCCCCTTTTTTGATACAAGGTGTAAAAGCTGCGCCTGTAGACGCCGACGAACCCTTATCCTTATAGCCATTGTGTAAAACACCCGTTTGACGGGCGGTCATTATGAACCAACATGATATAGTATCATTATGCTTTCGATTTATGCTTCTCAGTCAGCTTCGTACTAAAAGTCATTGATGAGCAGTTTTATTTAGCAGCAGGTGCAGTATTGTGTGTGACTTGACGGTTTTTAATGGCTGATCCTCATTCCTCTGGCTCTGGAAGCTACGTTCCAGACAAGACCGATAGAAAGAGTGCATGATAACATGGATGTTCCGCCATAGCTGAGAAACGGAAGCGTTATTCCTGTGACAGGCATAAGACCCATATTCATGGCGATGTTTTCAAATATTTGGAAAGAAAACATTCCGATTACTCCGACAACAATCATCGCACCGTATATATCAACGCATTCCCTGACAATCTGAGTCAGTCTGAAGAGAAGTATGGTAAACACAGCGATGACAATAAGTCCTCCGATGAAACCAAGTTCCTCAATTAAAACTGAGAAGATAAAGTCGGATGTTTGAACGGGAATGAAGTCCAATTCCTTTTGGGTGCCGTTGAATAGTCCTTTTCCGAACAGTCCGCCTGAGCCCATAGCAACCTTGCCTTGAAAAACCTGATAATTCCCCGGAAGATTCAAATTTTCCGGATGAAGGAATGCCTCTATCCTGTTTTTCTGATATGGAGCCATGAAGAGATAGGCAGCAGGGATAAATGCAAGGAGCAGTGCGAAGAATTTGCCGATAATCTTTAAATCGATGCCTGCATAGAAAATCATGAATAGCCAAATGGACGAAAATACAAGAGCAGTACCAAGATCCTCTTTAAGAACTATCAATATTATTGGAGCGGCAAAGAGAACAGCTTTGATTAACCCCTTAAAGTTATATAGATTTTCCTGATTTTTCTCCAGGTATTCAGCCATCAGAAGAATAAATATTATTTTTACAAATTCTGAAGGCTGAAGGGTGATAAAGCCAAGACTGATCCAAGCTCTGGAACCTCCTTGAACTATTCCGAGTCCGGGAACATATACGAGCATTATGAGAATGATAGACAGAGCGTAGAGAATTTTCCAATGTCCCTTGAACGTAGAGAAGTGGAACTTGGATATGATCAAACACCCCACCAGACCAAGAACAAATGAAGCACTCTGTATAAGGGTATCTCTTCCCCAAAATCCCGTAGAAATATGTGTGCTGCCTATCATGAGCACACTTGTTCCCACAAGGAACAGTACACATAGTCCCGTTATTATATCTATATCTATTTTTTTCTTTAATTCCCTAAAAAAAATCACCATTTACCTCTTATTTCTTGACACAACTCACTATTTACAATTATAATATATATCGTGTGAGCATAGCAAGATAAAAATATGTTATCATTTTTTTCGAAATTTTATTTAAGATATATAGGTAATTTCAAACAATCAAAAATTAAAAGAGGATTAGGTCCTGATTAGGGCTTGATTCGAAACAAAAGCAAACTAAAAATTTAAATGAAGGAGGTGCTTGAATGTCTCCAGTATTTATTGTGATTTTAGTTGGATTAGTTGCCCTAATATTGGGTCTGCTCATTGGATATATATACAGAAAAAATGTAGGAGAAAAGGCCATCGGCAGTGCTGAACAGAAGGCAAAGAATTTAATACTAGACGCAGAGAAGAAATCAGAGTCAATTAAGAAAGAGATAGTTTTAGAAGCAAAGGAAGATGCAGACAGAATCAGAACGAACCTTGACAGAGAGGTGAAGGATAGAAGAAACGAGATTCAAAGATCCGAAAGAAGGTTGGTTCAGAAGGAAGAAACACTTGATCGTAAGATCGACAATATCGAAAAAAAAGAAACAAGCATAACACGCAAACAGGAAGAACTCGAGAAGAAAAATAAGGAACTTGACAGTTTTTTGGAAAAACAAATCCAAGAACTTGAGAAGATTTCCGGCTACACACAGGAAGAAGCTAAAGCACTTCTGTTGGCTGAACTGGAAAAAGATGTCAGACACGATGCGGCTTTAATGATCAGAAATATTGAATCTGAAGCAAAGGAAGAGGCTGAAAAAAAGGCCAAGTATATAATAACGGGGGCAATTCAAAGATGTGCAGCTGATCACGTCGCTGAATCCACTGTATCGGTAGTTTCCCTTCCAAATGATGACATGAAAGGAAGGATAATAGGCAGAGAAGGTAGAAATATAAACGCACTTGAAACTCTTACAGGAGTTGATTTGATAATTGACGACACTCCTGAGGCGGTGATTATTTCAGCATTCGATCCCGTTAGAAGAGAGATTGCAAGGGTCGCATTAGAAAAACTCATTTTGGACGGAAGAATTCATCCGTCTAAGATTGAAGAGATGGTTGAGAAAGCTACCAGAGAAGTCAATCAGATAATGAAAGAGGAGGGCGAACAGGCAACTTTCGAAGTTGGAATCCATAACTTGCATCCTGAACTTGTAAGGCTTTTAGGAAGACTTAAATACAGGACTTCTTATGGACAGAATGTTCTCAAGCATTCGGTAGAAGTTGCACATCTTGCGGGGTTGATGGCAGGAGAACTCGGATTGGATGTTAAACTTGCAAAGAGAGCCGGTCTACTGCATGATATCGGTAAAGCTCTTGACCACGAGTATGAGGGAACTCATGTGGATATAGGAATAGATATCCTCAGAAAATACAAAGAGAGTCAGGCTGTCATAAATGGAATGGCTGCTCATCATGGTGACTATGAACCTCAAAGTATGGAAGCGGTGTTGATTGCAGCGGCAGATGCTCTTTCTGCAGCGAGACCGGGAGCAAGGAGAGAGACTCTTGAAGTATACATCAAAAGACTTCAGCAGCTGGAAAATATTGCGACCACAACTCATGGAGTTGAAAAGGCTTTTGCAATCCAGGCAGGAAGAGAAATCAGAATCATTGCCAAACCTGAACAGGTCAGAGATGATGAAGTGGCTTTGCTTGCAAGAGAAATTTCAAAGAAAATCGAATCGGAGCTTGAATATCCCGGACAAATTAAAGTCAACGTGGTCAGAGAGACCCGAGCGATTGATTACGCTAAATAGAATCATTGAAACGGAATTAAGACTCCCCATATATATGGGGAGTTCTTTGGATAATGAGGGAGCGAAGTGAATTATATGACGGAAATATATCTGGACAACAGTGCAACAACCAGACAATTATCCCTGGTAACGGAGGCGATGGCTGAGGTATTTTCCCATAGCTACGGGAATCCATCCTCACTTCATAAGAAGGGTATTGAGGGAGAAAAGCTTCTAAAGGAATCTAGGAGTATCATAGCAAATACATTGGGAAAAAATGCTTCTTGCATTTTATTTAACTCCGGTGGAACTGAGGGAGATAATAATGTATTGCAAAGTGTCGCAAGGGACAGGAAAAGAATGGGAAGAACAATAGTTACCACAGCTGTTGAACATCCTGCTGTCTTAGAAACGTGTGATTTCCTGCAAAGGGAGGGCTTTAGAGTGATTAGGCTTCCTGTAGATGAATATTGTCGAATTTCTCTTGATGATTTAAAGGAAGCATTGTCAGAGGATGTGATTCTCATTTCCGTAATGACTGTGAATAATGAGGTGGGAACGATTTTCCCGATAGAGGATATCGTAAAAATAAGAGATCATTTAAGCAAAGCTCTTGTTCATACCGACGCAGTACAAGCTTATGGTAAGATGGATTTGAGCAATTTTCGAGGAGATTTTCTTAATACAAGTGCTCATAAGATACATGGCCCCAAGGGAGTAGGTTTCTTATATAAAAAAGAAGGAGTTAAGCTCAGTCCTATGATATTTGGCGGCAATCAGGAAGGTGGGCTGAGATCGGGAACTGAGAATTTGCCGGGCATAGTTGGATTTGCAAAAGCTGCAGAACTCGCAGATGCAAATAGAGAAAAAAATTTTAAGGCTGTTGATATTTTATGGCATCGTCTTAGGGAGGGGCTTGATGAAATCTCCGATACGGTTTTCAATTCACCGGAAGATGGGCTACCGTACATTCTGAATGTCAGCTTTTTAGGTACCAGGGGGGAGGTAATCCTTCATGATGTGGAATCCAAAGGGGTTTATATAAGCACCGGATCAGCTTGTTCTTCAAATAAAAAAAGTCGCAGTCATGTGCTGAAGGCTATGGGAAAATCCAAGGGAGAAATCGATGGCGCTGTCAGGTTCAGCTTGAGTCATCTCAATACTGAGGAGGAAATTGATAAGGCACTTGATATAGTGGAATCCTCTGTAAAGCGATTTCGCAAACTGGGAAGCTTCAGGTGAGGAGATCTGAAGAATTCGGTAACAATGATATTTTAAGGATAAAGGACATATGAATCAACAAAACATTGACAATTTTAACACCGAGAAAATACTAATAGTAAGATGCGGCGAGGTTGCTTTGAAGGGAATGAACAAACCGTACTTTGAGCGAGTACTGGTAGAACGAATAAGAAAAAATCTTGCGAACGTTAAGGGGGCAAAAATCACACGAAAGGAAGGTCTTATATTCGTAAGAGTCCCTACGGATTCTAATATGGATGAGGTGACAAGGGAGGTGTCAAAGGTCTTCGGAGTTTCGTCTGTCAGCCCTGCCGTTGAGGCTGCATCTGATATTGATGCTATTGGAAATGAAGCTGTAAAGGTGATGAACAACCTCATAGAAGAAAGGGGGATTAGGACATTCAAAGTTGAAGCTAAGCGTGCGGACAAATCATTCCCCGTCAAGTCTCCGGATATTGCTCGACGGATCGGAGCAAGTATTCTTAAAGGTTGTAAGGTGCTTAAAGTGGATGTTCACAATCCCGATTGCAGGATTTTTGTGGATCTTCGTGCGGATAGAACATACATATATGAGGACAAAATCCATGGGTTGGGAGGATTGCCTCTTGGTACTAACGGCAAGGGATTGGTTCTTCTCTCCGGAGGGATCGATTCTCCTGTAGCCGCATGGATGATGGCTAAGAGGGGTATGCTTATAGATGCAGTGCATTTTCATTCCTATCCATATACCAGCCCAAGGGCGCAACAGAAAGTGGAAGAACTTGCCGAGATTGTTTCGTCCTACTGCGGTCGCATTAATATGACGGTAATCAATCTTTTACCTATTCAGGAAGCTATAGTCACGAACTGTCCTGAGGATGAAACCACTATTTTGGTGCGACGTTTTATGATGAGAATTGCAGAAAAAATAGCCGAGAAGAAAAGGGATATGATGCTAATCACAGGAGAAAACCTCGGACAGGTTGCCAGTCAGACTGCTGAAGCACTTGTCGTAACCGATCAGTCTGTCAGTATGCCTGTAATGAGACCTCTCATCGGAATGGACAAGGTTGATATTATGGATTTGGCAAAAGAAATAGGAACATATGAAAAGTCTATCGAACCATACGAAGACTGCTGCACCGTATTTTTGCCTAAACACCCTGTAACCAAACCAAGGCTTGAGAAAATTTTAAAATCCGAAGAGAAACTCGATGTAGAAAGCCTGGTGGATGCAGCCGTGGCTTCTGCTGAAGAGAAGACAGTAGGATAAACAGTCGATATGAAGTTTTGAAGCAGTAGTAGGTGAACCGATTTTGCACCTCTTAAATTAATCATGAAAAATAACAAAAAAAAACAAAAATCACTTGCAAATGTGCTGCTAAAGTGTTTTAATAAATATGTATGGCTGTTATTTTTGTAACAAAAGAATCAAATGATAGTCAGTATCAGTCAGTCTTTCATGTATAGGATGATTCGACTTGTACTCGACCTATGACGAACAATCGAGTGATTATGGATTGCAGAATTTCAGCACGGTGAATTACGGTTAATACTTCTCAATGAGCAACCGTTATAATATTAAAAGGAGGCATTTTTATAATGAACTTTTCACTAACGAAGGAACAAGAATTCGTAAAGAAAACCGTTAGAGCATTTGCTACAGCAGAAGTTGAGCCAATTGCAGCGGACATTGATGCGGAACATAGATTCCCGGAAGAAACAGTTGAAAAAATGGCTAAGTACGGATTTATGGGAATCCCTTTCCCGACTGAACTTGGCGGAGCCGGCGGAGATCACGTATCTTACGCAATTACAGTAGAGGAGCTCTCAAGAGTGTGCGCTTCTACAGGAGTTATAGTTTCTGCACACACTTCTCTATGCTGTTGGCCAATCTTTAACTGGGGTTCCAAGGAGCAGAAGGAAAAATACCTTCCTAAGCTTCTTTCAGGAGAACACCTCGGGGCTTTCGGTCTGACCGAGCCAAACGCAGGTACTGACGCCGCAGGACAGCAGACAAGAGCTGAGCTGGATGGAGATGAGTGGGTTCTTAACGGAGCTAAAGTATTCATCACTAACGGCGGATACGCTGATGTCTTCGTAATAATGGCAATGACAGATAAGTCCAAGGGTAACCACGGAATTACTGCATTTATCGTTGAGAAGGGTGACCCTGGTTTTTCAATCGGAAAAACTGAGGATAAGTTAGGTATTTGTGCTTCTTCTACAACTGAGCTTATTTTCCAGAACTGTAGAATCCCTAAGGACAGACTTCTTGGAGGCGTTGGTAAGGGATTTAAGGTTGCAATGTCAACCCTGGATGGCGGAAGAATCGGTATTGCTTCTCAGGCTCTTGGAATCGCTCAGGGAGCTCTTGATGTAACAATTGATTACATGAAGGCAAGAAAGCAGTTCGGCAAGAAGCTTTCACAGTTCCAGGCTCTTCAGTTTGAGGTGGCTGATATGGCGACAAGAATCGAAGCAGCCAGACTTTTAGTGTACAAGGCAGCGGACATGAAGGACAGAGGACTTCCTTATGGCAAGTTTTCCGCAATGGCTAAATTGTTCGCAGCAGAGACAGCAATGCATGTAACTACCAAGTGCGTACAGCTGCACGGTGGTTACGGATACACTAAGGATTATCCAGTTGAAAGAATGATGAGAGATGCTAAGATTACTGAGATCTATGAAGGAACGTCTGAAGTTCAGAAGATCGTTATTGCTGCATCTGTTATCGGCAAATAATTTAGTAGGAGGAGTTTTAAAATGGCATTTAAAATTATCGTATGCGCTAAACAGGTTCCTGATACAAACGAGATCAAGATCAATCCTGAGACAGGAACTCTAATCAGAGATGGCGTACCAAGCATTCTTAACAATGATGACGCTAACGCTCTTGAGGAAGCATTGAAGATTAAGGATAAATTTGACGATGTGCACGTTACAGTTGTTTCCATGGGACCTCCGCAGGCTCAGGATATGCTGTTCGAGTGCATAGCAATGGGAGCTGACGAGGCTATACTTCTAAGTGACCGTGCAGTTGGTGGTTCCGATACATGGGCAACATCAAATGCAATCACAGCAGCAATCAAGAAGATCGGTGATTACGATCTTATCTTCGCCGGAAGACAGGCTATCGACGGAGATACAGCTCAGGTTGGCCCACAGATTGCTGAAAAGCTTCACCTTCCACAGGTTACTTATGTTGAAGAGTTTGAAATTGCAGATAACATGAAGGATATTACGGTTAAGAGACAGCTAGAGGATGGATATGAGATGATCAAACTTCAGACTCCTTGCATGCTGACGGCAATCAAAGAGCTTAACCAGCCTAGATATATGCATATCAAGGGTATCTTCAATAAGGATAAAGATATCAAGGTGTGGAGTGCTGCTGATGTGGAAGTAGATCTCACAACTGTAGGTCTGAAGGCTTCCCCAACTAATGTATTCCGTTCATTTACTCCAAAGCCAAAGGGCAAGGGTATCACAGTTCAGGGAGATTCAGAGGCTGAAATCGCTAAGAACTTGCTAGCAGACATGAAGAAGAAGCATATTGTTTAAGGAGGATAGATAATCATGGCAAATAAATTTGATGATTACAAACATATTTGGGTGTTCGTAGAGCAGAGACAGGGAAAGCTTATGAACGTTGCCCTGGAACTCCTGGGAGAAGCTCACAGATTGGCTGAACAGATCGGCGGAGACACCAAGGTCGGAGCACTCCTCGTTGGAGATGATGTTAAGGGGCTGGCTAAGGAATGCTTCGAGTACGGTGCTGACAGAGTGTACCTGATTGAGGATCCATTGCTTAAGAACTATACGACTGACGGTTATACGAAGGTTATAACAGATGCCGTTAATGAGTATAAGCCTGAAATTTTCCTATATGGTGCTACTCATATCGGAAGAGATCTTGCACCAAGGGTTGCAGGCAGACTTAATACCGGTCTGACTGCTGACTGTACACACCTTGATGTAAGTGTGGCTCACTACATTAAGTTTGCTGAGGAGAACACAACTCTTAACACAGCTACTTTGAATCCTGATGATCCTGATAAGGGATTAAAGATGACTCGACCTGCTTTCGGCGGAAACCTCATGGCTACAATCATCTGTCCTAATACAAGACCTCAGATGTCAACTGTAAGGCCGGGAGTAATGTCCAAGATCGAAAAGAGAGAAGGGTTTGAAGGCGAGACGATTAATGTTAAGCACAGCTTGACCAAGGATGATATCAAGGTAGAAGTTCTTGAGGTAGTAAAGGCTGCTCATGAATTAGTTTCTCTGACAGATGCGGATATCATCGTATCAGGTGGAAGAGGACTTGGAGATGCAAGTGGATTTAAACTAATCCAGGAATTCGCTGATAAGGTTGGCGGTGTTGTAGGATCTTCAAGGGCAGCTGTAGATGCCGGATGGATTGATCACTCTCACCAGGTTGGTCAGACAGGGACCACTGTTAAGCCTAAGATTTACTTCGCTTGCGGTATATCCGGAGCTATCCAGCACTTAGCCGGTATGCAGAATTCTGATATCATCGTTGCCATCAACAAGGATGCTGATGCGCCAATCTTTGAGGTTGCAGATTATGGTATCGTTGGAGATCTGTACAAGGTTATTCCTGAAATTATGAAAGAATGGGATAAACTTGAAAAAATGAACGTTGAAGAAGCTTAATTCTTGAGCTTTGATATAGGTTTAAGTGTCGATTATCCATAGCGTATAATTGATGAGATTAGCAATAATGGGCTCGTTTCGGGATTACACCGAAAAGGGTCCATTTGTTTTGCTTGGAATGCAATTTTTTGGTATAATGACCGTAAGTATATTCTTAAAGGAGACCTTATATATGAGTCAGCTGGAAAGATTCGATAATAGAATATATCATCGTAAAATTTTAGCTATAGGTATTCCCGTGGTTTTTCAAAATTTTATTGTTATAGGTCTGAACTTGATAGACACTCTGATGATAGGCAAACTGGGCGAGGAACCTCTTGCAGCCATCGGAGTGGCCAATCAGGTTTATTTTATTTTTTCCGTATCTCTGTTTGGATTCTTAAGTGGTTCGGCAGTTTATACTACACAGTATTTTGGAGCGGGAAGACGTGATGGAGTTAAAATGATGCTAGGGATTTCCCTTATCTCTTCGCTTACCTTAGCCTTGCTATTTGTGCTTGTCACATATACATTTGCACCGGAGATAATCGGCTTGTTTTCCCAGAGTCATGAGGTAATCGGATTTGGAGCCAGGTATCTTCGCATAGCATGTTTCAGTTATCTGTTTTGTGCTGTTTCTATGGTTATAAGTTACAAATCAAGAGCAGTTCAGGACTTGAACGGAGTGACTGTTATCAATTTCATCGCTTTATGTGTCAACGCAGTTTTGAACTATATCCTGATTTACGGGAAATTTGGCGCTCCTGCCATGGGAGTTTCGGGAGCGGCGCTGGCAACACTGATTGCTAGAATTTTTGAAGCTGTAAGCGTATGGATTTTTATACAGACCAAGAAAACTCATTGGTTGAGGGGAAAGATAAAAGAATACTTTTCGTTTGACAGGAAACTTTTTAAAGGTGTGATGAAGATGGCATTACCGGTTATGGTAACCGAGTCTATCTGGTCAGGGTCTATGGCCCTTATATTTGCAGCGTATGGTCTCCTTGGTACTGCTGCCTTGGCAACAGCTCAGATAGCCAATGTTGTAACAGAAATGCTTCAAAGCTTTTACTTTGGGGTAGGGAATAGTACGGCGATGATTATAGGAGAATATGTAGGAAAGAAGGAATTGGACATAGCGTATGAGTGTGGTAAGAAGGCTATGAGACTCACATGGATTTTAAATTTAGTCCTTGGTGTTTTGCTCATTTTGATTGCTAAACCTATTACGGGCTTCTATGATTTTAATGAAGATACAAACGCTCTTATAGTTAGGACGATTATTGTAATGGCAGTTGTCATGGCTCCGAAGATGATAGCTTATATGTATGTAGTCGGAATTTTGAGGGCCGGTGGCGATACAGTATTCTGTATGAAGCTTGAGTTTGTTTTCACCATGCTGCTGCAAGTCCCAACGGCATTCTTTGGCGTGCTTGTTTTGAAATTAAGCCTTCCCGGAGTGATTGCTTTAAGTGCCGTTATTGAGATTACAAGAATCTTTATTGTAAGGAAAAGGTTCAGGTCCGGGATATGGCTGAATGAAGTTATACAATGACAGGTAAAAAATATGGTAAAAGAGAGGTATTTGTGGTAAACTGATTTTGTTGTACTCTTTGAGATTTAAACATCGAAATGTGTAAGTGAAAATTATAACCGAAAATTGAAAGGGGAAGTTATGGAGAAACCCGGTAGAGGCAGACGGAAAAAGATGAAGCTCTGGCAGATGATTCTAATTTCCATTCTTGTGATCGTCATGGGGGTGGGCATAGGTGCTTTTATTTATGCTAATCATATGCTGGATAAATTGGATAAAGTAGATGTTAACAAGGACGATTTGGGAATGGTCGATGTTGATGGCTATGTGAATATTCTTATCATGGGTGTGGATAGCAGAGATATGAAGCATACCAAGGGAAGTCGTACAGATGCTATAATCCTTTTAAGCCTTGAGGAGAAGACAAATAAGGTCAAGCTGACATCTATATACAGGGATACTATGCTGAAAATGGGAGACTCTAAGAAATATGACAAGACAACCCACGCTTTTGCATACGGTGGTCCCGCGGAGACAGTCAAGACATTGAATCAGGCCATGGATATTAATGTTGATAAGTTTGTAGTAATCAACTGGAAAACCGTGGTGGATATGATTAATGCTGCAGGGGGCATTACTTTGAACATCGAAGATTACGAAATCGACGAGATGAATGCTTGTACAGAGGAAACCGCAAGAGTGGTTGGAGACGGCAAATATACAAAAGTAACCAAACCCGGCAAGCAGAAAGTGGACGGATATCAGGCAGTTGGGTACGGCAGGATGCGATATGGAGTCGGAGATGATTTCAAGCGAACTGAGAGAATGAGGACTGTTATAGAGGTCCTATTGAATAAGCTTAAGAAATCTGATCCTAAGACTATTGATAAGGTGTTGAAAGTAACCATGCCTCTAATCAAGACAAATATTGACAAGACGGATATCCTCAGTCTTGTAGCACGAGTGCCTAAATACAAGATCGAAACAAGCGCAGGATTCCCTTACTATCTGACGGGGGGATTGATCGATGGCGTATATTATGTAATCCCCGATAACCTGGAGAAGAATGTTATCGAATTCCACAGGAGAATTTTCGGCAGAAGTAACTATATACCATCCCAGAAGTCAATGACAATAAGTAATAGAATAGATGCTCTGGCAGGCAGTGGCAATTACGTGATGGATCCTGATGTCGTTCCGCCGGAGGAACCGGCGCCGGATCCGGCAGAAACACCTAAGGAACCTGAGACGAGACAGGAAACCAATGATAAACCTGCTAATCCGGTGACTCCTGACACACCGGGCTCTTCATCACCGAACCCGAATACAAATCCTAACCCGGGTCCGCCACCGGTACCGGATCCCGGGCAGAATCCGGCACCTGATCCGGGAGGAGAGGATCAGCCCGGAAATAACCCTTCAAATCCGGCAGGTTGATAGGGTTGTCAATGAACTTTATGTTTATTAACAGCTAAAATACATTTATCAACATAATAGTAATTAAATGCAATAACGTATCAGATACATAATAGATTAGGATTAAACAAAGAGGAAAACACATGGCAAAAGATAAGATAGATTTTAGTTCAGAAGAAGTCAGACATAGGTACAGACATACGTCGTCGCATATCATGGCACAAGCAGTTAAGAAGCTGTGGCCGAATGCAAAGTTAGCTATAGGACCTGCTATAGAAAACGGGTTCTACTATGATATAGACATGGAACATAAGATAACCGATCAGGACCTTTTAAAAATTCAGAAGGAAATGAAAAGGATAATCCAGGCAAACTATCCGATAGAAAGGTTTGAACTGCCAAGAAAAGAAGCTATTGAACTTGAGAAGAGAGCCGGGGAAGACTACAAGGTTGAGTTGATAGAGGACCTTCCGGAGGACGCTGTGATTTCTTTTTATAAGCAGGGAGACTTTACAGATCTGTGTGCAGGACCGCACATGGATTCAACAGGACAGATCAAGGCTGTTAAACTAACGTCAGTAGCCGGAGCATATTGGAGGGGTGATGAGCATAACAAAATGCTTCAAAGAATTTATGGAACATCATTCCCAAGCCAGGCTGAACTTGATGATTATCTTGCAAAAATCGAAGAAGCTAAAAAGAGAGACCATAGAAAAATAGGTAAAGAGATGGATTTGTTTGCCCTTTATGAAGAGGGCCCGGGATTTCCGTTTTTCTTACCTAAGGGAATGATCTTGAGGACTCAACTCGAGAATTACTGGAGAGAAGAGCATGCAAAGAGAGGCTATGATGAAATCAAGACACCTCTCATTCTCAACGAGCAGCTATGGAGAACTTCCGGACACTGGGATCACTATAAAGACAATATGTATTTTACCAAGATCGATGATGAAGATTATGCTATCAAACCAATGAATTGCCCGGGAGCTATGCTTGCGTATAAGAGAACTATGCATTCATATCGAGATCTTCCAATAAGACTTGCTGAGATGGGACAGGTTCACAGACATGAGTTATCCGGCGCTCTGCATGGACTTATGAGAGTAAGAACATTTACTCAGGATGATGCACATATTTTCATGCTGCCTGAACAGGTAAAGGATGAGATTCTCGGAGTTGTGAATTTCATTGACGATGTTTATAAGTTGTTTGGCTTTAAGTATCACGTGGAGCTATCCACAAGACCTGAGGATTCCATGGGCACAGATGGGGAATGGAGCATGGCTGAAAATGCTTTGAAAGAAGCTATCGAAGACAAAGGGATTCCATATGTAATAAACGAGGGCGACGGTGCTTTTTACGGCCCGAAATTAGACTTCCACCTGGAAGATTCTCTGGGAAGAACATGGCAGTGTGGAACGATTCAGCTTGACATGCAAATGCCTCAGAGGTTTGATCTGACATATGTCGGAAGTGATAACCACAAGCACAGACCTGTTATGATTCATAGAGTAATATTCGGATCTATAGAAAGATTTATAGGCATACTCATTGAGCACTTTGCCGGGAAATTCCCTCTGTGGCTTGCACCGGTTCAGGTTAAAGTTTTGACTGTTGCAGAAGCTTTTGCGGACTATGCAAGCGGTGTCGCAAATGAACTAAGAGAAGCAGGTCTGAGAGTTGAAGTGGATATCAGAAACGAAAAAATCGGTTACAAGCTGAGAGAGGCAAGAAACCAGAGAGTCAATTATATTCTGGTTATTGGAGAGAGAGAGCAGGAAGCGGGAACCGCTTCTGTGAGATCCACAAAGGTCGGGGAACTTGGTGTAATGGATATTGAGGATCTTAAAGGTAAACTTGTTGATGAGGTAAATTCAAAGAAATTATAACTCTACAGATATAACTTACAGAAGTTTATAGATTGCTTTATATTTTTTGAGACGGTTTTAAAATTTCAGATTGAACCTGGTAGGATTATAAATGGAAACGATAAGCATTCAACAAAAGAAAAAGAAAAACAAGGGTCCGGTAATTTTTGCAGCTGTCGTTGCATTGACTGTCATAGCTTTGATATTGATTTTCAGTTTAAATGGCAGCCGCTTCACAAGCGGCCATGGGCGAAAAGGAACAAGTGATGATTATCCGCCGATAAATGTTTCGGGCAAATATGTAGGAGAAATCTTTGTAAATGGTGTAATTTCTGAGCAATCGGAAAGCATATTTTCAGATTCGCTCACTTATCAGCATGGTCGTACCCTCGATGCCATCGATCAGATGATTGCAGATAGTAATAATAAGGGTCTGTATATTTTTGTGAACTCACCCGGAGGAAGCGTAAGCACAAGTGATGAGCTTTATCTAAAAATAAAGGAATATAAAGATAAGACAAGAAGACCTGTCGTAGCCTATTTTGACAATATGGCTGCATCCGGGGGATACTATATATCCGCAATCGCTGACAAAATAATAGCAAATAGAAACTGTTGGACAGGGTCGATAGGTGTCACAATAGGAAATATGTATGATGTTACAGGGCTGCTTGAAAAAATGGGAATTAAAGCTAAAGCTATAACGTCAGGACCTAACAAAGCCATGGGAGATCCGTTGAGCGGTCTTACAGAAGAACAGGAAGAAATATTCAGGGGACTCGTAGATGAGGCATACGAGCAGTTTGTCGGAATTGTAGCCGAGGGAAGGCATATGGATGTGGAGCTCGTCAAAAAGTTGGCTGACGGAAGAATCTATACAGCCAGACAAGGAATGGAAAATCATCTTATAGATGATATAATGACGGAGGAAGAGGCAGATAAGTATGTCCTGGACATGATAGGTGAGAAGGGCGTAACGATTCAGGATATAAAATTTAAAACTGAGAAAGGACTCTTCAAAAGTCTTTATGACCTGATAGATGAAAAGAGGAAATCGGGGGACAGCTTGGAAAATCTCGCTCGGGAAATAATAGCAGGTGAAGGTAAATTCAGCATATCATATCTTGCACCTATCGATAATCACTAGGCTGGGCTTGAGCGTCATTGGAACTTATTTCAGCAGGAGTGTTCAGAGTAATATTTAAAAATCAATAAAACTATTGACATGCATGGACTGGTTTTGGTAAAATGTCATAGTGTTAAGCCATAAAGCTTGACAGGGAGGCAGAATCTATGTTGGATAAGGTAACCGAGGCCAGTCTTTTGTTTGACTTTTATGGGAATCTTTTAACAGAAAAGCAGAGAAGGGTTATGTCGTTATACCATGAAGAAAATCTTTCCCTGGGAGAAATTGCAGAAGAGGATAACGTTTCCAGACAAGCCGTTCATATATCCTTGAAGAAAGCCGAGAAAGCCTTGAATGAATATGAGGACAAGCTTAGCCTTGTCAAAAGATGGCAAGACAATCTGAAACTGATAGAAAATATAGCGTCTGAAATTAGATCAATAGATACAAGTGAGCTCAAGGAGGAAGACAGAGTTACCATGATGAGAATACTTGATGAAATTGGAAGAATCGATTGAGCAAAGGAAGTTTATAAGGAGATTTAAATGGCATTTGAAAGTCTGTCAGAGAAGCTTCAGCAGGCCTTTGGAAAACTGAAGAACAAGGGAGTGATAACTGAGAAGGACCTCAATGATGCAATGAGAGAAGTTAAACTGGCACTCCTGGAGGCAGATGTTAACTTTAAAGTTGTTAAGGAATTTGTAGCCTCAGTTAAGGAGAAGTCCATGGGTGCCGAAGTCATGAAGAGTTTGACACCCTCACAGCAGATCATTAAAATTGTTGATCAGGAGCTGGTTCAATTATTAGGAGGAACAGCCAGTAAACTCACATATTCTCCTTCAGGATTCAGCATCTATATGTTGGTGGGTTTGCAGGGTACCGGAAAAACAACAACGGCAGGAAAGCTTGCAAACTTTCTGAAACAGAGCGGAAAGAAGCCGATGCTTTGTGCCTGCGATATATATAGACCGGCAGCTATTGACCAGCTGGAAGTTGTAGGAAAGGGTGTCAATACACCGGTTTATGTGGATAGGGAAAGCAGAGACCCTTCTGAAATTGCAGCGGCTGCCAAGGATGATGCCATACGGAAGGGATATAATGTTCTTATAGTGGATACTGCCGGTCGACTTCAAATTGACACTCAACTTATGAATGAACTGGTGGATATAAAGGGAAAGATTAAACCTCATGAGATTCTTCTCGTGGTGGATGCGCTCACAGGTCAGGATGCAGTCAATGTGGCAGACGGTTTCAACAAAACTCTGGGAATTGACGGAATCATAATGACCAAGATGGACGGTGATTCAAGAGGCGGTGCAGCCCTTTCCACTAAGAAGGTAACAGGAAAGCCGATCAAATTTATCGGAGTGGGAGAGAAGCAGGATGCACTTCAGGTGTTTCATCCACAGAGAATGGCGAGCAGAATCCTGGGCATGGGAGATATGCTCTCTCTCATCGAGGAGGCAGAGAAAACCTTTGACGATGAACAGGCTGCTAAGATGGAAGAAAAGCTGAAGAAAAATCAGTTCACTCTTGAGGATTTCCTGGAACAGATGGGTCAGGTGAAGAAGATGGGCGGCATAGGGAAAATCCTGGATATGCTTCCCGGAATGAACAAAGCCCAGATGCAGGGCTTTAACCTTGAAGAAAGTGAGAGGGAATTTAAAGCTATGGAAGCTATAATTCAATCCATGACCATCAAGGAACGCAGAGATCCAAGCCTCTTAAACGCCAGCCGAAGGAAGAGAATTGCCGCCGGATCCGGCAGGTCGGTTGCAGAGATAAATCAATTAATTAAGAAATATACCGAGGCTAAAAAAATGCTCAAGCAGTTCCGGAATCCCGGAGCAATAAAGCGCAACAAACTATTTAGAGGTCTGGTATAGATATAAAATTTAGAAAACAATATCAATTAAATCAAAGATTTGGAAGGAGAAATTATGGTAAAGATTAGACTTAAGAGAATGGGTGCAAAGAAGAAGCCTTTTTACAGAGTTGTCGTTGCGGATTCAAGGAGATCAAGAGATGGTAAGTTTATTGAGGAGATAGGTTACTATAATCCTATGACGGAGCCGGTGGAGATTAAAATCGACAGCGAAAAGGCACAGAAGTGGCTCGGAAACGGAGCGCAGCCAACAGAAGTTGTAAAGAGCCTTATGAAGAAATCCGGCGTGATTCAGTAAGGAAGTGGTAGTTCAAATGACTAATTTAGTAGAAGCCATTGCTAAATCCCTAGTCGACGAGCCCCAGAGAGTGTCAGTAACTCAAGAGGAAACATCCCACGGAAAGGTTATTACACTTAAAGTAGCACCTGATGATATGGGGAAAGTTATAGGCAAGCAAGGCAGAATAGCCAAGGCTCTGAGGACCGTTGTTAAGGCTGCAGCTATCAGAAACAACGACAAAGTTACCGTAGAAATAGAATCTGCGTAGTAGACCAATTATAATTACAAAAACACAGGGCTGGTGGCTGTAAATTCGCTGCCAAGCCCTTATTTAGTATCCGAGGTCAATTTCGTTATTCAGCCCGGGCTAAAATCGTTTAAATGTATTTGACTCATTGAATAAAGGAAAAAATAATGGATAAATTGATTAAAATCGGCAAAATAGTTGCACCTCATGGGATCAAGGGGCAGGTTAGAGTATATAATTATTCCACACCGAACCGATTCGATACTCTCCCCGGAATAATTGTTGACAGCAAAGAGTTTCGAATAGAAAAGTCAGGTCATGCCGGAAACATGGTAATTCTTAAACTTGAATCCGTAGATGACAGAAGTTCTGCCGAAAGTATGAGAAACAAAGATATCTTTATGGAAGAAGAATTCCTTGAGGAGCTTAGTGAAGATGAATACTTCATCAGTGATCTTATCGGCCTTGATGTGTATAGAGCAGATTCTGAATCTCTTGGAAAGATAAAAGATGTTTTACAGCATGGGCCTGTTGATATTTATGAGATAGAGTTAAACAGCGGAAAGATGGCATATATCCCTGCCGTCAAGGAATTTATAAAGGAAGTCGATATGACCAGAGGTTTGGTTATAGACACAATCCCGGGACTGATAGACGATGAAGATTAATATAGTGACCCTCTTTCCGGAAATGTTTGCTCCAATGGAGGCAAGCATAATAGGCAGAGCAAGAGAGAAGAGAATTTTAGAAATAAATTTGATCAATCCACGAGATTACTCAACCAATAAACACAAAAAAGTTGACGATTATCCCTTCGGCGGCGGACAGGGTATGGTTATGATGCCGCAACCTCTGTTTGACTGTATTAAAAAGAATAATCTGAATAAGGGGAAAATATTCTACATGTCACCACGTGGAGATATTTTGAATTACAGAAAGCTTAAAGAGATTGCCTCACTATCAGAAGCCACTGTTTTGTGCGGGCATTATGAGGGAATTGATCAGAGAGTATTGGATGAGTTTCAGGTGGAAGAAGTTTCTATTGGGGATTTCATACTGACAGGTGGAGAGCTGGCGGCAATGGTAATGGTGGATGCAGCCTCAAGACTTATTCCCGGTGTATTGTCAGGGGAGAGTTCTGCAACAGAGGAGAGTATTTATTCAGGGCTTTTGGAACACAGCCAGTACACACAGCCGCGAGAGTTTCAAGGCATAGAAGTACCTGACGTCCTGTATAGCGGGAATCATGCTTTGATAGATCTTTGGAAACTTGAGGAGAGTATGAGAATTACTTTGGACAGGAGACCCGAGATTTTAAAGCAATTTTTGGATAAAGATGAAAATTGGAATAACCGAACCAAGGCGGAGAAGAAAGTAATGGAAAATTATAGACAATTGTTATAGAATGGTAGTAGCCATAGGGGGTAGTATGCATAAGAAAAGGCTGATAATAATTTACATAATTGCCATTGTTGTTCTATATGTGATGATATATATTCTTCCTGATGTCTTGGGTACTCTCAAATCGAGTTATGCAGTGCAGTATGGGGAACTTTCAGTAAAGGAAGACGCTACAGGTGTTATTGTGCGAGATGAAAACGTATATACATCGGCCACCAGCGGAAGAGCCAATTATCTGATAAGAGAGGATGATCTCGTCAGGGTGGGCACTAAGGTGATAGATATAACAGGGGAAAAGCATGACAGTGACGAGGAACTGATCGAGCTTGGGAAAAAGGTCAAAAATGTTGCTGTCAATACCGGTGATTACACATCTCAGGCAGATGGTCTTGTGGCATATACCTGCGACGGATATGAGGGAAAGTTCAAACCGGATAAAGTTTCATCAATTACGGAGAAGAAGATTAATAACATCAAAGATGGGGAAACTCTCAATCTGAAGAGACAGATAATAGGAAATAAGGAACCGGTTTTCAAGGTAGTTGACAGATCCATGTGGAAGATCGTTTGTTTTCTTAACAACAAATCGCATATCAAATATGAGAAGGGTGATGGAATTAGGGTTGGAATAGAAAGTGCCGGAGAGAAAGATTCAGTAATTATGAGCATAGAGTCGGTCACTACGAAAGATGGAAAGACAAAGCTCATTCTGGAATCAGACAGATATTATAAGGGATTGACAAGGGATAGAAAAGTAAAACTTAAGCTTGTGGACAGCGTGAACAGAGGTCTCATTATTAAGAATTCATCTCTCACAAAAGATAAGAAAGGCGTGCAGGGAGTCATGGTTAAAGATAAGGTTGGAAACTTCGTGTTCAGACCTGTCAAGGTCATTGCAACAGACGGCGAAAACTCTGTAGTGGCCAATAATATTTTTTATGATAAATCAGGTAATGCTATTGATACTATTGTTACATACGACCAGATACTCACAAGACCCTAGATAATGATCATGAGATCATTCAGATATGGGATACTTGAGAGCTGATTACAAAAATTGCTACGGAAAACCGTGAGGACTCATAGGAAGGGGAGGATATCATGAGTATTAAGAATAATTTAAACTTGGTTAGAAATGATATTTCCAAATTTGCCGAGGAATTTGGAAGGAATCCTGAGGACGTTAAACTCATTGCAGTTACTAAGCTTCATAGTCCTGAAGAGATAAACGAGGCTATTGAAAATGGCGTAACGGATATCGGTGAAAATAAGGTGCAGGAAATACAAGAAAAATACGATAAAGTGAAAGGAGTAAATTGGCATTTAATTGGACATTTACAGAGAAATAAGGTAAAATACATAATAGACAAAGTTTATATGATACACTCTGTGGATTCTTTGAAACTTGCCAAAGAGATTGATAAGAGAGCATCACAGCATAATCTCACCATGAAGATTCTGATTCAGGTCAATGCAGAAGGAGAAGAGAGCAAGTTTGGAATTCCTCCCGAAGATCTTGATCAAATGATAACTGATATTTATGAGAATTGCCCGAATATTGAAATCTGCGGTCTTATGGGGATAGCACCATTTTACGATGATCTGGAAGATGCAAGTGGTTTTTTTGCTAAGATTAAGGCACTTTTCGATAGATATGTGGATGATGTCAGAGACAGGGTTAATTTTAAGGAACTATCCATGGGAATGTCAGGGGATTTCAAGGTAGCTATCCGTGAAGGATCAACCTATGTCAGGATAGGCACTGCTATATTCGGAGCAAGAGATTATAGATAGCAGGTAAGACTATGGATAGAAATCGAGTTGTTAAAAATCAGCAAAATTAATTAGTGAATTCATAATTTTTTGACTGATCCAATCATAAATTAAAAGCTAAGGAGAAACAGACATGGGATTTTCAGATTCAATTAAGAAATTTATAGGTATTGAAGAAGAAGAAGTTTATGTACCGGAAGAAGAGGTTGCTGCTGCAAGAGAAGACATACTTTCAAGTAAGGGTCGTGAATCGATGGAGAGAAAGTCCTTGACAGAGACTATTTCAACGTCTAATCCTTATAAGAACAGTAGCAAGAGATTTTCGACCGCTAATACGAGTGCTTTTAAACTCGTTGTAATTGAACCTAAGTCCTTTGATGAATGCCCGAGACTCGTGGACAGCTTGATGAGCAAGAGACCCATAATTGTTAATCTCGAAAAGTTGGATCAGGAATTGGGGAGGAAGATTTTTGACTTTTTGAATGGAGCTACCTATGCGTTAAAAGGAAATGTAAGAAAGGTAACCAACAGCATTTTCATTTTCACCCCTTCAAACGTGGATATCAACGGTGAGGATCCGTCAGGTGATGCAGATTTCGGGTTTGAACCTAAGGACAAGAACCCTTGGAGATAAGAAGTGAACATGCTTTTTGTAGTTTCAATTCTGACTTGGATATATCGATTTTTTTACTGGGCTCTTATCGGTAGATGTGTTTTAAGTTTTATGCAGGCGGACTATGACAGCCCTATTACGAAGATATATCAGTTTTTGGTGAAGGTGACGGAAGTGATATGTGTTCCTTGCAGAGAACTATTATACAGGTTGGGAGTCAGAACCGGTCCGTTTGATTTTTCCGTGCTGATTGCATTCTTTTTATTGAGGATAGTGTACAGGATACTCGTAGGCATAGTTATGGGCAGTTGGGCTCCTATAGGTCTGTTGTAGTCTTTAGCTTTTGAGAGAACTGCTGTAAACAATCGACAGACTGTTATTGGATCTCTATGTTGATGTGCAGATTTCATATGCCAATGCAGATATTATTAATACATCAGACTATATTTAAGATGACGATTGTGTAAGGGGTAATAGGGGGTTAATAGATGATTGCACCTATAGATATTGAGAAAAAGGATTTCAGCAAATCCATAGGCGGATACAATAAGGATGAAGTTGACAATTTTCTTAATTTGATCATTGTTGATATTGAAGAATATCAGAAAACCATTGCAAAGCTAAAGGTTGAGAAAGATGCCTTAAGGGAACAGATGGCAGAGTACAGTAAGCAGCAGGGGAATCTTACTGAAACGTTGTCTTCTGCAAAGACACTGCTTGCGGATATTTCTGAGAGCGCGGAGAAGAGGGCTGCACTTATTTTAAAAAATGCCGAATCAGAGGCTAATATGATCGTGAAAGATGCTAAGAGTTCTATGCTCAGCACTACCAAAGAATTGGAGATTTTAAGGAATAAGGTCAGCAATTTTAACGAAAGGTATAAGAAGATGTTGCAGGAGGAACTTGACAGTTTCCGGGACGAGAGCAGCATTTTCCTTGAGGAGATGGACAGGACATTTATGCCGGCATCTATGTCAGTTCAGAAAGTTACTTCTTATGAGGATGAGAAGAAGGCGACAAAGAATGCTGATAAAATTTCCCTGAGGGACACCCCTAAGCCCGGATTGAAGAGTAAGGATATAGATTTTTCACCTCTGAATGATAATAGAGGGACAAAGGTGCTGTAAAATTGATAGACAGGCGGGGTTTACCCCGCTTTTGTTTTGTAACATATATGAGTATTTAAGTCAATATATAGTAGCAGCAATACGGAGAATTTTTTTAAAGATATGAAGAGTAATCAGAGGAAAGATAAATTCGGAAGAACTGCTGGGTCAGCAGTGATCACTCAAGGTGTTTTAATCGCTGTGATACTGCTCCTTGATTATTTCACCAAAAGTGCGGTAAGAAACAGAGATGAATTTGGAAGGGGAATTACGATCATTCCGGATTTGCTGCGCTTTGTGTACGTCAAAAATGAAGGAGCGGCATTCAGCATCTTAAGTGGCTATCGTATCGGACTGATAGTCGTATCTGCTTTAGCTATTGTTATTGCGGCGTTTATCCTGTGCAGAATGTATAAGGGTAACCAAACAGTTATGTTCGGGATTGCGATGGTCATCGCCGGAGGTCTCGGCAATCTGATTGACAGGGTAGTTTTCGGATTTGTTACTGATATGATAAGCTTTTCCTTCTTTCCTCCGGTATTCAATGTTGCGGATATTGCAGTGACTGTTGGGTGTATGATACTTATAATTCATATAATATTTTTCGACTTGCCTAAGGGAAATACGGTAGATAATGGACAGGGAAAAAAGGAAAAACAGAGATGAAACTTCAGAGGGTGAGGAGAAATGCGACTTGACAGCTATCTTAACGAAAAATATCCGAATATATCTCGAAGCCGGTGGCAGAAGGTGATTGCCCAGGGCAAGGTTTTGGTCAATGGCAGATCCTCAACTTCAAAGGATAAGAAATTGGACATATCATCCGATTACTGTATCGAGATTCCTGATGTAAATACGCTTACAGAAATCGGAGATACGGTTCCATTGCCTTCAGAGATGGATCTTGATATTATATATGAAGATGATTCCTTGATTGTGCTCAATAAGCCAAGGGGAATAGTTGTCCATCCGGGAGCCGGGACTTGTGAGCCCACATTGGTGAGTGGACTCTTACATCATTGTGGGGACAATCTTTCTAAAGTCGGAGGAGAGGATCGTCCGGGGATAGTGCACAGAATAGATAAGGACACCAGTGGTCTTTTGATGGTGGCAAAGACAGATGAAGTACATAATGAATTAAAAAAACAGCTTGAGAAGCATTCGGTAACAAGGGTTTATCTGGCTATAGTTCTAGGAAATTTTAAAGAAGATGAGGGGATTGTTGACTATCCTATCGGCAGATACTCCAAAAATAGGATAAAAAAGGCTGCAGTTGTATCTGAAGCAGAAAGCAATGAAACCTGCATAAGTGGAACGATAAGGCCTGCATATACCGGCTATAAGGTTATAAAGAATTTCAGAGGGTATTCACTTATAGAGTGCAAACTCAGGACAGGAAGAACACATCAAATAAGAGTGCATATGTCATCAATAGGTCATCCGATAGTCGGAGACCCCCTCTATGGACCTAAAAAGAGTCCGTGGAAAATAAACGGACAAATGCTACATGCCAAGACCATCGGATTTATTCATCCGATTAGGAGGGAATTTCTCCAGTTTTCCTTAACGCCACCTGATGATTTCAAGAGAATAATCAGGATACTGGAATTAAAAAGTTAAAGAAAAGAGGCCTAAGCCTCTATATCTGCCGGCGATACGAGTTAAATGCAGGATAGCCGGAAATATTAAGGGTAAAACCCGAGAAGTTTTACTCTGGGAAATCAATGTTCTTGACGAATTCTATGCACTTTCTGCATACACATTTATTTTTAAAAATCACCAACATTTTTGGATTTCCACAAATCTCACAGCTATTTATCATACTTCCTCCTTCTTTATAAATTTAATTTTGCCGGTGATTAGATGATAGCGGATGTACCAATGAGGAAGCAAGGGAAGTTATAATCGGATGCTATTTTTGATATAATATAGTAGAATATTGATATGGGGAGGTAAACGTCACAATGTTTGATAATTTCTGCTTGACTTTAAATCCTGTTAAGGTAGCAGGCTATGAGTTTGACTGTGATAAACCGGAAGCCACGATGTTGATAATTCACGGAATCGGAGAATACGCAGGGAGATATGACCGCATGGCAAAATCGCTTTCTGAAAGACATATCAAAGTCTATTCTATGGATTTACCCGGACATGGGATATCCGGAGGGATTCGTGGAGATGCAGCACCACGGGAAGATATTCTGAGTTGTATCGACAAACTGATCAGTTATGCTGAGGATAAAAATCCGGGCAAACCTGTAATTTTGTACGGACACAGTATGGGCGGAAACATTGCTTTGGATTATAAGTACAGAGGAAAACTTTCCGACCATCCGAAGGCATTCATCATATCTGCACCGTGGATACGGCTTGTCAGACCTGTTCCCAAGGTCCTGTATTTAACCATGAAAACAGCAGCAAAGGTAACTCCGAAGGCCAGGATTAAGTCTTCATGCGATGAAAGAGATCTGGGGAACCTTATCTATGTAAAACCTTACGCAAGCAACCCCATGGTACACGGATATATTACGCTGCGATGTGCTTTGGACGGATTTGAGATTGGAAAAGCAATTGATGAAGGAACGTGGACGGATAACGGTCTTAGTGCCGGAAAACCTTTCCTCCTTATGCATGGAAGTGGTGATAAGATATGCTCAGTTGAAGGATCCAGGTCGTTGGCAGCCCAAAACAACAGTACTCCGAATTTTGAGTATGTAGAATGGGAGGGATATTTCCATGAGATACATAACGGGAATAAGGTAGAGACAGGGGAAAAAGTAATTGAAAAAATCGGAGATTTTATCATCGATGAAGTTATTATGAGATGAGGTTTACAATGGCTGTAGATAAAAGAATCACCAAGGAATTTGATAAACTCAGAGCTCAGAAGGAATATGAGATTCTCATGATGAGGTATGACTCCGCAATAAGAGAGGTAGGCACGAAACTTGAGATTTTAAACAGTGAACTTGCTCTTGTGAGCGATGAAAGCCCCATATCGTCAATTCAGACCAGAAGAAAAAAGGATGCCAGCATATTGGAGAAACTGATCAGGCAGGGGAATGAAATCTCACTGGAGTCCATAGAGGCAAACTTGAATGACGTGGCAGGAATACGGGTTATCTGCTCATTTGTAGATGATATCTATGAGGTTGCAAGAATGCTCGCAAGACAGGACGATATTACAGTAATCATGATTAAAGATTACATCAAGAAACCCAAACCAAATGGGTACAGAAGCTACCATATGATAGTAGAGGTTCCGGTGTTTTTTTCAAATGAAAAAAGACCCATGCGAGTGGAGGTCCAAATAAGAACCGTTGCCATGAATTTTTGGGCGAGTTTGGAACACCAGATAAAATATAAACATGATGTGAAGCAGGCAGAAAAAATCGGCAAAGACCTTAAGGACTGTGCCGATACTATTGCAAACACCGACCTGAGAATGCAGAAAATAAGGGAAGCTCTCAAGGCTCCGGAAGGATCTGAATTTTCAAACACTACTGAGGGAGTTTTGGAGTAACCCATAGGGTTTTGTTGTTTTTAAATATTACCATTCCAGGTTTGGCTCCTGAAGGTTTTTTTACAAAACGTGCTTGTGTGTAGTCAACGGGGACGTTTTCCGAAGTTTTTCCCCTGCTGTGGTAGGCTGCTATGCTTGCTGCAGCTTTTATACATTCCGGTGCGTTTTCTTCAACTTCTTCAATACTGATTCCATCTGTCAAGAGAATGACATGGGATCCCGGTATGTCCTTTGTATGGAACCAGATATCAGTTTTTGAGGCCATTCTCATAGTCAGAACATCATTTTCTTTATTATTCCTTCCCACGATAACCCTCATGCCCGAGTCAAGGGTGTATGTGAGGGGAGATTTTATTTTTCCCCTTGAGATTGTGCCTGAGTTATTTAATTTGCTTGAAGATTTCTCTTTTATGCTTTTTTTCTTTCCTGAATTTCCACTATATCTGCCTGAATGTCCCTTGGGTTTCCTCTTGAGATATCCTTCTTCGATAAGTTCTTCTTTAATTGCATCAACTTGATTCAAAGTTTCGGCTCTATTGAGATGTTCAATGACGGAATCTATATAGTCAATCTCCAAACGAACGTTTTCTATCATAGGCTTTTTTTCCTTGATAGTGTTCATGGCTTTGCCATATCTTCGATAATACTTTTGTGCATTTTCACCGGGAGATAAGGATGTATCGAGTTTGACGGCAATGGTTTGTCCGGTGTAATAGTTGACTACATTTGCTTCTGATTCTCCTTTTTTTAAAAGATGTAAATTGGCTGTTAAAAGCTCACCGTATAATCTGAGCTTTTCTGAATCTTCAGCTTTGAGGACATCTTCTTCCATTCGCTGCAGTTTAAGCCCCAGTTTGTCTCTAACATTTTTGACATGTTTTTGAAGATTTGCCTGTGCTTGTCTGACATAATTTGTTTCTGTTTTTAGTCGGTAAAAAATATCAATTGCTCTGCTGGGAGAGGAAAATGTTTCCATTTTTATTGTAGCAGTTGATTTTGAATCAGAGCCTGATTTTAAATAGGTATTGGGTTCTGAATCAGAACATGAATGAGATGACTCCTCCACTGCACAGGAAAAAAGTGGGAGAATATGGAAGTCAAGGAGTTTCTTGTCATTTCTGTATATTTTTGTTTTAAGTTCATTTTCAGTTATTCTATCGGCCATGGAACTCAAAATTGCGAATCCTTTTTCAGCAATGACCCTGGAGGCAATCGGAGAGATGCCACCTACTTTATCCATGATGTCATCCGGATCTGCCCAATTAACGGCAGGCAGTGAAACGAGAGTCTGCTTTTCCTTATCCATATCTATAGAATTGTTAGATAGATACCATGACTTATTTTCATCAGACAGGTTAAGAAATCTCTTAAAACCGAATTTGCCTTGGTCAGGCGGATAAGTGTATGTAAGCCCGGGCAGAAGCTGTCTGGCCCTGTTAATATCGATTGAAATTCTCTTAATGCTATCTATTATCCTGTTGTCTTTTAAGTTAACAAGAACGATATTACTATGTTTGCCCATGATTTCAAAAACAAGCCGTTTAGAGATTTCAAATCCCAATTCATCGAGAACTTGAAAATCAATTTCGATTATCCTTTCGGAATCTTTTTGGGAAATCCGGTTTATGCGTCCACCCTGAAGATGTTTTCGAAGAGTCATACAGAATAAAGGTGGTTGTTCGGGATTCCTAAATTCCCCGTAAGTCAAACAAAGTCGCGGACCGTTACCGGAAGCCGAAGCATAAAGTTTGCGACGTCCCTGTTTGGTGTGTATAAGAAATAAAAGTCCGTCTTTTTCAGGCTGATATATTTTTTCAACCTTGCCAAGAACGAGTTCGTTCCCGAGCTCTTTGGAGATTGCCCATGTCATTATTCCGTCAAAAGCCATTAATGTACTCCCTAAATCACTATTTATTAATAGAATATGTGTCTGATTGAATTCTCTCAATACATGGAATTTTATCATAAGATTAGGTATAATGAAAGAGAAGGAAATTTTAAGGAGCAAAATAATGATAAAAAGTATGACAGGCTATGGGCGAGGAGAGTTTATAAATCAGGATTACAGAGTCGTTGTAGAATTGAAAACAGTAAATCACAAGTATAGCGATTTTGCTTTCAGAATGTCCAAGTCTTTGGGATTCGCCGAGGATAAAATCAAAGGAGAAATTCGCAAAACAGTACACAGAGGTAAGGTCGAGGTGCTGCTTTCCTATGAATACCTTGGGGAGAAGCAGGTGAATGTTCAGGTGAATACAGCTCTGGCGGCTGAATATATGGCTAAGCTTATGGAGCTTTCGAAAGCCTGTGGTATGGATCAGATACCGGGAATTGATCTCATTGCCAAGCAACCTGATGTAATTGTTGTAATACCAATGGAAGAGAATAGGGATTCTCTCATAGAGGCAATATTGGCAAGTACCTCAGAGGCAACCAAACATCTTGATGAAATGAGAGTTGTGGAGGGAAGAGCATTAGCATCGGATATTCTAGGACATCTAGGCTCTTTAAAGTCCATAGTATATAATATGAAACCTCTGGCTGATGAAGTGCCAAGAATGTATAAAAATAAATTGGAAGAGAGGATAGCCTATCTTATTGATAGTGATACTATCGGATTCAAAGATAGGATTGCAGGTGAGGTAGCAATATTTGCAGATAAGGCAAACGTAGACGAGGAAATAACCCGGCTCAACAGTCATATTAACCAGGTGGAGCGCATAATTTCTTCAGATGATGAAAGTGTAGGTAAGCGACTTGATTTTCTCGCTCAGGAGATGAATCGTGAGGCAAATACCATAGGATCAAAAGCAAGTGATTTGTCTATAACTAATCTGGTTCTGGAGGCGAAGTCGGAGATTGAAAAAATTAGAGAACAAGTACAAAATATAGAGTAATTACATCAAGAATTTTGTTATAAACAACAGAAAATCTCAGAATCTTTTAATATTGCCACATAATTTAACTGTGGCTTTTTTTGTTTTTTCTTTAATTTTTAAGTGGCTTGTGCTATAATAAAAAAGCATTGGACTTTTTATTAGAACAATTTTATGCAAAATTATTGGAAGGAGATATTTTTTTATGGAAAAGAACGGTAAACCAACGGACGCTTTTAAGCCATTTATTCCGGCTGATAAGGTTGTTCCGGAGTTTACAGCAACTGCTATTATTTTGGGTGTGTTGCTATCAGTCCTATTTGGTGCAGCCAATGCTTACCTCGGACTGAGAGTTGGAATGACAGTTTCTGCATCAATTCCGGCAGCTGTAATTTCAATGGGTGTTATTAGAGTGATACTTAAGAAGGATTCTATTTTGGAGAATAATATGGTTCAGACCATAGGTTCTGCCGGCGAATCCCTCGCTGCCGGTGCTATCTTCACTCTGCCTGCAGTATTTATGTGGGCTCAGGACGGTATCGGAACAGTACCATCGTACATGGTAATTGCCTGTGTAGCCATCGCAGGTGGATTTCTGGGAATCGTATTTATGATTCCGCTCAGAAAGGCTTTAATAGTCAAGGAGCATGGAACATTGCCTTACCCTGAAGGAACCGCTTGCGCAGAGGTTCTTATTGCAGGTGAGGAGGGAGGCACCAAGGCCGGCACAGTGTTCGCAGGTCTTGGTATCGCAGCTTTATACAAGTTTATTGCAGATGGAATAAAGTTGTTTCCAAGTGAGGTTGACTATGAGGTTAAGGCGCTGCCCGGTGCAGGTATAGGTATGGATGTACTTCCTGCTCTTGCAGGTGTAGGATATATATGCGGACCTCTTATTTCATCATGGATGCTTGCCGGTGGCGTGATTTCATGGTTTATCCTGATGCCCCTAATCAAAACCTTTGGAGGAGATGTTGTTCTCTATCCGGCTGACAAGCCTATCGCCGAACTGGGTTATTGGGATCTTTGGGATAACTATATAAGATATGTAGGTGCAGGTGCGGTAGCTACAGGAGGAATAATTTCTCTCATCAAATCGCTTCCGCTTATAGTTAGAACTTTTGCTGAAAGTATGAAGAGCTTTAAGGGTGGAGCTGACGGTATCAGAATTGACAGAACTTCTAAGGATCTGGGCTATGGTCCTATTGTGGCCATGCTTTTGTTGGCAATAGTGGTACTTGTCGCACATCCGGGTATTCCGATCGATATAATAAGTGCTATACTGATAGTAATATTCGGTTTCTTCTTTGCAACAGTATCGTCCAGAATGGTCGGTATCGTCGGATCATCAAATAACCCTGTATCCGGCATGGCTATAGCTACACTTTTGATTTCCACTCTGGTTCTTAAAGAAATCGGGGAAACCGGACCAACGGGAATGGCTGCTGCTATTATGATCGGAACTGTTATCTGTATTGTAGCTGCAATGGCAGGGGATATGTCACAGGATCTTAAGACAGGATATATTGTCGGTGCAACTCCATACAAACAGCAGTGGGGAGAAGTTATAGGTGTTGTTTCTTCGGGACTGGCAATCGCCGGCATATTATACTTGCTGAACGAAGCTTGGGGATATGGCGGAAAGGACCTTCCTGCACCGCAGGCTACACTTATGAAGCTTGTAATTGAAGGTGTAATGGGTTCTAATCTTCCATGGAGTATGGTATTCACAGGAGTATTTATCGCAATCGTACTGGAGATTCTCCAGATTCCTGTGCTGCCGGTTGCAATAGGCGTATATTTACCAATTCATCTGTCAACACCTCTAATGTGCGGCGGACTTCTGAAGTATTATATCCAGAATAAGAAGCACGTAAGCGAAGAGGCAAGGGAGGAGGCCGTTACTTCAGGCATCTTATACTCTTCAGGTTTGATTGCCGGAGAAGGTTTAGTAGGAATCTTGCTTGCTATACTTGCTGTAATACAGGTCGGCACTGATTCTCACGGAGCCAAGGTATACATTGCAGATGTTATCAACGTTTCAGATAAGCTGAACCTCGGCCAAAACGCAGGCAATCTCATTGGATTGGCATTCTTTGCGGCACTTCTGATTACAATGTATGTATATTCAGTTAGAAAACACAACAAAGCAAATTAGTGGTGCAGATGTGAATGCCAATTGAGAAAAGAATAATTTGAATTATAATATGAAAAAAAAGAAAGAGAATTATCTCGACAATATCCCCGTTAAAAACGGGGATATTTGTTGGGAAGAAGATGATGATTTGGTCATAATTAAACAGGAGAACAGAGGGTTTTATAGTAAAATAGCCCAGAAGTTCTTTGGAAGGCCTGAGATTTCAAATATTCACCTAGATGAATTCGGTAGTTTTGTTTGGAAACAAATCGATGGGGAAAAAGATATTACAGAGATAGGTAAGCTGGTATCAGATGAATTTGGCGACGCGGCTGAACCCCTGTACGAGAGATTGGTAAATTATATTTACAGATTAAGGAACGTTAATTATATAAACTTCAAGAGGAAGTAGGATGAAGAGATGTTAGGACAAATATTAACTATGGTAATGGGAGTTATCCTATTTGCCATAGCTGCAGCAATACTATATATGATAGGCATGAAGAAGAAGATGAACCAGGACGAAAGATTGGTTGAAATGCTTCTGAACAACGGAGCATATCGTGTTGTCAAATATCTCAGATCTCATGGAGAAATAACGCTCAAAGGAATTGGATACGTAATCAAAGATATCTCCGCTAAGGAATTCGGCTCAAGCAAAAAGGCCATAATTCAGGATGGCAGAGCTTTTCAGGACAGACTTCTTGAATATATGATTAAGAATGGCTACATAGTCGAAGGAGAAGGAAACGACAGGAGAAAAAAAAGCGATAAAGTCTACAAGCTGCCTGAGAAGTAGCTGAAGGATCTGTTTTTCCAAGTTTACAGGGAAATGTTATATTATCTGTAGATGAGTAAAATATGGTAAAACAAAAATACATAATAGAAAAACCAAGGAGGAAAACTATGAGCGTATTAGGAAATTTAAAGCCTGAGAAAGTGTTCCACTTTTTCGAAGAAATCTGCGGCATTCCGCACGGATCTTATAACACGAAGAAAATTAGCGATTATTTGAAAAAGTTCGCAGATGATAGAAATCTCACCTGTTACCAGGATGAGAATAACAACATTATTATAATCAAGGAAGCAACAGCGGGATATGAAAACTCAGATCCTATTATCCTTCAGGGACATATGGATATGGTGTGTGAAAAGACCCCTGAATCAAATATAGATTTTTCTACAGATGGACTGGATATTTATGTAGATGGGGATTGGGTTAAGGCTCATGGTACAACTTTGGGTGGAGATAACGGAATTGCTGTAGCAATGAACCTTGCAATATTAGATGGTGATGAGTATGAGCACCCTCGTCTTGAGGTCATCGCAACTGTTGACGAAGAAGTAGGCCTGTTGGGCGCTGCATCTCTGGATGTATCGAAACTTTCAGCAAAAAAATTCATTAATATTGATTCTGAAGAGGAAGGTATATTCACAGTGAGCTGTGCCGGTGGCGTGACCGTAGAGAATAATCTGCCGGTAGCCAGAAAGGAGACCAAGGGAAAGAGAGCTACTTTAAAAGTGACCGGACTCCTAGGTGGCCATTCGGGTATTGAGATTGATAAAGAGCGTGCAAATGCCAATGTTTTGCTCGGTCGTGCACTTCATCACCTCAGAGGGAAGTATAATTTCCTTCTCATAAATGCAGATGGTGGATCTAAAGACAATGCCATAACTAAGCAGGCGGAGGCCAGTCTGGTATTTACGGAGAATATGGAGGAGCTGATGAGTGATCCGGCTTTGACGATTTCCGACTTCGCGACTGTCGTTGTACACGAATACAAAGCTACAGATCCTGACATTAAAATAGAATTGATATTTGATAGTGAAGATTATTCAAATGAGAAGGCTCTTGATGAGGATTCAACGAATAGGATAATAAACTACTTGATTCTCACACCTTACGGTGTACAGAATATGTCTAAAGAAATAGAAGGGCTTGTGGAAACCAGTCTTAACCTGGGTATACTTAAGACTTCGAAAGATGAGGTATCTTTTACATATGCAGTAAGAAGTTCATCTGACAGCAGAAGGGATATGATGGTTGAAAAGTTAAGTGTACTTGCCGGTTTCCTCGGTGGCAGCACGTCACTTTCCGGGGCATACCCGGGTTGGGAGTATATGTCTGATTCAAGGCTTAGAGAGAAAGCTGTGGAGGTGTTCAAGGAAGTATATGGGTATGATCCGAAGATTGAAGCAATACACGCAGGACTTGAGTGCGGGTTGTTTGCCGGCAAAATACCGGGACTTGATTGTATCTCCATCGGACCTGATATGACCGGAGTACACACCCCTGATGAACAGCTGTCAATATCCTCTACTGAGAGAACTTTCAACTTCCTTGTTGAGCTTTTAAAGGCGAGCAAATAAATTCACCCCTTGTCAAGGGAATGATTTAATAGTATAATAAATAGGTCATCTGCGTAACCGCGTGCGACACAATATTTCATGTAAGGTAGGAGGTGAATTGGAATATGGCACAGGTCATCGTTAGAGAAAACGAGAGCTTGGAGAGTGCACTCAAGAGATTCAAGAGATCTTGCGCAAGAGACGGCGTAATGAGCGAACTGCGAAAGAGAGAGCATTATGAGAAGCCTAGCGTTAGAAGGAAGAAGAAGTCTGAGGCTGCAAGGAAGAAGGCAAGGAAGTACTAATAGGTTTGATTTTGAAGAAAGTGTTATTAGTGAAGAATCAGCAAAGGAAGTATGTTTATGGGACTTAAAGATAGACTCATGGCAGATCTTAAGGATGCTATGAAGGCTCACGATAAAGTGAGGAAAGATACGATCAGTTTTGCCCGAGCGGCAATCAAGCAATATGAGGTGGACAACCGAGTAGAGCTTTCTGATGAGGAAATTGTTCCAATACTTGCTAAGCAGGTGAAGATGAGAAGGGATGCTCTATCGGATTTCGAGAAAGCAGGTCGAACAGATCTTACGGAAGCTTATAACGCAGAAATTAAAATTCTGGAAAGTTATCTACCTGAACAGATGTCACTTGAAGAAATTCGGGACAAGGTTTCTGAAATTGCCGCATCTATGGGAATTGAAAGTGGCAAGGAGAACATGGGTAAACTCATGGGAGCTGTTATGGGTCAGCTGAAAGGCAAGGCTGATGGTAATACTGTCAGACAGGCAGTAACTGAATATCTAAGCTAGTATAGACAATATCCCCATCATGTCTGAATTGACTCGGTGGGGATATTTATTTGGTTATATAATATACGTTGGGGTAACCGGTAAAAGAGATAGGCCCTGACGTATATTTTTTTGAAAAATAGAAAAGGCATATCAAGACCTGTTATGATTATTTCATCACTAATCAACATTGTAGCACAGGATACGGAGTTGAGAAGGTCTTGATGAACAATCTTTGGGATTATTTACACCATAGTTTGATAGCCGGGGGCGGATAAAATTCCTTTTCTTTTAATCTATGGGTTCTGTTTCTGTGTTCTCCTGTCCTTAAGAACAATGTTTAACATGAGAGCAGCCAGAGTACCTGTCGAAATCCCTGAAGACAGTATCATCTTAAGCGCCTCAGGAAGACCGTTTAAAATTTCCGGTCTGACGGTTACTCCAATACCAAGTGCCAGAGAAACTGAAACAATAAGCAGTTCTCTATCTCCAAGATGGATGCCTGCAAGCGTCTTGATACCCTGTGCAGCAACAAGACCGAACATGATCACTCCAACGCCTCCAAGAACAGGTTGCGGCATTACAGCAATCAATGCACTGAGTTTTGGGAAAACTCCAAGCATTGTCAGTATAATACCGGCGAGAACCATAATATGTCGACTGGCAACCTTGGTAAGTGTAATAAGGCCTACATTCTGAGAAAATGAGGTATTCGGGCCGGCTCCAAAGAGACCTGAAAGAAGGGAGCCGACACCGTCGGCAAGTACTCCTCCTGCTATTCTCTCACCGGAGAGTTCAATATCAGAAGCTTCTCCGATTGCCATCATTATACCTGTGGTACCAATGGTAGAAACAACAAATGCAGGAACAAAGGAAAGTGTAGAAGCTAGGTCAAATTTAAATCCGTAGTGCAGAATATTCGGAAATGATATCCACGCAGCTTCTTGAACAGGAAGTAAATCTACCATGCCCATCGGTATGCATATAAGATAACCAAAAATCATTCCTATGAATACAGCAGCAGAAGAAAGAATTCCTTTTCCGTAGTGATTTAAGAATAGTGTGAAAATCATTATCAGAGAGGCAATTCCAAGATTTTTGAGAGAGCCGTAACCATCGGTTCCTAATCCGCCTGCCGCCCAGTCGATGCTCACCGGAAGCAAGGTTATACCTATAAGTGACACAACGGTGCCTGTAATAAGTGGCGGAAAAAACTTCATCAGGGGTCTTATAAATCTGCTTAGAATTATTTCGACAAGGGATCCGGACATGGTAGCAGCGACAATGCCGGCAATCCCAAACTTTGAGCCTACGCTAATGGTTGGATTTACAAAAGTAAAATCTGTTCCCATCATGGCAGAAACTCTGGCCCCGATAGGTCCCGCACCTCGGGATTGAAGTATCGTGGTGATACCGGAAGCAAAGATTGTAGCAGAAACCATTGCTGATGTTTCTGTGATACCATAGCCCAGGGCAGAGCAAACTACAAGAGGAACCGCTATTATCCCGGCAAAAGCAGCTAAAATGTGCTGAAAAGCCAGAAGCAAGCTCATTGAAAACCCGGGTTTTGAATCTATGCCGTATTTTAACTCGTCTTTCATATAACCTCCCAAAATAAATAGATAAATACATCTAAAAATATAGCAAAAATATCAAAGAAATTCAATGAATTTAATCTAATAAAACAGAAGCACCGTGGAAACGAATCTACAGTGCTTCTTGAAATATGATATTTTCAACAAATAATTCTCACTTCTGCTCATCGTATATGGTAATTCGACCAAGGGGAAGAGCTTAAGGACTATCGTTTAATGATATGGAGAACTTAACGGACTTGCTGGGCCTTTTCTGCCTGTCTTGCTTCCCAAAGTTTCTCAGCCCTAGGTTTCCAATTTTCGGCATATTCTATGCACTTGCCGCAGAGATCAGATACATCTTCAGCAGACACAAGATCAGTTGAATGGGCACCTGTTTTCTTTACTATTTCCTGTAATTTCTCCGGATTTTCGAGCATAGGGCACGGCATTAAATGATTGTGGTTGAATGGTTGACCTTCCTTGTATGCCATAAACAACGGAGAAGTAATGGCTTCAAGGAGAGTCTTTTCTCTGATATTGGAATCGGAGTAGTGTATGAAAACGCAAGGTTCCACGTCCCCATTAGGATTAATGTGGAAGTATTCTTTGCCACCTGCAATACACCCTCTGATGTACTCCCCATCGTTTTGAAAATCAATGAGGAATATGGATTTTCGATCTCTGACGGATCTTATTTTTCTATATACAACCTCTCTTTGATCCGGATTTAATAAAAGTTCAGGAACGGCATCGTTCCCCACAGGCATATAGTGAAAGAACCAAGCAAACTTAGCTCCCATATCTATGAGTCTGTCAAAATAGGTATCATCGGTAACAGATTCATAGTTAGCCGATGTATAACAGGTGGAAGCTCCAAATGGAAGTTTGTATTTTCGCAAAATTTCCATCGCCTTGACTACGGAATCATATGTACCTTCACCGCGTCTGCTATCAGTTGCAGCCTTATCTCCCTCAATACTGATGGCCGGTACAAAGTTCTTAACCTCCAGCATATCCTTTGCAAAATCTTCATCTATCAGCGTGCCGTTTGTAAAAGTCAGAAAAACACAGTCAGGATGCTTCCTGCAGATTGCAATTATATCATTCTTTCTGACCAAAGGTTCACCACCGGTATAAATATACATATATATTCCCAAATCTTTCCCTTGAGTAATGATACTGTCGATTTCCTCGAAAGAAAGGTTGAGACGATTTCCGTATTCACTTGCCCAACATCCTGTGCAATGCAGGTTGCAGGCACTGGTCGGATCTAAAAGTATAGTCCAGGGGACATTACATCCGTATTCGGATTTGATTTTCTCTTTCTTACTCCTGCTTAAAATAACAGAATTTATGACAGCATTTTTGAACAGCGTTTTTCTGACTTTTTCATCAACATCATCATAGGTAGATTCTACAAGCTTTCGCCAGTTATCATTCTCGCTCGTAAGCCCTTGACGTACATTTTTAATCTGCTTTTCCAGAGCATGATTGAAATCAAACCTCTCCACGAAATCAAGCAATTTAGGTAAGTTTTCTAGAGGATTCTTATCTAAATAATTAAGCGCCTGTTCAACCATTGCGGCTGTGACTCTCTCTTTGACAGTCATAATACACCTCCAAAATTACTTCGTAACCTTATGACCGGTAGCCACATGAATGATATCCTAAGGCTATCAGCCATATTAATAATATTCATTTTATTTTTATTATATCATTAAAGGTTGAGAGAATCAAATCGTGGAAAAATAAAAATCACTATGATATAATAAGAAAGGTATTGCATAAATTAGAAAACAAAAATAAATATGAAAAGCATTCACAAACAGTTTAAGTACATGTAAACATCATGTTATATGATTAGGACGGTAAATATGGATACGATAGTAGTTGCATCCGCTAACAAGCACAAAATAGAAGAAATAGCAAGTGTCACCGGAAATTTGGGATTTCATCTGATTTCAAGAGATGATGCAGGTGTGCCGGCGGATTTTGAAATTGTTGAAGACGGGGAAACTTTTGAAGAGAATTCGTATATAAAAGCAAAAGCAATAATGGATATCTGCGGAAAGCCTACAATTGCTGATGATTCAGGATTGATGGTTGAAGCCTTGGGTGGAGCTCCGGGAGTATACTCTGCCAGATTTGCGGGAGAGGACCATAACGATAAGCGAAATAACGAGAAATTGATAGACCTTTTAGCTCATATACCCTATAAAGAAAGGCGAGCAAAATTTGTTGCCGTTATTACTCTACTGTTTCCTGACGGCAGAAAGGTTGTGGCACGGGGTGAATGTCCGGGCCATATTATCGACCAGGAGGAAGGAACAAACGGATTTGGATACGACCCGCTGTTTGTGCCGGAGGGTTACGGAAGCACATTTGGCATGTTGAATCCTGAAGTTAAGAATCAGATCAGTCACAGAGCACGAGCACTCAAACTTTTAGCTGAAAAAATTGGGAGTATGCGATTGGAATCCGCTATTTCGGAGGAAGACTGATTTTGAAATTTGTTAAACGGTTTTTTGAAGTAGGAAAGCGTGCTGCTAAAATTATGGGAGAACCTTATTACCAAGGTTTTCCGGCGCAGATGGCATTCTATATGCTGCTTTCGATTGTACCAATGGTGATTGTTCTGTCGCAGGTTTTGGGGCTGTTTGATATTTCCGTGAGATATCTCTATTACATTGTAGACAGATATGTTTCTGAGGATATAAGCAGTGTTATTGATTCTCTGTTCAACTATAAACCAACAGGTGTGAATAATATTATCCTCACAGTGACGGCAGCATGGGCAGCATCGAAGGTTATGGTTCCGATGCATCGCCTGTCAAATTACACATATACTGACGGTGAGTATACCAGGAGAGGTCTTATCAAGGAAAAGATCAAATCCATAATTATGGTTATGATAATGGTGGCGACCCTTGTGTTTACTTTGGTGGTTCTCGTATATGGTAAACTTATAATGAATGTTACAATCGGAGCATTATCGGATAATCGAGTGGTGGATATTTTGTGGACATACCTCAGATGGCCTTTGAATATTTTATTATATTTTATGATAGTATCAATAAATTATTATTTTATGCCGTCAAAGAAAATGAAGTTCAGCGAGATTTTTCCGGGTAGTATCTTCTGTTCATTAGGTATGATGCTTGCAACGATTGGCTTCTCAATTTATGTAAGCCAAATAGCCAATTATGATATTATCTATGGATCTCTTGCATCGATAGTTGCAGTGATGTTTTGGCTGTTCATTATGGCGCAGATCCTTTGCCTTGGAGTAATTTTCAACAAAGCATGGGCAGACACGAAAGCCGGCAGTATGGATCCTCTGGTGGATAGGGAACCGGTACGATGATTTTGAGAAAGGAAATTGATAAATGAAAAAATCAATAGGTATTATTTTCGGAGGATGCTCCAGCGAATATCCTGTATCTCTCCATTCAAGCTATTCCGTTATCAAAAATTTGGATGAGAATAAATACGATAAGCATTTGATCGGCATAACAAAAGACGGCAGCTGGTTTTATTTTCAAGGTGATGTTGAGGCAATTAACTGTGATACGTGGCAAAACGGAAACGTAAAAAAAGCCTTCTTGTCACCTGACAGGGAAAATAAAGGCCTATGGATCCCTGAAGAAAACAGACTGATTCATCTGGATGTGGTTTTCCCTGTTTTGCATGGGAAAAACGGTGAAGACGGATCTGTTCAAGGGCTGTTGCAGCTGGCAGGAATTCCTGTTGTCGGTTGTGGTATGGAGGCTTCGGTACTTTGCATGGATAAGTTCATAGCCCATAGGATAGTAAACGACGTTGGAATCAAGACGCCAAGGAACATTCTCTTGAGAGAGTGGGATACCATTGAAAATCGTGTGGAAGAAATACTGAGTTTGCAGCTTCCGCTTTATGTAAAACCTATTAAAGCAGGCTCATCACTGGGTATGACTAAGGTTCACAAGGAAAATGAGCTTATGGCTGCCATAGAAGAGGCATTTAAATTTGATAATCAAGTTCTCTGTGAAGAAAATATTGAAGGCTTTGAGGTGGGATGTGCAGTGCTTGGCAATGATGAACTCATGGTGAGTCCCGTTGACGAGATTGAGCTTTTTGTCGACTGGTTCGACTATGGAGAAAAGTACAGTCAGGAAAAGTCCATAATCCATATGCCTGCCAGAATTGATGAGGATTTGGCAGAGAAAGTCAGATATACAGCTGCCGAAGCTTATCGTGCCTTATGTTGTCGGGGATATGCAAGGGTGGATATATTCATAAAAACCTCCGGAGAGAAGCCTGAGGTGCTGTTCAACGAAATTAATACTATCCCGGGGCTCACAGATGTAAGCAGATTCCCCAGCATGGTTCAAGCTATGGGAATCGATTACCGAAGACTTTTAGATAAACTTATTGAACTGGCAGTGTAAACAGGTAATTGATCATACGCCGAATGATAACACAGTAAGACGACGTAGCAGTGATAAATAGAAATACGGGTATCATATAACGAAAGGGTTAAAGGGATTTAAAATGAAAAAAGCATACATAATTGTAAATCCGGCAGCAGGGAAAAGTCAAGCTGACAGATTCTTTCTGAGCATTATTCAAAATCTTCAGACAGGAGGATACGAATGCACCTCAAGAGCGACGAGCAAGTGTGGAGATGCTGAGAAATATGCTGAAGAGGCTGCCTTATCAGGGCGATATGATATCATAGTTGCCATCGGTGGTGACGGAACATATAACGAAGTTGTTGCAGGCATTAAGCAATCGGATATCGATATACCTATCGGGTATATTCCCGCAGGAAGTACCAACGACTTTGCGGATACTTTGGGATTGTCTGCATACATGCCGTTAGCTGCACTGGATGTCACCCGAAGTCAGCCGATAAAGGTTGACATTGGCGACTTCAATGGTAGATATTTCAGCTATATTGCTTCATTTGGCGCCTTTACCGGTGTATCCTATTCAACGCCGCAAAGTATGAAAAATATTTTGGGGCATTTCGCTTATGTCTTAAGTGGTGTTGCTGAACTTGGAAACATGAAACCGTGGACTGTAAGGGTTAAGGCAGAGAATCGAGAAATAGACGGAGACTTTATATTTGGAGCTGTATGTAATACTACTTCTGTGGCAGGAATTCTGACAATTGATCAGGAACTGGTGGATTTATCCGATGGGAAATTTGAGGTGCTTTTGATCAGATATCCGAACAATCCTCTGGAATTGAATTCTGTCTTGTTCAGCCTGAGCATGAGAAGGTTTACAGATAATTCTCTGATTGAGTTTTTCGATGCGAGAGAACTGGAAATTGAAGCCGATCCGAACATGAACTGGACCTTAGACGGAGAATATCAACAGGGACAGGAGAAGATTAAAATCAAAAACATACATGAGGGAATTACAGTGCTCATTCCTCCGGGAGGGGAGTACAAATAGACAAGCATAAGAGGAAATATGGGAGGCAACAATATTAATTCATCAAAGAAAACTGTAAGCGGAGCGGAAAGCACTCTGGTGCATAAGCTCCACCTTTTAATGTACGCAATTTATGTACCTATATATATAGGACTTTTTTTCGTTGTTGAAAAACTTGTCCCTGAGACTGCGGATTACTGGGTATCTTATATCTTTATAGATGATTACATACCATTTAGGGAAGAATTTATTATTTTTTATTACCTTTGGTATCCGGCGTTGGTGGCAATAGGCGTATTTCTTCTATTAAAAGATGAGGAAGAATACAAAAAGTACATGGTAGGGATAATGATAACATTTACTTTTACCCTTATATTTTGTCTGTTGTTTCCAAACGGACAAGATCTTCGTCCGGGAACATTTCCAAGGGATAATGTATTCACGCATTTGATAAGTGCTATATACGCCGCTGATACGAATACTAATGTAATACCCAGCGTTCACGCAATAGGTGCCTTTCTCGGTATGATTTCTACCCATAGAACAAAACAGATCACAAGCAAGGTCTTGATTTTTGGCCTTGATATTATATGGATGTTAATTGCGATATCTACATGTTTTGTAAAACAACATTCTATTTTAGATATTTTTGCAGCAGCTGCAGTGTGTGCAGTCTTATATTTTGTAAACAGATTAATTGATAAAAGAAAAATAAAGTGAAAATAACTTAAGAAATACAAAGAAAATTAAGTTTTTTTAAGAATAATAGAGTTTCGAAATCGTTGAAAATACTGATGATTATTCAAAATTAAGAATTTTGCAACCACTAATTTCTTAAGAAATATTAAAAAACCCTTGACATCTATCCTCCATTGAGTTAGAATTACACATGTAAATTTACTATTGGATAACGAAAAGAGTAAACCCAACGAAATCTAATGTAAAAATTCCGGCTGATGCCGAGTTGTAAGTTGAAGGAAAGTAGAAAGGATTTATGATGAGTGAATCATTTAGTAAACGGAAGAATAGATATGCTGTTATAGGGGGAATTCTTATAGCGTTATTGCTGTTCATGACAGTTATGGTCTATTCATCAAAGGCTTATGCAAGTGAGGAATATTGGGCGATTCAAGCCGGGGGAAAGACGCTGGCAGTTGTCAGTTCTGAGAGTGAAGCTGAAAAGGTTATAGATGGCGTCAAGAAGGCATATATAACTGAAGGTGCTAAGGTTGAATCGATTAAAACAGATAAAGATTTTAAGGCGGTTAATCAGAGATTCAAGGACGGAAAGGCACCCCGTATAGTTTCTTCAGACAAAGCTGTAGATACTATTAAGAAGGGCGCCAAGGCGGCTCAGAAATATCAGGTTAAAGATGGAGACACCACTTGGGATATCGCATCGTCTAACAATCTGGGTTACGAAGAGCTGATTTCCATGAATAAGGGAATGAATCCTGAGAACATCATGCCGGGAGATGAGCTTACGATTGAGAAGGAAATTCCTTATGTAAATGTTACTACAGTGGAAGTTCTTAATAAGACAGAAGCTATCGCACCTGAAGTACAGTATGAAGATACCGATGAACTTTATGATGGAGAGACAAAGGTTAAGCAGGAAGGCACTGAAGGAAGCAAGGATTTGACCCTCAGACAGACAACTGTTAACGGAGCTATTCAAAGTAGTGAGACCCTCAAGGAAAATGTAACTAAGGAGTCAACTCCTCAGATTGTACTTAGAGGTACTAAAGCAAGGCCACAGGCTGCAGCCGGTGGTGGCAATGGTGGTGGAGGATCTTCTTCCTACTCTGTTCCAAGTGGAGCAGGATATTCCGGATCAGGAGCTTCAATTGCTGCCTATGCAACACAATTTGTAGGTTATCCTTATGTTTGGGGAGGATCAAACCTGAGCACAGGTGTTGACTGTGGCGGATTCATAGTTGCAGTATATAGAGGAATGGGATATAACATAGGTAGGTCTTTTGCATCATACGGCAGAACAGTTCCTGTTTCTGCGATGCAGCCCGGTGATATTATCCATTACGGATCGCACGTTTCCATATATATAGGCGGCGGTCAGGAGATTCATGCACTTAATCCGAATGTAGGCGTTGTAATAACAGGGCTTGGCGGAGCATGTGTCGGACCTATTCAGCAGGTAATAAGGATTGTCGAATAGCAGAAGTTGTGTAATCTCTTATGCATTCAAGGCAATATTTCAAACAATATTTAAATTAGAAATTAACACATACAAATCAATACTATTATCACAAAACCGACAGCCATCCGGCTGTCGGTTTTGTAATACGTGAAAACGTCTCTAATCCTATACTGCACTTTCGCATTTTTCTATGAGGGACAATAAAAATCCCTCAGCTATGAGCTGAGGGATAAAGTGCATTACAGACTCTGATCATCGGCATATTTAAATTAATCTGTCAGAGCAAGGTACTTCATCATGCTTCTGAACGGGGAAAACAGTACACCCAACGCACGATTGTAGGATCGGAATCCATAAGTGGCAAATACGGAATTCCTCTTAATATGCTTCTTAAGGAATTCTCTTTCCTGCCCACCGAAGTTGATAATTCTATCGCTTTTAATCGCATCAATCATATCATTATTACAGGTAATGTTACAACTAAAATCAGTGTATGCACTACCGACATATTCCGATTTGTGAGAATCAGAACCACCGGTGCAAGGTAAACCGAGCCTTGAAGCACAAGTAATTGCCGCCTGATTTGCAATTCTAGTTTCACATGTGTTGAAACCTTCAAAAAAATCGCACATACTCAGCACATCAGAACCCCTCATCAACTTGTTACAAAACATAGCGCTTGAGCTTCTTGCTCCGAAGGGGTGTGCCGGCCCGAGTATACCACCGTTTTTGTGGACGACTTCAGTCAGGGAATCGTAGGACATACCTCTGATTTGGAGAACTTGAAGTTCCACACCGTCCGGCATAATCACTATGAAATGACCGGCATCGCATGTATCATATTCAACACCCATCAGAACTGTGAAATCTTCAACAGATTTATCTACACCATTCAGGTTAGAACGCCAGTAACGGTATCCCTTGTATGAATCATGGTCAGTGACAAGCATACCGTCAAAACCCTTAGATTTTAGAATTTTGATATAATCTTTGATGGAAATTTTTGCGTCGATAGAACCTTCTTTAGTATGACAGTGCATATCGAATCTCGGCAATTTATCGACCCCCTTTTTCTTCTACTACTTTAATATACACCCATTATATACCCTATCAAGTCAAAATCAAGCTATATGTAGCTATTTTTTTAAACTATTGCTAAAAGTGTATACAAACTTTTTCAAAACGTGTTATAATAACCCTAAAAGAGGTAGAAAAAATGAAAGAGAATTTAAGCAAAGAAGACAGTTTAAAAGTTTTATTTGTAGATGCCTGTATGAGAGGAAGACAATCACGAACCATCGAAGTGGCAGAGTTTCTTTTGGAGCTGTTTTGTAAGAAATACAGAAAAGAAGGGGTCAATGTTTCTGTTGATAGGGTGAATCTTTCTGACGGAAGTTTTAAACCTATGGATGGGGAAACTGTGGCTCTTAGAGATTCTCTTACAAAGAAAGGGGACTATGATCATAGAATGTTTGACGGTGCCAAACAGCTTGCGAGTTCAGATATTTTGATGATTGCTGCCCCTTGCTGGGATCTTTCTTTCCCGGCAATGCTTAAGGTTTACATTGAGAATATGGTTGTTTACGGGTTGACTTTTACTACAGAGGGTAACTGGTTCAAGGGGCTTTGCAATGTACGGCAGACCTTTTATGTGTCTACTGCAGGAGGCGATATCTCCAGACAACCCTGGGGCGTCAATTATATCAAGGAGATTGCCGGTATGCTTGGATTAGGACAGGTGACAAGCTACATGGCAGGATGCATGGATATTTATGGAGAGAACCCTGATAATATAATTCAGACACTTAAAGATGAGATCTCATCAGATTTTGAGTGAGTTACGTTTAATGTTTAGATTTTTAAGAGAGGGCAATAGTATATGATGAAGAAGATTAAGAATAATGTATATTGGGTTGGTAAAATTGACTGGGAACTTGAGTGGTTTCATGGACACGACTACAGTATCAATAAGGGTTCAAGCCAGAATGCGTACTTGATTCGAGAAGAGAAGACAGTTCTGATGGACACAGTTTGGGCTCCCCATAAGAACGAATTTGTAGAAAATTTAAAAAAGGAGATTGACCTGAAGGAAATCGACTATATAATTGCACATCACGGAGAAGTGGATCACAGCGGATCCCTGGAGGCGATTGTTTCAGAGATTCCTGATGTTCCTATCTATTGCACAGCAAACTGTGTCAAATCTTTGGTAGGCCAATATCATCATCCGGAGTGGAATTTCCACGTTGTAAAGACGGGAGATGAATTGGATATAGGGAATGGAAAGAAATTGAAATTCATCGAGATGAGAATGCTCCACTGGCCGGACAGTATGGCAACATTTATGACAGGGGAAAATATATTGTTTTCTATGGACGTTTTCGGACAGCATTATGCGGTTGAGGAAATGTTTGACGATAAGGCAAATCAGTGTGATATGTGGTCTGAGGCAATGAAGTACTACGCAAATATAGTCAATACATTTGCTCCTATGTGTAAGATGAAGATGGCAGAACTTGATAAGATGAACCTTCCAATTGAGATGATCTGTCCTTCACATGGAGCTATATGGAGGACTCAGGTATCCGAAATTATTGATGCGTACAAGAAGTGGTGTGATAATTATCAAGAGGATCAGATAACTGTTGTTTATGATACCATGTGGGACGGGACTAAGAAACTGGCTCATAGAATCGCTCAAACGCTAAAGGAGGAGAGCCCTGATTCGGTGGTTAAGATTTACAATATATCGCAGTTTGATAAGAATGATATCATGACTGAGGTGTTTAAATCAAAGGCAATAGCTCTGGGATCGCCAACGGTAGCCCAAAACATGTTATCATCCGTAGGTGGCTGGATTGAGTTTTTGAAAGAGTGTCGATTTAAGGGGAAAAAGGCAGGGGTTTTTGGCTGTTACGGTTGGTCAGGTGAAGCTTGCGATTTGCTTAGAAAGAATTTGACCGAGTGCGGATTTGAAGTTATTGAGACTCAGGCGAAGTGTAACTGGAATCCAACGGACGAGAACTTTGAGGATGCAGATAATATGGCAAGGGAACTTGTTGCAGCCTGCAAATAACTTTATGGTTTAAACGGATACCGATGAGTATCCGACAAGTTGCGGATTGTGAAAATCTTTGACAAAGAAGCTACAAAATATAGAATCCAAAGTCTTGTGTACGTGATGATACAAGGCTTTTTGTTTTTAGGAAGTAATTCGTTAGATGAAAATTATAAGAGCAATAAACCACCGCATTCAGCCGGTGGTTTATTGCTCTTATAAGGAACCTTTATCAGCAGCACCTCGAGTTATTTCTTTAGTAATCTAATAGTTATATCCCATGGTCTGAAGTATTCTCCGGAGCCCAGGCAAGTGCCATGCACTAAGTAATCCTTACTTTTCCGGTAGAATACGGAATATATAGTTTGCAATCCATAGAATGAGTAGACTAAGAAGCCCAAACTGATAACCTTCCCATAAAAATATAATAACCAATACGGTTTTTATAATTCTCCGTTGTTATATTTCCCGTATGCAACCATATCAAAGAATCCGGTACCGCTTAGACAGAATACTATTACAGGTCCCGTGGTATCAGTCTTTGAAGCAGGGAATTTGGTAGCTTCATCAATAACAGCCTTAATGGCATGACCGCTTTCCGGTGCAGGTAGAATGCCTTCAGCCCTTGCAAATATAGTGTTTGCTTCAAAAACATCGTGCTGTTCATAGGCGTAAGCCTCCATCAGCCCCTGGTGATATATTTCCGAGAGGATTGGACTCATACCATGGTATCTCAGACCGCCTGCGTGATTGGAAGGCGGAATATAATCATAACCCATCGTATACATTTTGGCCATGGGGGTCACACGCCCGGTGTCGCAGTAGTCATATTTGAACTCTCCCTTTGTAAGTGATGGACACGATGCTGATTCTGCTGCAATGAATTTGTAGTGTTCCTCTCCTCTCAGTTGCTCACCAAGGAAGGGTGCCATAAATCCTCCAAGATTTGATCCGCCTCCGGCGCAGCCTACTATTACATCAGGCTTTATTCCATATTTCTTCATGGCAACTTGTGTCTCAAGGCCTATGATGGTCTGGTGAAGAAGCACCTGATTTAAAACGCTGCCGAGGACGTATTTTGTAGAAGGGGTTGTCACTGCTGTTTCAACAGCCTCTGAAATTGCAACTCCAAGGCTTCCGGGATTATCAGGATTTTCTGACAGAATTTTTTTGCCCGCTTCTGTTTCCATTGACGGGGAGGGAACAACTCTTCCGCCAAAGGTTTTCATAATTTCCCGTCTGAAAGGCTTTTGCTCATAGCTGCATTTTACCATATAAACTGTCAGGTCAAGTCCCATCTTCTCACAGCTCATGGCAAGTGCAGTTCCCCATTGCCCTGCACCTGTCTCCGTGGTCAAGTGAGTCAGTCCCTCTTTTTTTGCATAGTAAGCCTGGGCGATTGCAGAATTCAACTTATGACTTCCACTGGTATTGTTGCCCTCAAACTTGTAGTAAATTTTTGCAGATGTTCCGATGGCCTTCTCAAAATCTGCTGCTCTAACCAGAGGAGCAGGTCTGAATTTGCGATACTGATTTTGAATTTCTTCGGGGATAGGTATGAATTTTGTGGTTTCATCAAGTTCCTGTTTTGCACCCTCTTCTGTAAATATACAGGTTAACTCCTCCAATGTGACAGGATCGCCGGTTGCAGGGTTAATAAGTGGAGCAGGCTTTTTATCCATGTCTGCTCTAAGGTTATACCATGCCTTAGGTATCTCGTCAGCTGTCAAATATATTTTATCCGGAAATTCATTTGTTGTTTTCATCTTATTCATTTTCTTTTTCTCCTTTAAATAAAAAACTCCTGTCCCAGCATACAGTTTTGCTGGGACAGGAGCATAAAAATCTTCTCCTGCGTTGCCACCCGGCTTAGCACACCATTACAGTATACTCACTCAGTACGTGCCATCACACGTTGATTCAATTTACGCGGAATCACTTCGTCTCACCTACTTAGCATCTTTGCATCGCAACCAGCTGTTCAGATTGCCCTCAGAAGTCCATTCGCTTCAGATTCTCATATCACATCCCACCGACCGTGACTCTCTTAATGAAAACTAGCTGAAGTTACTACTCTTCCTCAACGGTTTAAGGATATGATAGACCAGAATTTAAAGTTTGTCAACAAATATTTTTAAAAATTATTGTCAAATATATAAAAATGCCATGAGTAGGTGTATATAGACTAGTGACCCATTGGAGTTTTGTGTAGATAAGGTCTCTCGACGGTTCTATCTGCAATGACCAGGCGTATAAATGTATATATTAAAAACGGAAGAGCGCCCCATAGTGCGTGAACATCAAAGAAATTACACATTATTGCAGAAGAAATTGCACCGAGAAGGAACATTCCGATCATTATAAAATGTCTTCTGCCTCTGTGAGCGGCCTCTTTGTTTTTATCTCTAAATGTTCTTACGATATTCACACCAACCTGTCTCACATGATTGGTAACAAATGTGGTAGCCATTGGAATTCCTTGGCTTGCCCTGAATGTGTTAAACTGCATGGAACAGATAAAATTCAGCAAAATCTGACAAATTTGATCCGGTGCCGACTTTGGGAGGTAGGCAAGAAATGCGATAACGAGAATTTCTATCCCAACCATAAGAGTATCCCATCTGAGAAACCTGAGCCTTTTAACTTTCTTGGCAAGGGCTTCGGACAAAATCGTACCTCCAAGATAAGCCGTAAGAGATGATATCAGATAAATCATCTTCATCCACTGCCCATTTCCCAGAGCCATTCCAAGCAGGACTATATTTGCGGTCTGAGCATTACAAAATATTCCTCCACGCACAGTATACGTATATGCTCCATAAAAACCTCCGACGAAAATTAACAGCATAAAAACCCAATGTTTTTCGCACTCAAGATAGAATTGTTCATCTTTCTTGTCAAGTTTCCGCTCGGTGGCGGCAATATAAGTCCTATTTTCCACACTTTCAGTCATATTATATCAGCCTCCAGTATTTACAAAATAAATTTTTAGCCTCAACTATTGTAACACATCATGCAAGCCTATGAATGATGCAACATGAGAATTCCAGAAAATACTTGCATATTTTTTTAATAAGGTTAAAATATAAGTGTAACAAAAAGAAACAGGGGAGCTTTTGCTGAGAGGGAGTTTGTAGAATCATTCTTTTATCTGACTCCGACCCTTTAGCTGATGCGGATAATGCCGCCGTAGCAAGTTTTATGGATATAACTTATAAACGGATTATATGCTATTTGCCTCCTTTGGACTTTTTGGACCGGACTATTTGATTTGTCTAATCAGAATTCAAAAGGAGGATTTTTTATGGACAAGAAACTTATAACCTTAGTGGAGAGTGGTCTGATGATTGCCCTTGCCACCATACTCAGCTACATTAAGATCTTTGATATGCCTCAGGGAGGATCGATTACCGCTGTGAGCATGCTCCCTATCATTCTTTACGCAACACGATGGGGTGTAAGGAACGGACTGTTGGCTGCCATGGTCTATGGAGTGTTGCAATTTCTACTTCAAGGTGGATTTTCAATAAGTCCGTGGTCATTTCTGCTGGATTATTTGATTTCATTTGGAGCACTCGGTCTTGCAGGATTCTTTCATGGAAATAGAAATAAGGCAGTTATCGGTGCAATAGTAGGAATTGCTTCTCGGTTTGTTGTGCTCGTCATATCAGGAGTGCTGCTGTGGGCTGCATATGCACCTAAGGGTATGAACCCTCTATGGTATTCAATTACTTATAATGGAACATATATGCTCCCTGAGCTTGTTATTACGTCTATAGTTCTATATCTGATATATCCTCAGTTTGACAAGATAATTAAGCATAATTAGACTTCGTGATACAGATATTGCGAAGCTTAAAATCAAATTGATAAATGTGGCAGAGTATTCTGCATATACTTAAAAGAAAATCAAAGCCGTGAGAAGCTGAAATAAGGTGCAATCAGCTGCAAATGTTCATCATACATATTTACCGGATTCTATGTTTCCTACAGAATAAACCCCGTCATCAATTCCCGTTTTATCGGTAAATCGCCAAATGAGAATTGAATAGTGGGGTTTTTTGTTATATTTTCTCGCGGACATGGACAGCCTGTATTTCTACAGCAGAGCATCTGTCTTGTTCATCCTCAGCAGTATCGGCAAATCGGTAATCGAGAGCTGAACTCGGAGGAGCAATATCTACGGTTTCTTTAGTCTTCTTTTCCATGTGAATTATTTCTGTTAGAGCCATTATGAAAAGTCCCAGAGTTAAGGTTGTCAGTATGGGACCCGAAAGAGAGTATTCTTCTTCTGATCCTGATAGCGGTGAATTCCATGCAAAATGAAGTGCTACAGGGGCGAGCATGAAAACAGTTCCCTTGAGTTTTTTGCCGCCCTTTATTATCAGATATAGACCGACAAGTACTGTTGCTGTATATGTCCAATGGGATCCCAGACTTCCGGACAATCTATCCAGAACTTGTGGAAAGATATTCCCTAAAGCTTTCATCGAACTTCCATTGGGCAGGACGTAATAAATATCCTCAATAAATTGAAACCCTATACCGGAACCAAGACCGGCAAGGAGATAATCCTTTCCTGTATTCAGTTTGAAGAGGCTGAGCGCAAATAGTGCCGCGATAGCTTTGATGATCTCCTCTGAGAAAGGAGCTGTAAGAGCATCAGACCATTTTTCCAGAGATTTTGCTGACATAAAATGACTCCATAATTTGTCTAAAAGTTCATTGGCATATGAACTGAATACGGGAGCGATGAAAACTCCGCATATGAATGCAACGACGAATACTTTTCTGGATATGTCGAGCTTTGCGGATAAGTATTTGACTCCTAAAATAAATGGTATCAAGTAAAGCAGATATAGGGATATTCCTGCTAAAGTTATCAAATATGTTATGTAATCAGCCCGGTTTAATTCCATACCAAGTATGGTTTTCTCAAAACCGTATGCGAACAGAAACAGAAAAATTGTGCAAAGTATTTTTTTCTTCATGATGAACCTCCGGATGTTATGGATTTCAGAATAGCAGCTAGGTGGATTTTAGCATATTTTTATTTAATTATCAAAATGTTAAGCCGTTTAAATAAAGGCAGTATTGCGGCAGAGAGATGGGGAGATTCAATTATGACAGATGATCAATCATTGATATTTTTCATTATTTAGCATTCAGCGGGATACATATATATAATGTATTAAATCTATAGGGGATAATTAGCATATAGTCATTTAGCTCTTATAATCAAATTATTTATAATATCACAATAAACCTGCAGATCATTTCGGTGTTCAGATATAAGCATAAACAGCAGGCAGATATATGTGTTTAAAATCTAATCTGCAACTGGAATGTGCTTAAGATAGAGAAATATAATATGAAATATATTGATGTATTCCCCCCTCCTAAAATTGCTATAATGGTTTCAAAGATAAAATCTTTAAAATATCAATGACCTGTCTCAGTAAGACAAAATCTGCGTTTACATATGTTAATGCTGTCATTAACGGAACTATGATGAAATTTTAAAATATTAAATGAGTGAAAATTCGGGTTAAATAAATATCCGAAAGGGTATAAATAATAAAAGAGTATTCAATATGGCGGAGGAAATAGAACAATCCGCTGACGTTGTACTCGATAGTTAAATTTAGGAGGTGCAGTATGAAAGTTAGTATTTTAGGAAGAAATTACAGAACCTATGGGAAGCTGGAGGAAATGATTGAAAAAAAGCTTGAGAAACTGGGCAAGTATTTTTCTGACGACATTACTGCAAACGTCGTTCTATCTCATGTTGCAGGAAGGGATAAGATTGAAACCACCATATCAGCCAAGGGAACGATTTTCCGTGCAGAAGAGACTAGTGACGATATTTATGAAGCACTCGATAAGGTAGTGGATAAGTTGTCAAGTCAGATGGCGAAGTTTAAGGGAAAACTTCAGAAACGCTATAATGACAACAAAGCTCTTAAGTTTGAATTTCTGCCTGAATCAGATGATGATGAAAAGCATGGAGAGATTGTTAAGAAGAAGGTTTTTGAGCTTAAACCTATGGATGAAGAAGAAGCTGTTTTGCAGATGGAAATGTTAGGACATCAGTTCTTTGTATATCTTGACGCTAATGTGGGCAGTGTGAATGTTTTGTATAAGAGGAAGGACGGAGATTACGGACTTCTTGAGACAAGAAATTAAGAATAAATTGTCCCAAACGAGGAAGGATTATTTGAGAAGAACGTACCTGAGAATCTTGAGAATCTTAGGTATGGCAGGTGTTATTTAACATCATATGCTCAAGATATGCTCATGGTTTAAAGATAGATGTGAGTAGTCGGTCACCGCTCCTGTTACATTTGATAAAGTGATGTCAGATAATCGGGCGGTTTGGCATCGTGGTGATGTTTATTTTCACGGCATTAGGGATTATGGTCATGAGTAATATATCTTAATAAAGTAAGTCACCAGTTAACAAGATAACCGATATTCGATTTGCAAAATAGGACAATTGCTATATAGAATAATTATAACTAAGTAAAAATATATGATAAGAGGGCCTTTTCATTTAACGAGGTTGGAACAGTCGGGATTAATCTGACGATTCGAATCTCAATGCGGGGCTCTCTTTTCTGTTGAAACAAGTAAATATTGAAAAACATCTGCTCATGGTGTAAACTATTATATGTAGAGAACTCGAAAAGGAATTGGTGGAGATGAGAGAGTTTTTCAATAATATAGTTTCCAACATAGGTATTATGGATATTCTTGATATTTTAATTGTTACCTATGTCATATATAAAATTTTAGGCTTTATCAAAGAATCCAGGGCGCAGCAACTTGTTAAAGGCGTCCTTGTTTTAGTTATAGTTTTTTTCATATCTGACTATCTTAAACTGTACACTTTGTATTGGGTGCTGAAAGGAACCTTTACTTTGGGGCTTTTCGCCTTGATAGTCGTGTTCCAACCTGAACTCAGGCGGGGGCTGGAATACATGGGAAGATCAAAGTTGGTTCAAACACCTTTTGGAACCAATAATGCAACTGTTGATCAGGAAATCGCAGAGCAGATACAGGCAGCTGTAACTTTCTTTTCCAGGTCAAAAACAGGAGCCCTGCTTGTATTTGAAAGACGCACCCCTCTTAAGGAAATAATGGATACAGGCACATGCGTCGACGCTTCTATAAGTTCGCAGATGCTTGGCAATATATTTTATGAGGGTGCTCCTCTTCACGATGGTGCTGTCATAATTAAAGGTGGGAGGATCGCTGCAGCAGGCTGTGTATTACCACTCACTGCAAACAAGAATTTAAATCCTGATTTGGGAACAAGGCATAGAGCAGGTATCGGAATTACGGAAGTTTCAGATGCTATGGTTCTGATTGTCAGCGAGGAGACCGGAATAATCTCAAGGGCTGAGAATGGGAGACTTCACAGACGTCTGACACGTGAAGAAGTAGGAAAGCTGTTGAGCGATTTTTATCAACCTGTGGAAAAAAAAGAGGCTCACCCTTTAAAGAAGTTGTTTGATTTTGCTTCAAGGAGCAAAGAAGCCGATCAGACCATGATGGAGAAGGGAGCTGATAAGTAATGTTTCGAAGCAAAAAGTTAAACCTTCTAATTTCATTCCTGATTGCCATCGTTCTGTGGGCATACGTCATAGGTGAAGTTAACCCAACTATAACCAAGTCTTTTGCAGATGTTAAAATTAATTTGGAAAACCAATTAAGTCTTGAAGAACGCGGACTTGCAATAGAAAGCATGAGCAATGATACACTAAGTCTGACGGTGAAAGGGGAGCGCTCGAGAGTCCAGAATGTATCCAAAGAAGATATCTATGCTGATGTGGATCTTACAGCCGCAAGGTCCGGGCGGAATGAGCTTGATATCAATGTCAAAACCCCCGAAAAGGTTAATGTAGAAAGCAGAAGCGTTAGTAAGGTTGGGCTGACCATAGGAGAGCTGGTTGCCGAAGAAAGACCTGTGAAAGTTGCATATGTGGGAGCTACAAAGGATGATACCGAACCGTTTACAGTGAAGCTTGAGCCTGAGGATGTGACAATCCGCGGGGCTTACAGCAATGTTCAGAAAGTTACCCAGGTTCTGGCGAAAATAAGCGTCGATGAAATCAAGGACAAGGAAACAACCCTTGAGGCAGAACTCATACCTGTGGATAAAAATGGAAGCAAAGTTAGCTGGATACGCCTTAGTTCGAGCCAAGTGCAGGTCAAAGCTGTTATGACTAAAACCAAGAAAGTAGAGCTGGAAATTCCAATTCAGGGTGAGAATGCGGCAGATGTTAAGTTTGATCTCCCGAAAACTGTTATAATCAAGGGGAATGCAGATGTTGTCAAGAATATTTCAAAGATTCAGACGGAACCTGTAGATATGTCTCTGTATCAACAAAATATGAGTTTCGAAGTCAAGCCTATTTTGCCTGATGGTATACAACTGGCTGAGGGTAATGATTTGACTGTCAAGGTGACTTCGCGATCGTCAGAGAATAAGAATATTACATTTGAAGAAAAAGATATAGATGTTTTGGGTCTTGAAGATAATCAGAAGGCGAAAATTACAGATACTGTTGTTATAAGCGCAGAGGGATCAAAGGATACTTTAGATGATGTTAAAAAGGAAGATTTCACTGTCGCAATAGATGTATCGGGATTGCTTCCGGGCACACATAAGGTTGACGTAGTCGTTACTAATAAAAAAGGCTTCAAAAAGTACACCATCAAGCCGACATCAGTATCAGTTGACATACGATAGAAAAAGGAGTACAGCGATGGGAAAACTATTTGGGACAGATGGTGTCAGAGGGGTTGCCAATGTGGATTTGACCCCTACATTGGCTTTTAAGCTGGGAATGGCAGGAGCTACAGTTTTAAAAAAAAGCAGCAGGAGACCTGTTTTTGTAATAGGCATGGATACAAGAATATCCGGAGATCTACTTGAGAATGCCATAACTGCCGGGATTCTTTCTGTGGGCGGAAATGTTATTAAAGTCGGAGTCGTACCTACTCCGGCAGTTGCCCTTTTAGCTCGCCATTACGGAGCTGACGCCGGAATTGTAATATCAGCCAGCCACAATCCGTTCGAATACAACGGCATAAAGTTTTTTAACGGTGATGGCTTCAAATTGGACGACTCAATAGAAGAGAAGATAGAAAAACTCATAAGTGAACATGATATTAAGATAAAGACTACCAAAGGTGATGAGATTGGAAAATGCATAGACGGCAGTCAAGATGCGCTGAAGTTTTATGAAGACTTTCTCGCAGATACGATGGATAGGAATCTAAAAGGCCTGAAAGTAGTTCTTGACTGTGCAAACGGCGCTTCGTTTCAAGTCGCTCCCGATATTTATCGGAGGCTGGGTGCAGATGTAACTGTCATAGGTAATGATCCGGATGGGCTCAATATCAATGATAATATCGGATCTACACATCCGGAAAAACTTCAACAGAAAGTTGTGGAAGCTGGAGCTGACATAGGTCTGGCATTTGATGGTGATGCAGACAGACTCATTGTTGTTGATGAAAAAGGTATGGTAGTAGATGGCGATAAGATAATCTGCCTCTGTGCAAAGATGCTCAAGGACAGCGGTGAGCTTGTGGACAACAGGGTGACTGCAACTGTAATGAGCAATATAGGATTTCATAAATTTTGCGAAAAGAATGGAATATCAGTTGATGTTACAAAGGTCGGAGACAGGTACGTGCTGGAATCAATGCTTGAAACCGGATGCATTATCGGGGGTGAGCAGTCAGGTCATATAATATTCCTGAATCATACGACCACAGGTGACGGGGTCCTTTCATCACTGCAATTTTTAAAAATTTTGTTGGATTCGGGGGAAGCGCTTTCAGAGCTTGCAAAAGAAGTTGAACTTTTCCCTCAGGTTTTAGAGAATGCCAGGGTGGCTAATAAGAACAAGGAACTATTTCTGCAGGATGGAGAAATTCTAAAGGAAATCGCTAAGGTTGAAAATGCCGTCAGAGATGATGGACGATTGCTTATAAGGCCTTCCGGGACTGAGCCTGTTGTCAGGGTAATGATTGAAGGAAAAGATATAGAACTGATTCACAAACTCGCGGTAGATTTAGCTGACCTTATAACTAAGAAATATGCGTAGATTATGCTATGAATATAATGTTTTATAGGAGATACATATGTGTGGAATTGTCGGATATATAGGTAAGGATAATGCAAAGAAGGTTGTAATAGACGGTCTTGCAAAACTTGAATACAGGGGATACGATTCTGCCGGGATAGCCCTTCTTGACAGGGGTAATCTGGAGATCGAAAAGATTGCAGAAACAGAAGATAAGAAGAAGTCAAAGATTCTGCAGCTCGATGAGATGGTTGGAGACAAATATAAGGATGCTAAAGTAGCTATAGGACATACAAGGTGGGCGACACACGGAGCTCCTTCAGTGCTCAATGCACATCCTCATATCAGTAATGATGGGAAGGTTGCTGTAGTTCACAATGGAATTGTAGAAAACTACGCTGAGCTTAGGGAGAAGCTTTTAGAAAAATATAACATTCATTGTAAATCGGAAACGGACACCGAAGTGATAGCTCAGTTGCTTTCAGTGTTTTGTGCCGGAGGAATGAATCCGGCAGAGGCTATGCTTGAGGCCACATCAATGATGAAGGGAGCATATGCCATAGCTGCAATATATGAAGGTGATGAGACTGAGATTGTAGGATATAGAAAAGATGCCCCTATGATTGTTTGTCATACAGATGAGGGAAGCTTCATAGCGTCCGATATGACGGCGGTACTCAAATATACCAAGGATGTATATTTTCTTGAAGATGACGAGATGGTTATCTGCAGAGCGGATTCGATGGATATTTTCGATAGAAACATGAATAAGGTGCAGAAAAAGGCTTTTCATGTTGACTGGAGCATTGAAGCAGCGGAAAAAGGTGGATACGATCACTTCATGCTCAAAGAGATCCACGATCAGCCGACTGTTTTGGGAGACACTCTTTCAAGGCGATTGACATCTGACGGCAGTATCAAACTTGATGGGATCAAGTTATCTTTAGAGGATTTAAATAATATCGACAAAATATATATAGTAGCCTGCGGTACGGCTTATCATGCAGGACTCATAGGTAAACATTTAATTGAAAAATGGGCGAAGATTCCGGTTGAGGTGGATGTGGCTTCAGAATTCAGATACAGAGATCCCCTGGTAGACGATAGAACATTGTTCGTAGCTGTCACTCAATCAGGAGAAACGCTGGATACACTCATGGCTTTGAGGGAGGCTAAAAGTAAGGGCGCGAGGGTACTTTCCATCGTAAATGTAGTTGGAAGCAGTATTGCAAGGGAGTCTGACGATGTGTTTTACACTTGGGCAGGACCTGAGATTGCAGTGGCATCTACCAAGGGTTATACTACTCAACTGATGTGCCTGTATTTGATTGCACTTCATATGGGTCTTTTGAAGGGAACCATCACTGATGAGTACGCTAAGGGAATAATAGGTGAACTTAAAGCTGTGCCGGAAAAGGTGGAAAGACTTCTTGAAAAAGAACGGGATATAGCTGAACTTGCGAAAGAAATTTACAAGAAGGAATTGATTTTCTACATAGGCAGAGGACTTGATGCCAGTGTTGCGCTTGAAGGATCACTTAAGCTTAAGGAAATTTCATATATCAATTCCTTTGCCATCGCTGCAGGAGAACTTAAACACGGAACCATAGCTCTTATGGACAAGGATACCATAGTATTCGCTTTGGCAACTCAGGATGAACTGGCTGAAAAGACACTGTCCAATATTGTTGAAGTCGCAGCCAGAGGTGCCTATGTGGTGGCAATAACCAAAGAAAAGAATGAATTTTTCAAGAAAGAGTCAGACAGAGTTCTTTTCATACCTGAATGCTTTGACGAAGTGTCACCGCTTCTTTCAATCATACAGCTTCAGTTAATTGCTTATTTTGTGGCTAAGGAAAAAGGTGAAAACATCGACATGCCAAGAAATTTGGCAAAAAGTGTAACAGTAGAATAAACCCATAGGAGAAATTATGAACAACTATGATATTAAAGATATTAATTCAGCCCCTTCGGGACATATGAAAATAAGGTGGGTCAGGGAGAATATGCCAATTCTCAGATCCTTAGAAGAGGAGTTCGAGAAAGAGAAACCTTTTAAGGGAATAAGGATTTGCCTTTCTGTGCACCTTGAGGCTAAGACTGCATATCTATGCAAGGTACTTGCCGCAGGTGGGGCCGATATGAGTATAACCGGTTCCAATGTACTTTCTACTCAGGATGATGTGGCAGCAGCACTTGCTGATTCCGGACTGAAGGTTTATGCTGTTCATGGAGAAAGCCAAAAGGATTATAAGAGGCATATCGAGATGTGTCTTGAACACAGGCCAAATATTATCATAGATGACGGCTGTGATCTTGTTACATTTTTACACAAGGAGAGACCTGATCTGGCGAAAGATGTTTGGGGCGGTTGTGAAGAGACAACTACAGGTATAATAAGATTGAAGGCCATGGGGAGAGAGGGAGTCCTCAGATTCCCTATGATTGCAGTCAATGATGCGGATTGCAAACATCTTTTTGACAATCGCTACGGTACAGGTCAGTCAACATGGGAATCAATAATGCATAACACGAATTTGATTGTTGCCGGAAAGACGGTTGTCGTCGTAGGATACGGCTGGTGTTCTAAGGGTATTGCAATGCGAGCTGCTGCTATGGGTGCACAGGTTGTGGTTACGGAAATTAATCCTGTAAAGGCCATGGAAGCTAAGATGGACGGATTTAGTGTTATGACGATGAGTAAAGCGGCACCACTGGGAGATTTCTTTGTAACTGCTACGGGATGTTGCAAAACAATTACAGTGGAACACATGCTCACAATGAAGGATGGTGCTATTCTTGCGAACGCCGGGCACTTTGATACGGAAATTGATATGGCCGGTCTTGTGAAGTCTGCAAAGTCTGTCAGAGAATCAAGGAACAATATTACAGGTTACACCCTGGACAATGGTAAAACCGTTCATGTACTTGCTGAGGGGCGTCTTGTGAATATTGCTGCTTCCAATGGGCATCCTGCTGAAATCATGGATTTAAGTTTTGCAGTTCAGGCGCTGTCGGCGTTGTATGTTAAAGATCACTACAAGGAGCTTCCAAGGAACGTAGTGGATGTCAGCAACAAAATTGATGACAGAATCGCCGGAATGAAACTTAAGTCCTGGGGAATAGAAATTGACGAGCTGACTGAGGAGCAGAAAAAGTATCTACAATCTTGGGACGTTTAGTGTTTGTGATATCTACAGACAAGGGAAATTCCCACGTGCTGTGAATCGCCTGAATATGTATAGTTAATGATAATTTAAATTTTAAAGAGGGAGGACATTATGGATAAAAGTACAAAAGAGTTCAACGAAATCAGGGATACAGCTAGCAAAGCGGTTACGGAGCTGATTGAAGCGGCTCATTTGAAAAAGGGAGATATACTCGTAGTAGGTTGTTCCTCCAGTGAAATTAAGGGTGAACGCATAGGCAAAGGTTCTGACTTTAATGCAGCATTAGCTGTCTATGAGGGTATAAAACCTATTTTGGATGAGAAGGGAATCTTTCTCGCTGCTCAAGGCTGTGAGCACATTAACAGGGCAATAATTACAGAAAGAGCAGCTCTTAAGTCCACGGATGAAATCGTAAATGTTGTTCCACAGGTTCATGCCGGAGGTTCATTTACAGTTGCGGTTTATGAGAACGCCAAAGATCCTGTCGCTCTTGAAAGGATTCAGGCGGATGCCGGAATGGATATCGGCGATACATTCATAGGTATGCATTTGAAACCTGTTGCCGTTCCATTGAGACTTTCAATGAAAGAAATAGGGTTGGCTCATTTGACGTGTGCAAGAACAAGACCTAAATTCATAGGTGGAGAAAGAGCCAGATATGATATGGTCTTAGCGGGAAAGGATTCAAGAAATGTATAAAAAAGTCCTTGTGCTGATTGCAGATGGTTTTGAAGAAGTTGAGGCATTGACTCCGGTCGACCTCTTAAGGAGGGTAAACATTGAGGCTGTGATGGTTTCCTGTAGCGAGAAGCTCGTTGTTAAGGGCGCTCACGGTGTAAAGGTCGTGTGTGATATGCTCCTCGACAACTTGGAGGACGAGGATGTAGAAGATGCTTTTGGAATCGTGCTGCCGGGAGGCATGCCCGGAGCAGAAAACTTGAAAAACTCTGAAGGTGTTAAATATATCATAAAGGATATGATGTCGAAGAAGAAACTTGTTGCTGCTATATGTGCAGCTCCGATTGTTTTAGCTGAAACGGATGTAATCGATGGGAGAAGGATAACATCATATCCGGGATTTCAGGATGAACTGAAAGCAGCTGAATATATGGAGGATAGCGTAGTTCTTGATGATAACTTGATTACCGCCAGAGGTCCTGCAATAGCTATGGATTTTGCATTGGCAATTGTAGAATACTTATGTGGCAGAGAAAAGAGACATAGTTTAGCAAACGAAGTTTTGAGGAATATGATATAAATATATGATAGGTAAAGGATAAAGGCTCGGTCATTTTTTGATCGAGTTTTTATTGTTTCTTCAGAAGTGGTTCATGGAGCGAAAGTGAGATGAACAATAAACCACATGTTTTGCGGCTCAGCGACAGATGTTATACAAAAATCACAATTTACTCAACAATAATGGAGCCGGAGAAAAATATATGCAGCCAATACAGAGAAAGTATAGGAGCAATGATGAGACAGCTGTACACATACAGGGGTATTGAAATAATAGAATGTTGCTTAATGGTAAACCGTGTCCATGGTCATATAATCATTGTGAAAAGCACCTGTTTGACGGGCAGACATGATTATTATATATTATGTATATCCTTGAATTGTAATTATTGCAAGAACAATATAGTCGGTTATGTAATTAACCTATCAAAGAGCGTCGCAAGCTAACTATATAGACATGATTGTATATAACAAATGGGTTATTTATTTTTTTGTAATAAAAATCCTCATGGATAAAATTTGCTAAATATCAAATCCAAGAGGATCTAAATCACTAACTATTTTTTCAGAATGAAGTGCAATGTTATAATTATTAACGCGTAATATATTTCTGCATTCTCTCTTTATAAATTTACTATCTGCAAATCTGTATTGCGAAACTAAAAATGAAGGCTACTTCTTAATCATTTTTAAAATTCCGAGAAGAATGACTGAGCCTAGAACTGCGACCAAGATGGATCCTATATTGATACCGGTCATATCACCGTTACCTCCAACAGCATTCATAACGAATCCGCCTATAAAAGCTCCGATGATACCTACAATAATATTTGCAAAAAGCCCCATCTGTTCGTTCTTGCCCATAATAATACTGGCAATCCAACCGGCCAGGCCGCCAACTACTAACCAAGCAATAATTCCCATGATTGTCCTTTCTTCCTATGCAAGTCTACCCATTGAAGTCGTAATGATATGTGTCAGGAAAACCTGCCTGAACTATAACTGACATAATATTTATACCAATAAAAAACAGAATTAAACTAAAAGATACGACTGTTATAATCTGAGGCTGTATATTAAACTGCATACTAATCAATTAAAGAATCTAAAAACACCCTTGACCAGTCCTAAAATCTTAACATCATTTACAATGATCGGAGACATATCATCGTTTTCAGGTTGTAGCCTGAAGTGCCCGTCTTCCCTATAAAAAGTCTTCACTGTAGCTTCGCTTTCAAAGCCATCGATCATAGCAACAACAATATCACCGTTGTAAGCAGTTTCGGCCCTCTCAACTAGGATTAAGTCACCATCCATTATGCCGACATTAATCATTGATTCGCCTCGGACTCTAAGCATAAAGTTTTCACCATGTACATATCTGGAAGGTACAGGAATAAAATCCTCAAAATTCTGTGAAGCCAGGATTGGAGCGCCGGCTGCAATATGACCAACTACGGGAATGTCAATGACGTCATCTCTTCCTTCCGAAATAATCGAAGCATCACATGTCGTGGTATAATCATTTTCTTCGTGATTAACCACAGCGAGTGCCCTGGGTTTGGAAGGATCCTTTCTCAATGCTCCCTTATCTATTAAGTTTGATATATCTTTGTGAATAGTTGATGTTGATTTGACATTCAGAGCGTCACAAATTTCCCGAACAGTGGGTGGGTACCCTTTAGCCCTTATCTCATCTTTGATAAAGTCTAAAACTCGTTTCTCACGAATTTCGCTCTTGCTTACGTTCTTCCCCATAGAAACCTCCCGAGTATTCTTCCGCATTTAATGAGAAACCGTCAGATTAAAAGAAGAAGTCCCTCATCTCAAAGAGCAGTCATATGACTTTTTTAAATTATAACATACGTTCACATAAAAGTAAACGTCTGTTCGGCAAATTGAAAATGATTTAGGAATTTGTTATAATCACCATACAGTTTAGAAATTGGAGAAGAAATGAAGAAAAAGATGACTTGGAGAATGGGAATATCGGTTCCGGGGATTGTGATACTTGCAGCTATAAGTCTAATTCTTATTTTATCAATATATTTTAACTATAACCTCTATCCTGTACCTGTTGGAAAGGTGATTTCACAAAATCAACAAAATATCTCGACTCATGATGATACCAAGGTAGTTCAGAAGCTCTTGGTCAGAATAGTGAATGATACCGACAAGATGGATAAGAAGGGAAGCGTAATTGAAGTAAGTAACAGTTTCGAAAAAGAAAAAGCGTATGGTGAGAAATACAGTACAGGCGATTTTCTTTTTGTGGAGAAAAATAAAGACGGGTATATAATAACAGGCCAGAAAAGGGATTACATAGTGGGATTTCTGGTGATTATACTGATTGATTTTTTAATACTCTGTGGTAAGAAACAGGGATTATTAACAATTATAGGGGTAGCGATAAATGCAATGTTGTTTGCTACAGCGGTGAAGTATACAGGAAGCGGTGCTCACTTTATATGGGTTGTAATTGTACTGATGTGTATTTTTACAATAGGGATTTTGTTTCTGGTAAATGGTTGGAACAGAGAAACTCTTGCGACAATCTTTGCAACAATGCTAACCGTAGCACTTGTGGGAGGCATCTGTTTTGTGGTAATAATTTTCACACCGAATATTAAATACGAATTCTTGGATTATCTGCCTGAGCCTTATTCTCTTTCTCAAGCAAACGGATTGTTTCTCAGTGAGATATTGATCGGAGCTCTTGGAGCTATAATGGACATTGCCGTTACAATTGTTGCAGCAACCAAAGAACTTCTTGTCAGGGAACCGAGGGTCAGCAGGAAAGGATTGATAATGTCTGTGGGGAAGATTTCTGACGATATAACGGGATTGATGATAAATGTTGTTTTTTTTACAAATATTGCGGTTATATTGCCTGTGGCTGTTCTTGGAATGAAAAATGATTTTTCTCTATGGACGGTGCTTGAAAATCACGGTTTCTTCGCATTTGTCAGGTTTTTGGTGGGTGGAATCGGGATAATTGCGGCCATTCCATTATCAGCTTTTATCGGAGAGGTGTTTTTTAAGGGGCGTGAGAAATAATGATAGCTGTAATTTTGACAGTTTTGTTTGTCTTTGGAGCTATAACAGTGGGCAGAGACGGGACAGCTAAAGCTTTGATCGGGATTATGGGCAATGTGATTGTTTTGATATCTATAATATTTTTTATATGGATAGGAGTGAGCGGCTGGATTGCCGTAATTGCAGGTTGTGTGTTCATGGCGCTGATAAGCCTGTTCTATCAGAACGGTGTTAACGAGAAGACAAAGACGGCGTTTCTTTCCGTGGGAATAATGATGATCTGTTTGGGAGTTATATCCTATTTCGTAATAAAGGTCGGAAATTTACAAGGGTTTCCTGTGGGGCAATTTGCAATAAGAGAGAGCAATGGGTATTTGGGAAATGTTGGAGTGGATTTTCTGATATTGCAGGTTGGAGTGGTTCTTATAATGTTGGAGGGGGCAATGGTTGATACTTCAATATCCGTTGCATCATCCATGGAAGAGGTGGGATTTCATTCATCTGCAAGTAAAGATGAGCTCTTCCGATCCGGAATGGCAGTTGGACGGGGTATTTTGAGTTCCACCATCAACACTCTGTTCTTTATATTTCTGGGTCAAAATTTGATATTTTTCTTGTTTTTTAAGAACGATTATACATGGGTTTCTATGTTGAACTCAAAGGTTCTCGCGCAGGAACTTGCAGGAATGTTAATGTGTGCCATCGGTTGTGTATCTATTATCCCGGTTACAGCCTTTATCGGGAGCAAATTTTTGGAGCGAAAATGAAAATCTTGGAAAAAATAATCTAAGATTATGGATTTTGACTAAAAAGTTGCAAATGCAACATAAATTCTGTGAAAAATTTATTATAATCTATTTAAGAAAAATAATGAGGAGGTATGTAAATGCTTTTCAAAACTACAGATGCTCATGAAGAATTCAGAGCTAAAGTCAGGGCTTTTGCTGAAGATGAAGTAAAGCCGATTGCTTTTATGCTGGATAAGCAGAATGAATTCCCACATGAAGCAGTGAAGAAAATGGCCCAGCTTGGGTTTATGGGTGTTCCGTATCCAAAAGAATACGGTGGTGCAGGGTTAGATGCACTGAGCTACGCTATAGCAGTTGAAGAGCTTTCCAGAGTTGATGGAGGAACCGGTGTAATTCTTTCTGCACATGTTTCCTTAGGCTCCTATCCGATATTTGCTTTCGGAACAGAAGAGCAGAAAAAGAAATATTTGGTACCTCTTGCAAAGGGTGAAAAGCTTGGAGCTTTCGGTTTGACAGAACCTAATGCAGGTTCTGATGCAGGTGGCACCGAGACTACTGCAGTTAAAAAGGGAGATTACTATATTCTGAATGGGGGTAAGGTTTTCATTACTAATGCTCCTGTTGCAGACACATATGTTATTTTTGCAGTAACCACTCCAAACATAGGAACTAGAGGTATTTCTGCATTTATAGTTGAAAAAGGCTGGGAAGGATTTGAATTCGGAGATCACTATGATAAGATGGGAATCAGGTCATCTTCAACAGCTGAGCTGATATTCAGCGATGTGAAAGTTCCTAAGGAGAACCTCCTTGGCAGAGAGGGAGAAGGCTTTAAAATTGCCATGGCAACACTTGATGGCGGAAGAATCGGTATTGCTTCACAGGCATTGGGTATTGCTCAGGGTGCGTATGAGCATGCTGTGGAGTACGGACTGGAGAGAATACAATTCGGATTCCCTATTGCACACCAGCAAGCTAATTCCTTTAAGATTGCTGATATGGCAATCAAATTGAGAGCCGCAAGATTACTTATTTATTCGGCAGCGGATCTGAAAGAGAATCATGAGAATTACAGCGTAGAATCTGCCATGGCCAAGGCATACGCTTCTGAAACCGCTCTTGAGGTATGTAATGATGCACTTCAACTCTTTGGCGGTAACGGATACCTGAAGGGTATGGAGGTTGAAAGGGCATATAGAGATGCCAAGATTACTACAATATATGAGGGTACTAGTGAGATTCAAAGGGTAGTTATTGCTGCTCATATCCTTGGTAAAGCTCCTAAGATGAGTGCCGGAAAGAAGGATGCAGGACCTATCACCGGACAGAGAAAGAAAATGATCTTTGATAAGGGGTCTGCTAAGGAGAGGGTGGATCAGTTGGTGGATGCTCTCAAGTCCGATGGATATGACTTTACGGTCGGAATAGACCCATGGACTCCTATTATCGAGGCAGACAGGGTAGTTTCTGCAGGTAAGGGAATCGGACCTAAAGAGAATATGAAGCTGATAGAAGCTCTCGCCAAACAGGCAGGTGCAGCAGTTGGTTCATCGAGACCTGTTGCCGAGACACAGAAGTACCTGCCCCTTGACAGGTATGTGGGCATGTCAGGACAGAAGTTCAAGGGGAACCTTTACATTGCCTGCGGCATCTCCGGTGCAGGTCAACATCTGAAGGGTATCAAAGATGCAACGACAATCGTAGCAATTAACAAGAACAAGAATGCCCATATTTTCAAGAATGCAGATTACGGCATAGTTGGAGATGTTGAGGAAATTTTACCGTTACTGACTAAGGCCCTTGATAATGGCAAGGAGAAGAAGCCTGCACCACCTATGGTTAAAATGAGAAAGGCTACTATTCTTGAAGATCCTTCACCATTCACTACATATGTTTGCAATGGCTGTGGATACGAGTATGATCCTGCAAAGGGTGATCCTGAATCAGATGTAAGTCCGGGAACTCCATTTGAATCACTGCCTGAAGAATGGCTTTGCCCAATGTGTGCAGAAGAAAAGGATGCCTTTGTAAAGGTAAACACGGGATATGAGGATAAGGAGGAACAGTAATGCATAACGTTAGAAAAGTTGTAGATGATCTGTATTGGGTTGGTGCAAGTGAAAAGAGAATTGCTCTTTTTGAAAACATCCATCCATTGGAAAATGGTGTTTCATACAACGCATATGTTCTTCTCGACGAGAAGACTGTATTGTTTGATACGGCGGACTGGACAGTTGGAAGACAGTTTCTGGAAAACGTGGATTATGTCCTGAACGGACGTCCTCTTGATTATGTGGTAATCAACCATATGGAACCTGATCATGCAGCATCGATTGAAGAGATTATTCTTCGTCATCCTGATGTCAAGGTGGTATCAACTGAGAAAGCCTTCATGATGATGAATCAGTTCCGTTTCCCTGTTAATGATAATTTTGTTCAGGTGAAAGCAGGGGATACCATGAGTTTCGGTAAGCATGAGGTAGTTTTTGTAGATGCACCTATGGTTCACTGGCCTGAAGCTATGGTTACTTTTGACCTTACAAACGGTGTGCTGTTCTCAGCAGACGCATTCGGATCTTTCAAGTCTCTGGATGGCGCAAGATTCGCAGACGAGGTTGATTTTAAGAATGACTGGCTTGATGAAGCAAGAAGATATTACACTAATATTGTGGGTAAATATGGTCCACAGGTTATGGAACTTTTAAAGAAGGCAGGAACAATTGATATCAAAGTTGTTTGTCCATTGCACGGACCTATATGGAGACAGGATCTTGGCTGGATAATCGACAAGTATGTTCACTGGGCTACATATGAACCTGAAGAGAAGGGTGTTCTCCTTGTTTACGCTTCTATGTATGGAAATACAGAAGCAGCAGCCCATATTCTTGCTGCAAAGCTTGTTGAAAAAGGAATGACAAATATCAAGATGTACGACGTATCGAAGACTCATATGTCATACTTGATTGCAGAAGTTTTCAAATACAGCCATCTTGCACTTCTATCCTGTACGTATAATCTTGGCATATTCCCTCCAATGGAAGATTTCCTAAGGGATATGCAAAGACTCAATGTTCAAAAGAGGGTGTGTGCAGTAGTTGAAAACGGTTCATGGGCACCGCAGGCCGGCTCAAAGATGATTGAAATGCTTAAAGATATGAAGCAGATGACAATTTTAAATGAGCAGGTAAGTGTTCTTTCTTCTGTTAATTCAATGACTGAGAAGGAACTTGATGATCTTGCTGAGAGTATAATAGAATCCATGGATCAGAATTACAAGTATTAAAGTTTTCTTATAAGTTCTTCTTATTTTAAGTATGAATAGGCCAAAACGAAAAAATCTCGGGATAGTTTCTCGGGATTTTTTCGTTTTTAAGGTTCTATAATATATGTTGGGGTAAATCTGTAAAAGATATAGGATAAGGCGACCTTTTTTGCGATGATTTGCAAAAAAAACTGCTACCTACACCAAACTAACCTCATGTATGAGTTAATCAAATTGAACTTGATTAACTAAGAATTTTCAGGTTCGGTATTAAGCTCCATTAAATTCTAAACAGGTTCCTTAATAGATATTTTAGATAAATTCGTCTTTTTATGGTAAGCGTCGCGTAGTAATCCATTGGATTTTTATTACTTCCCCTTAGCTATGGTGAATATGCAGAAGCAAAGCAAAATTCTATGCATTGCATTTTAACTTCCTAATAGCATGAAAATCCTTTTGGTCTACCGGATATAAATATATTCACTGCTTTCTGATGGAAAGAATTAATTAAACAATTAATCGCTTCTAACATTGAGTTTTTAACTTATCATATTCAAAGCCCCTATTATATTGTCATGAAGCTTCTCATATTCAATTCGACCACATATAAATATTAAATGATACTTCTCATATTCTGTTCGAATTAACTCTGTAAATAATCTCGAATTATCTAATATTCAAATTAGAAAAAAATACCAAAAAGTGCTGGAAAAATACAGATGGGTTTGTTATAATGTTCTTGTATAAATGTGTATGAAAAGAGTTGATATTTTTGAATCAGTTTGATACAATCGCTAGACAGACAGACAGACAGACAGACAGACAGACAGACAGACAGACAGACAGACAGACAGACAGACAGACAGACAGACAGACAGACAATATCACTTTTTTTGTGTGGATTTTTTGAAATGACAAGAGAATTTACCTGACAGATAGGTATGTACTCTTGTTTTTTTATTAAAAAAATAATTTAGAGGAGGAAAAATATGAATCGGAAAAAATACGCGGCATTTTTCATGACAATA
>JALENW010000022.1 GCA_022766365.1 Clostridiales bacterium | reverse complement strand
TTTTATATCCTTTTTCTCTGCATCTAACGTAAACTTCTGCCAAACCATACACTCCGTTACGCTTTAGCATCCGTCGTATTAATGCTAGTTCTTCTTTTGTATGAGCATTAGGGCTGCTATGTGGTCTTCTTGATTTAAGGACAAGACTCCTGACGGTTCCATCGTATTTTTTTAGCTGACGATATACAAACTGTCTATTTGTATGATATCTTCTTGCAGCACGTGTTACACCATATTTTATTGCATATTCACATAAACGCTGGCGAAAACGCATTTCTTCGGTTATAATCTCCATGAGAGGTCTCCTTTGATACTTGAAAGTTTGTGGTAAAACCTATTGTATCAAAGTTCCTCTCTTTTTTCTTTATTTCTGTAACATATGTCATATCACATTACAATATCACCTGTCTACCGGAAATAACAGTACCCAAATTTCTTCAAATCTTTTAATAATTATTCAAATATGACTTTTGTCCGAATTTCAGAAAAAGACCTCGAAATACCACTGAATTTTTCATAAATAAGGATTGTTTATCTTTTGTTAATGATTGAAATTCCAACATGTATAAAAATTTGTACAATTTCACAATGTAAAGCGCAGGTCAGAAAGCCTTTTTTATAATTTAAGTGATTGATATAATTTAGACAACAAGAGGAATGACCTCTGGACATGTAAGTTTTAAATCTCAAAATTCGAAAGGAGAAAGTTATGGATTTCAGATTAAGTAGGGAACACAGAGATTTGCAGCTAAAGGCAAAGGCATTTACCGAAGAAGTTTTGTTTCCTTATGAGATGGAAGTAGAGGAGAACGACGGGTTATCTCCTGAAAGCCATAAGAAAATCACTGAGCAGGTTATGGAGTGGGGATTCAATGCTACCAACCATTCTAAAGAGCATGGCGGTCAAGGGATGACGTTGTTTGAACAGATGCTGGTATCTGAACAACTGGGTATGTCAACAGGTGCAATCTGGGACGCTGTTCCCCAACCATCATTCCCTATGAAATTTGGTACTCAGGAGCAGATCGAAGAATATCTGATACCTGCTAACCAGTGTAAGAGAAGGGATGCTTATGCAATCACAGAAGCAGATGCAGGTTCGGACCCTACAATGTGTTTGACAAGAGCAGACAAGGTGGACGGAGGTTATAAGATTAACGGTGAGAAATGGTATGTTACTGTCGGAGATATAGCCGATTTCCTGCTTGTTCATGCTCACGTTGACGGGGATCCCGAAAAGGCCACTGTATTCTTTGTAGAGAAAGATGCTCCCGGAGTAAGCATTAAGAGGATTCCTAAGTATACGCACCACTTTGCATTCAAGCATCCGGAGTTTACTTTTGAAGATGTAATTGTTCCGGAAGAGAATATTCTCGGCAAAGTAGGAGACGGATTCAATATGACCAAGGATTGGTTCGTAGAAGCAAGACTCGGAATTGCTGCACGATGCGTAGGTGGAGCACAGCGAATACTGAATGTTGCTAATGAATGGGCAGCAAGCCGTGTTCAGGGCGACAGAGTTATCAGAGATTATCAGGTGATTGAGCACAGGCTGGCTGATATGGCTCTGGATATCATGGCAGCAAAGAGCATGCTATACAGAGTTTGTTGGGAGATCTCCGGACCTATTTCTGACAGGAAATTGAAACACGCTCGTGCTTCTGCAATTAAGCTTTACACTTCCGAAATGGTTGGTCGCGTGGCTGATGCAGGAGTTCAGATCCTTGGAGGAAGAGGATACATGAGAGAAAACCCTGTTGAGAGACTGTGGAGAGATACCAGGGTAGATAGAATTTGGGAAGGCACTTCTGAGATTCAAAGGAACATCGTAGGCGGACAGATTAAGAAGAGAGGCGTTGAAATTTATACCGGTTGGGATGTTGAGGAGTAAGATTAAAAACAGTAAGTCATAATAATATGTCAATGTCATTCAGCAACTTAAGCCTCTTAAGGGCTTAGGTTGCTGATTTTCAACAAAACAACTAAAACATATAAGATGTAAAAATTTTAAATATATTTTTTCATAAAAACCCATACTCTTACTTATAACGAGGAGGAAACTATGAAACCGTTAAAAGGTATTAGAATTCTCGATTTAACAAAACTATCCGGATATTGTGGTATGGAATTAGCTGATTATGGAGCAGAGGTTATAAAAATAGAACAACCTGATGGCGGAGATCCCATAAGAAGGCTGAAACCTATAAAAAATAAGGTCAGTCCCTACCATCTATACAGGGATCGAGGTAAGAAAAGTATTACGTTAGACCTTAACCAATCAGGTGATAGAGAAATTTTCAAAGAACTTATCTTAACAGCTGATGCTGTGATAGAAAATTATCAACCGGGAACCATGGAGGCATGGGGACTGGATTATCAATCATTATCTATTCTAAACCCAACACTTGTTTACGGCAGGATAACTGCTTACGGATCCAAGGGAGAAGAGCATGACACGCCATATTCTGATTTGATAGCACAAGCCAAAAGCGGTGTTATGCACTTCACGGGATTTCCCGAAAATCCGCCTACAAGAATAGGGTTCAAAATATCTGAACATTACGCTTCCAGTTTCATGGCATCTGCAATCTGTATTGCAATTTTCAATGCCGTAGAAACAGGGGAAGGCCAGTATCTTGAAACATCACTTGCAGGTTCTGTAATAGCAATTTCTGAAGATAAGGTAATAACCTATGGAGCTGAAAATGAGGATCCCATGAGGACAGGGAATGCTCATCCCCTTATAAATCCATATGACATATTAAAATGCAAAAATGGATATGTAGCTATGGGAATTTCTTCCGATGCGCAATGGGCAAAGTTTTGTAAAGCCTTCGGAACAATGGCGTGGCTTGACGATGACAAATACTGTTCAAATCTCGTGAGGGGATATCATTATTTTGGGGATCTCAGAAACAAGATTGAAGAGCTGTTTTCAAACTACACAATGCAGGAAATTTCAAAGATATGCGATGATGCATTGATTCCGGGAACGATGTGCAGTACCACTAAAGAAGCCTTGGCAGAACCTCAACTTCATGCAAGAAACATGATAATTGATGTCAAAAATGATCAGATAGGAAATTTTAAAATGCCCGGTAGGCCAATAAAAATTTCCGGTGAAGATGAAGAAGATTTCAAATCGGCACCGAGTCTCGGAGAAGACAATAATGAGATTTTAAATGGTATTCAAGAGCTGGCATACAATAAGAAAAGAAATAAAAAGAAGCTGTCAGGCTCAAAGGAAAGACCACTGGCTGGGATTAAAATCCTGGACTTTTCTCAAGTGTTGGCTGCACCGTTTTGCGGTATGCTCTTGGCCGACATGGGGGCCGAAGTTATTAAGGTAGAAAGACCGGGAACAGGAGATATATCCAGAGAATACGGTCCATATATAAATGATATAAGTCTCTATTTCTGCCAGTATAATCGAGGGAAAAAGGGTATTGCCATCGATATGAAAAATGACGAAGGCAAGAAACTAGTTATGGAATTAGTCAAAGATGTTGACATTGTAATCGAAAATTTTAAATTTGGAACATTAGAGAAGCTTGGAATAGGTTACGAAGAAATGATCAAGATAAATCCTGAAATCATATATGGATCTATATCCGGTTTTGGGACATATGGTCCATTGTCACATCTTCCATGTATGGATATTATTGCCGCTGCAAGGAGCGGTCTTGTGGGAACTTCCGGAGAAGACGGTGAAGCTCCGATAAAGCCGGGATTTTCTTTATGTGATACATGGGCAGGACTACAACTTTTAAGGGGTTTGTCTATGGCTCTCCTAAATAAACAAAAAACCGGCAAAGGCATGCGAGTTGATATCGCCATGTTGGATTGCGCATTCTACATGTGTGAAGAACCTATATTGGATTACTCGACATTTGGAGAGTTTACGAAGAGATCCGGGAACCATGATCCGTACTATGCGCCTTTCGGTGAGTTTGCTACATATGACGGTAATGTTGTCATTACAGTAACTGATCAGGAGCAGTGGAAGAACCTTTGTCAATTCCTAGAAGCCGGTGATATGTATAAGGACGAAAGATTTAAAGATAATGAATCCAGACTGAGAAATAGAGATGTACTCATCAGAAATATAGAAAACTATACAAAAAAATTAGGAAGGTATGACATTGAAAAGGGGTTGCTGGCAAGGCATATTCCGGCATCGGCAGTACAGTCACTTGCTGAGTTTGACAGAAATCCACAAACCAAAATATTAGATGTTATCACCAAAGTTAATCAACCCGGGGTTGGAGAATATACGGCAGTTAACACCCCGATATATTTCAGCAAAACACCTGTGGATCCGAATAGTTCGGCTCCAAGTTTTCCGGGATTTAACACTTTGGAAGTTTTAGAAAAGATTGGTAAGACTTCGGAAGAAATAGAAAGGCTGCTAAACAGTGGAGCCGTATCAGTAAAAGAAAGATAATATTTTTCAGCAGCGGCTAAATGAAAGGAAGTCATGGATAAACTTATAGTAGCAGACAAGGGTAAGTGTACACGATGTAAGGCATGCCATATTGTTTGCCCCATGAAGGTTATAAACCTTGATGAGGATGGATTTCCGGTGCCTGATGAAAAAGCTTATAAGCTATGTATAAACTGTGGTTATTGCGTTGATGTATGTGCTTTTGGAGCATTATGGCACAGGGTCAGAAAACATGGAAGAACCTCGAGAGCTGCTTTGAGACGACTTGAAGCACTTAAACGCAGAGAGCGAGAAAGTAATAATAAAGAAGAATAGAATTTAATGAATCAAAAACGTACATAACAATAAATACTGTGTTGCATGCCATCAGGGGGGAACTTACAGATTCCAGATACCAATGCTGTGTCATGGCTTACGGAGAGATTCCGACAAAAGAGAAATTGTATAAAATATACAATAATTATCCCCCGTTTATAATGCATCCGTTCCCTCTAAATGAAGGAGGTATATGATATGAAAAATACTAATAAGACAAGATTAGACAAGAATACAACTGAGATAGGACTTATAATAGCCAGTGTTTTAATATTAGCAGGATTCATCGTATTTATGGTTAGACACCCCGAGGGAACAATAAATTCTCTGAACACATTCTTTTGGAAAGTCATTTCTATATTCGGACCATTTTTTATGATATTTACATTCGTAACCTTTATTATTGCTCTGTTCCTTGCTTTCAGCAAATACGGCAAAATACGTCTCGGGGATTGTAAACCACAATTTTCAACACCGAGTTATATAATAATGATGCTTCTTGCCTCGTTAGCATCTGCAGCATTATACTGGTCATTTACTGAATGGGCATTTTATTATGAAGGACCCGGGCTCGGTATGGAGCCAAGGAGTTTAAGAGCATTGGAATCCTCTCTGGGATATCAGTTTTTCCACTGGGGTATAACAAATCAGGCAATGTACACAATCATGGGCGTGTGTATCGCATATGGCGTATATGTAAAAAAAGTACCGTCTTTTCAAACCAGTGCTGTTTGTAGTGCAATGCTGGGAGAGAAAGTAAAGGGCAAGTCTGTAATAGGTAAGATTATAGATTTCTGTGTAATCTTTGGAATTCTAGGCGGATTGAGCTCTTCATTAGGTCTTGTTGTTCCCCTTGCCAGTGGAGGACTTAAGCAGCTTTTCGGTTGGGAAGCTAATGCCGTTATTAAAATTGGAATAATTGTGGTAATTGCGTTGGTCTACACTTTCACATCTTACTTGGGAACAGAGAAAGGAATGAAAGTTATAAGTAATGCCGCTGCGGTACTTTGCATATGTTTCCTGATGTATGTGCTGTTGATGGGACCTACAACTTTTATAATCAAAAATATTGTTAATTCATTTGGGTACATGATAAGTGATCTTGTAAGAATGAGTTTGTTTACGGATCCGATAGAAGATAATGGGTTCCCAGAGAATTGGACAATCTATTTTCAGGCTTTCTACCTGAACTATCTTGCAATGATGGGAATCTTCATTGCTAAAATTTCTAAAGGCAGGACTATAAGGGAGATTGCAGTAGCAACTATGGTGGGTATTTCAGCAGGTGGATGGTTCTTATTCGGGGTGGACGGAAGCTATTCCATAAAAGTTCATCTTGACGGTGATGTAGATGTTGTCGGACTTATAAACAGTGGAATAGGCGATGCTGCAATATATAAAATCTTAGAGACTTTGCCACTTGGAGCTACACTGTTACCTCTTGTAATCTTACTTTTGATAATCGGTTTTGTAGCCCCTTCAATGGATTCGGCATCACTGGCTCTTGCAGAAACTGTAACAAAAAAAGGTACCCCAAGCATGATTCTTAGAATTTTCTGGTGTGTTCTGCTCGCTGTTATTCCAATGTGTATAATTCTTTCGGGTTCGAAGTTTGATGCCATCAAACAATTGGCGATACTCATTTCGATACCTTTTGTAGTGATAGTTGTCGGTATGGAAATCGGTCTGTTAAGGTGGCTCAAACAAGATTCATTATCAGGACTTCACGATGAGAATATTGCTCTTCAAGAGAAAGAAAGATTGGAGGAAAAAAATGAGGAGTGATTGTGTTTTTTTCTATCCCATCAGAGTGAGATATGGGGAGGTGGATCAGCAGGGAGTAGTGTATAACGGACATTATTTTACATACTGCGATGTGGCTTTTGATGAATTTCTAAGGCATAAAGGTTATAGTTATAAGGAATTAGCCGAAGAATATGATTCGGAAGTCTGCCACAAAAAAACAACATTCGAGTACAATGGCAGTGCATTTGAGGGAGACGTAGTAGAGGTCGGTATCAGGATTATAAATGTTGGAACTAGAAGTTTCACACTGCGCTTTGAGATATATAGAGAAGGTGAGGAGGATCCGAGAGTAATATCCGAAAGTGTATTTGTAGGTTATGACAAAAAAAATAGAAAATCAAAAAAATTAACTTCGATTCTGCTTGAAATATTAGGCAAGAAAAATGATATTGACAATTAAATAGATTAACTATAATCATTCGTCTGTGATACTAATATGAAACTTTGTTAAAATGTGAAAAATCCCGATTGCTTTCAGGTTCTGAAGTAATCGGGATTTTCCATATATCAAGCTACATGTTGTAACTTTGGTTATGACTATTTGTGAGCGGATACAGTTTTTTTGACATACCCGAGATTTTCCTTGATTTCGGCAAGGGTACCGAATCGCTTTGAAAAATTTATATTCATGCTGTCACCTATATCGATAAGTATATCGTCATTGTAGCTTTGGACGTAATTATTACCGTCTATCTGTACGCAATTGCATTTTCTGAGGCTTCGGAGAATTTTTTCCAGGGGATATTTATTTCCGGTTTGACGTTGCAGGATACGGGTAAGAACAAGGGCCAGATAGCTGATCAGGTAATGAGCCTGCATGTGTTCGTTTCTTTTGATGAACCGAGGTTTGATATGATATGTATTGTCAATGTAGCTAAAGGATTTTTCAATTTCCCATAGACCTGTATATGCTGAAATCAATTCTTCATCGCTTTGCTCTATCTGACTGGTTCTGAACAAATAATATCCATCATATCTTTCCTCTTCGCTGAGGATCTCATCATCGATGATAAACGGCTGAGTCCCTTGGTTTTTAAATATTCGTCCGGGAGAATATTGGAGTCCGCCGGATTTCCTGCTCTGAGTATATTCACCCGGGATAAAGCGATCGGGTGATGCTATCAGGTCTTTTGCTTTTAACAACATATCTTCCCTCTGGGATTTAATACACCTTGCATATGTCTCGTTATATAGTATTATTTCCTTTTCCTTGTATTTTACGGTTTTGCTGCCTTCGGAAGTTTTTACCCTGAGAGTTCTGTCAATAATTCTGGATTTATATCTGGCACGAGGGGACAGTGCTATATACCCTTTGTAATCAAGAGCATATCTTTTGACAGAGTCGGCAGCGGATCTTATACTTTGAGCAACCATATATTTTTGACCTTTATGCACATTTGTGTAGAGAGTATCAGGATTGTTAACACCGTTATCTCCGATAAGAACCAGATTATCAATACCAAGATATTTTGCCCTTTTTACAATTTTGTTTCTGACCTGTGGTACATCATTACTGTCACCTTGCGGAACTAAGTCATATGTTATAGGAAGCCCGTTTCTATCAGTCAAAACACCGATTTCTACAGTGGGATCTTTGTAATAATCCTTAATTCCTATCTTACCTTGCCTGTGAGTTTGCTTGTCTTCAAAATAATGTCTGGATACAACGCAATATCCGATGCTGGTATCGAGCTTATATCCTGATTTCATATTTTCTTCAAGCCAATTTAAAAGACCGTTTTTCAATGCCGGAAAATATCTGAAAGCAATATAGATATCATCTAATTCAAAGTCCATTTGCTCAAAAAATTGATCCTTATTTCTATAGATCTGGGAAATTGATCCGGGATACAGAATACTTCCATATACGAGAAGCTTCATCATATTATTTAAATTGCCCGATATTTCAATGTTTCTCTGATGATTGTTGAAAAAAGAATCCAGTTTCAGCTTATGGTATATTGAAGACAATACAATATAACCGTAATTTTTGATAAGATCAACACCGGGTTCAAGTGTCTCAGATGGATCAAGTTCAATCTCCATTGGTGAGAAAGCACTTTGTTGCTCTTTTGTCATTTGTCTGGCAATTTCTTTAAAATGAGCAATAGGATCATCATATTGTTCCTTTAAATCTTCCAGGTAGCCAAGGTTTTTAATTCGTCGTTTCTTTGTTTTTTTCGTTACAGGGTCCCGGTAGGACTCTACGATGCAAAGATTGGTTCCATTCTTTCGCTTTTCAGTGATTAAAAACATTTTGATCACCTCCATTGAATCAATCATAGCTTTTCTTTAATTATATCTAATTTTTAACAAAAAGGAAAGGATTTAGCATTGCTGTTGCAAATTTATTTTCTTTATTCCCTTGAAATCACCACAGCTCTTATGTTATAATCATCTGGTTATTACGGGCGGTCCTCTGGCATATGTGACCATGAACGTCTTGGAGGGAAGGAGGAATTAATAATGAACGTTTTAGATCAGATCACCAAAGATTATCTAAAGCAGGATGTCCCTGCATTTAACGTTGGAGATACAGTTAAAGTCCACGTTAAAATTAAGGAAGGATCTAGAGAGAGAATCCAGATTTTTGAAGGTTTTGTCCTCAAGAAGCAGAACGGCGGTGTTGCAGAAACTTTTACAGTAAGAAGAATTGCATCCGGCGTAGGAGTGGAGAAGACATTCCCACTACATTCACCTTGGGTAGAGAAAATTGAAGTAGTCAGAAAAGGTCGAGTTAGAAGGGCTAAGCTGAACTACATGAGAGAAAGAACAGGTAAGGCTGCTAAAATCAAAGCCAAGGTTGAACAATAACTTTAGATTGTAACTTAAATGTGATAAAATATAGAAGTCGATAACACGGCTTCTATATTTTATTTTGTTTAGCTTTAGCGGTGGATACGATAGAATAAAATTCTATCGTATCAATGAACCACCGGCTATGCCGGTGAGTTTAGATAAGCTTTAGCTTTAAGTAAAAAGCCTCCATGTGATAAAATGATACAGGTTCGCCAACCGT
>JALENW010000001.1 GCA_022766365.1 Clostridiales bacterium | reverse complement strand
ACCTGATGGAGTATCAGCACATGCAGTACTGATGGACGGCAAGGTCACATGTATTGTGAACTACAACGACGCTGCATATCACGCAGGTAGCAAATATTATAATACACATAGTATCGGCATTGAGTGCCGCCCTGAGATGACCGAGGGTGACCTTAGGACATTAGCAGAGTATATAGGCGGTGACCTTTGGAAAAAGTATGGCAAGCTGCCGCTTATCGGGCATAAAGACGTAGCCGCAACGGCTTGTCCGGGAAGATATTATGATATGCTCGGTACAATAAAGAGCATGGTTGAGGCTGTATATGCTGGACAAAAAGTGCAGGCAGTAAATGTGCCGCAAGCTAAACCAAGACACCAGATAGCCGTAGATGGTTGGTGGGGTCGTGATACATCACTGGCACTACAAAAGTTCCTTGGTATGGACTATAAAGACGGTATAATTTCCATGCAGTATGCACCTAATATCAATACATGCTTGTGGAGAGTACACGGCTCAGGGTGGCAATTTGTCAGCTATATCAGTAGTGGCTCACCTACTATGAGAGCTTTGCAGAAACTTATCGGAGCAGGAGTCGACGGAGTAGCAGGACGTGAAACCGTGAGACGGCTACAGGGATATCTGGGCGTGACCGTAGACGGTATCATGGGAGAGCAGACGGTAAAGTCTCTACAGGGATATCTGAACAGTAAACTATAGCAATTAACAAACTTTTTCATATATATTTCTCCTGACCGCCCTTTGGGGCGGTTTTTTTAGTACAGAAACAGGTAATAAGTATCGAAACGCTTTTAAAAGCCCGTTAGAACGCAAATGAGAGCGACGAAAATTGTTGAAATTTCAATGGTTTTACGGTATTTTAAAAAGTCCAAGAAAAGTGTTGACAAATCATACAAGGGTTATAGTAGCAAAGAAATTGATTGAAAATTTTTTGTCGTATGGTAGGATATTAAAGAGAAAACTAATTAAAGAGGGGGTAACCTTATGAAATTAAGCAGAAGTTTTTTAAAGGGATTTTGTGGGTCTATCAACTTGTCTGGAAACAAACAATCCAAAATGACAAACCCTTTAAAGGATTCCGAAATGCTAAGAAGTGATTGGAAAAATATCGGAAAAGATATAGCTACAGGAATTAAAAAAACAAGGTCACAGAACACAATCACGGAGGAATAAAACATTAAACAATTGTATAGTTTGAGTCACTATTTGACCCATAGAAAAAATAAACCCTTGAAATTTCAATAGGTTCAAAGCCTGTGGTTAATCCCTGACTCTCCGCCATATTACTATTTATCGTTGATTTTTCAACGTTTTTTTATTTTGTGCACGAATTTTATACGAATTGTTTGATTGTGGTTATATAATATACGTTGGAGTAAACATGTTAAAGGGATATGTCCCGTCATGTTTTAGCATAAAAGATTCTACAGTATCCGCTAAGGTGAATGAAAATTTCACAATGGAGGTTTTTTGATAAATACAACGGAAAAAGCATACCAACTATAATCACTGAGGTCATACAAATTAAATGGCGGTAATATATCGATATGTGTTTTGTGTGAATCGTAATGCAGAAACACTCGATAAAAAAGATATATATGCAGTAACCTGGGGAAAAGATTTTTAATATATCCACTGTAAAGATTTATGATGTATGGATATTGTAATCGACACAATAAGTGATAATATTGGTTATAATGATTTTTATTGATAGAATGTAAGAAATTCATGGCAATTGGCAATTTTTCTGTTGCCTTAAATATAGATTTGCTATTATAATGAAAAGACAAAAGACAGTTTCAGAAATATTTTTAATTAACAATTATACTTTGGGAGGTCCGTTATGAAATATGAGATAAAAGGTGGACATCTACCTGTTGTTATTTGCAATCTTGAACCGGGAGAGAAAATGATTACTGAGGGTGGAGGAATGTCGTGGATGACTCCAAATATGTCCATGGAGACCAGGTCAGGGGGATTTGGAAAAGCCATGGGGAAATTATTTTCAGGGGAATCGATGTTCAACAATATCTACACTTGTAAAAATACACCCGGAATGATCGCTTTTTCATCAAGCTTTCCCGGATCTATTGAGGCTTTTGAGATTAATCCCGGCAATGCGATTATTCTTCAAAAAAGTGCATTTCTTGCGGGAGAAGTAGGCATAGATTTTTCGGTTGTATTCAATAAAAAACTCGGTGCCGGAATATTCGGCGGCGAAGGATTTATAATGCAGAAGATTTCCGGAAATGGGATATCTTTTGCAGAATTTGATGGGCATGTTGAGTGCTATACACTTGCGGAAGGCGAAGAAATTGTTGTGGACACCTCTCACCTGGCAGCTATGGATGCAACATGTAGTATGGATATTAAACGTATACAAGGCGCGAAAAATATTTTCTTTGGCGGTGAAGGTCTATTTAATACGACCATAAAGGGTCCGGGTAGAGTATGGCTGCAGACTATGCCTATAGCAAATATCGCAAGTCTTCTCGCCCCGTATTTTCCTTCAGGTAATTAAGCTTTAGTGGAATCTTTTGTTGTCGTTTATACGATTTTCAGATTATGGTGATAGGAATTAATATATTGCAATTGGGGCCATATAGATGTATATATGCAGATTGCAACCGGTGCGCTAAATCAGGGAAATTTTCCTTTACATATATTTGATTATCTTGTATAATTAAATGAGTGTGGAAATGATAGTTTACCACTAAATGCGCTTATAGCTCAATTGGATAGAGTAACGCACTACGAATGCGGAGGTTGGGGGTTCGAGTCCCTTTAAGCGCACCACTTTAAAACCCTTGAGATTTCAACAGTCTCAAGGGTTTTTAATTTATATAAATTTCCAGCTTATGGGAAAATAAAGGGGAAAAGTGGATTTTTTGGGGGTATTGAGTGGCAGTAAAAGTGGCACTTGCGGCTAAAAAAAGAGTTGCCACATACTTCTTTGTCATACTTTGAGGTAAACATTATGAAAGATTGTTCATCGAGACTTTTTAAAAATCATATCTTCAGCTTCAGTGATTATGGTGGAGGGAACTGATTATAGCAGATCTTGATATGTTTTTACTTTTTGAATAAAAACACAAGTTAAGGCATATGTTTCCCAGGCATTATCCAACATATATTACAGAATTATATGATCTTAATAAAAGGGATAGTTTAAGTGGTATGGGAAAAATTCAAATAGCTCTTTCGAAAAAACCGGATATTCTGTCAAATGATTTCCATAATTCTGACTTAATGAAATCATCCTCAAAGAGGAATCTCATTTTACTGTCACATTGCAGGACACGTCTATCTTCAAATTTAGGGATATATATTATTTGTCCTCCTGCAAGCATCTTTCGTATGTACTTTTTATCTATCCCGTCCGATGAGGCATTCACAGTCCACATCATATTTCCTCCTTGTTTTCTATAAGTTTCAATTGAACGGATATCGTTGACTCTGTTATGTAGGATAGAATTATTTGGACCGGCTATACCTATGACTAAATCCATTTCCGCAAGGAGGTATTCTTTTCCTAAGCCTCTGCCTAAGTCAAACACTGCCACAGGTGTGGAAATCATTGACTTTAAGGTATCATACGCAGATGATAGCTTTTTGCCTGATATCGAAAATGTGGAGACGGACAGTGCTGCTCCGAAAAGATATGGGAGGTTTTCTCCCGGAACCATCCAATTGACACCTGACCATGAATTGGATTTTTGCATCTCCGGAAGTATAACTTCTGATTTTGGGGATAAGTTTGGGGATAATTCATCTTTCTCCGAAATCAGTAGACTCGTGAGGACATCTTGAAAAGAGTATCTGTCAAGAAATCTCCCCATACCATATCTTTTAAAAAACTGCATATTAGAAGATTCAAAAAACGCCATTTCAATGAAACTAACCTTCGGATCTCCGAAAGCGAAGAAATACCTTTCAGATATCCAAACAGATAGTGATGCAGCTATCTCTGTTGTTCCGACATTATTTCCGATACCGACTACTCCGATTTTAACACTAGTATCAAAAGAATTGATTGAATTTACGACTTCTCTGTTATCAGATGGATTCATATTATTTGATGTAAGATAATGCATTTAACTCGGTAAGAATAGAGATATGTTTTATTAGCAATTATAGATCTAATGAACAAGGGGGATATACGCTCCATAGCCTTCACTTTCCATATCTTCGATGGGGATAAAGCGTAATGATGCGCTGTTGATACAGTATCTTAAGCCACCCTTATCTGTAGGTCCATCACGGAAAACATGTCCCAGGTGAGAATCAGCCATTTTACTTATAACTTCTACTCTGTCCATTCCATAAGAGTTATCTTCGTTATATTTCACTGATTTCCACCGGATAGGTTTTGAAAAAGTAGGCCATCCGCAACCGGCATTGTATTTATCCGAAGAGCTGAAAAGAGGCTCCCCGGAAACTACATCAACATAGATGCCTTTTTTCCAAAAATCATCGTATATTCCTGTAAATGCCATTTCCGTTGCAGCATTTTGAGTTACTTGGTAAGCTTGTTTTCCTATCCTGTTAATTAGTGCCTTTTCTCTATCATGTTGTGAAGATATAGTTGATTCGGGCACATGATAAATATCCGGCAGAAGAGATTTATTTGCCAGGGATAAATTAATATGGCAATATCCGTCAGGATTCTTGTCAAGATAATCTTGGTGATAGTTTTCAGCCGGATAGAAGTTCTCAAGAGCTTTGATTTCAATAGCAAAATTGTGACTATCAGGAATGCTCGATATGAGTTTTTGGATTATGCATTCGTCTTCCGGACTCACAAAGTATATACCTGTGCGATATTGTATACCTACATCGTTACCTTGTTTGTTGATTGTATAAGGATTAACAATGCGCAGATAGTGCAAAATCAATTCCTCTAAAGATATTATTGTTCTATCATATCTGATAGCGACAGCTTCTGCATGGCCTGTATCACCACCGCAAACTTCCTCATAAGAAGGTTTTGAAGTTTGACCATTTGCATAACCTGTCTCTGTATCCAGCACCCCATCAAGTCTTTTGAAATACCCTTCAACACCCCAAAAGCAACCTCCTGCCAGGTAGATTTTGCCAATATTTTTTCTGTTACTCATGATATCCATACGTTACCTCCTCTAAAATAATATATTCCCGAAAAAGAGGAGGGAAAACTTTTATGGTATCACAAGAGATTAAATAATGACTGAAAAAGACATTATGAAAACATTATGATTGATTTACCTGAATAATAGATTATAACCTATGATTATAAATCATTACTTTTCACATTTAGTTTTAGAAGAATCTATATTATAGGTCTCAATTAAATGTCTTGCATATCGTTGTTTGGTTTTGATAAAATTTGTTCGGCCCATTGAATACGTCATACCGTTCTGTGTTGCAATGATTACATTGCATTTTGTTCACCGTGAGTCGCTACACTCACGGCAGTATAGATTTAATAGAATTCTCTAAATTAAAATATATACTTCTTATACTTTCGCATAAGCACAGACTATTTCTTGTCCCCAAGGGGATCTGCCCGCTTCAGGCACCGATAACTTGTACCCTACTTCCACCAAGGGAATAGTCGTTGAACCTTCTTCTGTTCGAAGCTTGGCTGCTAGTTGCCCATTTGCCTGTTTGCAAGTATTTAGGCTTTAACCATGTACAATCTGAGACGTTCTTTCCGCTTTCGCAACGTTCACACTTAGGTCTGTTTCATCCTTATGTTGTAGTCGTCTTAGCTTTAGGGGTTTCTAGCAATTCAGGCAGTATCAGTTGTCACTTCTATATATAAAATGAGCAATTAATAACATTTGAAAATTTATCGTTCCTCATTCACAATTGAAGGACAACGCATACAGGTTTCCCTATATGTTGACTAACATTTAATCAAAGACGACGGTTTGATTAGCAACCGATTCTATCCTGTCCATATTCAAAAAACAACCATCCATGCAACGATAAAATGAATTGTAAAGCAATGGCTCCAGTTGGTCCATTTTTCCATAATACCAATATTCATTAGTATCGGTCACAACATTTATCTTTCTGTTAAATCTCTCAATTTTCAAGATGTCATCTTGTCTGATATTGGCACAGACTTGCCTGGACACTATTGGAATTTTATCTGGGTCTGTCATTATCCATTGTACACCTCCTGTTTATTTCTGGAAATATATCTTATAGATTGATTATACAACAAAAAATAGAATTATCGCGGATGTTTTATATGACAAAAATACAAAAAATTGTAAAAAAAAGTAATTGCAATAGTCGAAGAATGGCGTATAATAGAAATCAGAACAAGTGTTTGGAAATTGCTTTGCTTAAAATGATTTCCGTAAGTAAATGTAGTGTGTCATTTGTTATACATATACTTTAGGGATAATTCCATTATCATCGGACGAATATAACGTTAGGTGAATAATAAAAAGGATGTTAGAAGATGAAATTAGCACATATAGCAGATCTTCATATTGGAAAGAAGCTTAACGATTTTTCTCTAATTGATAACCAATGTGATGTGTTAAGACAAATTGTCGATTGGGTCAACAGATTAAATCTTGATGGTATAATGATAGCAGGAGATGTATATGATACTACTTTTCCAACTATTGAGGCGGTGGAACTTCTTGATGAATTTCTCACAGAGCTGTCCGAGTTGAAAGTGCATATTTTCATTATAGGCGGCAATCATGATTCCCAACAGAGATTGTCATTCGGTGCAAGGATTTTGGAAAAAAGCGCCATTCATATATCATCGGTCTTTAACGGAAATGTGGACAAGGTAGTGCTTTCGGATGAATATGGTGATTTGAATTTTTATTTACTTCCTTATATCAGGCCGATTCATGTGCGCAAAGCATATGAAGATTTCAAAGGCGAGGGATTTACAGAAGCCATCAGATACGTTTTGAATAAGATAAATCCGGATATTTCGAAGAGGAATATATTAATATGTCATCAATTTGTGACAGGTGCTGCTACTTCAGAGTCCGAAGAAATTTATGTGGGCGGCAGTGAAAATGTTGACTTCACACTGTTTGACAAATTTGATTATGTGGCTCTGGGACATCTTCACAAGCCTCAGTTTGTAGGTCGTGAGACTGTGAGGTATGCAGGGACACCCTTGAAGTATTCATTCTCAGAAGCAGGTCATACAAAAACAATGACCGTAGTAGATATAAGAGAAAAAGGAAGTATACACATTGAGGAAATGCCTTTGGAAGCCAAACAAGACTTATTGGAATTGAAAGGATCGTTTACTCAGCTGACATCTCCGGAATTTAGAGAAACGGTAGATAGAAATGCTTTCATCAGGGTAACGCTTACCGATGAAACTATAATCAGTAATGGAATAAGTGAGTTGCGCAAATACTATCCATACATTTTGAGTTTGGGATATGACAACTCCATGACAAGGCATGATAGTAAAGTGAAAGCCGCAAATATTTCTGAATCACTCAATCCACTGAAGATGGTAGAAGATTTATTCAGGGGGCAAAACAATCGAGAAATGAATGAAGCCGAGCGGAAGATAGTAACGGAGCTTGTTGACAGAGTGTGGAGGCATGAATATGAAGCCGATTAAACTAATTTTATCTGCATATGGACCTTTCCCGGATCGTATCGAAATCGACTTAGAAAAATTAGGGGAAGATGGAGTTTTTTTGGTATCAGGAGCTACAGGGTCAGGAAAAACTACTATTTTTGACGGTATCGTCTATGCTCTTTATGGAACTGCAAGTGGAAACCTTAGAACTCCCGGTATGATGAGATCTACCTATGCAAAGCCATCGGTCAAAACCTATGCAGAGCTGACATTTAAAAGCAATGGCAGAGTCTATCGAATTTATAGGAAACCGGAGCAGTCAGTAGAAAAGTTAAGAGGAGAGGGCTTTACAACAAGTCCTTATGAAGTTTCTCTCGAAGTGGTAGGTGAAAAAACTGTTCCATACACTAAGAAAAGAGAAGTGGATGAGCAGGTTAGAAATATTATCGGCCTGGATGCAAATCAATTCAGGCAGGTTACAATGATTGCCCAGGGAGAATTCCTAAAAGTCCTGAATTCTACTACGGAAGAAAGAATAGCAATATTCAGTAAAGTGTTTAAAACCGGTAATTATAGGTCAATACAGGAAGAACTTAAGGGTGAATTAAAGAAGCGTATAGAGTCAGTAAATCAAATGGAGAATAAACTTTCTGAGGCCTTTCTCAAAACAATTAATAAGGCAAGGCCGCAGAGCTCGGGTTATCAGAAGCTGTCCGAGGAACAAGGAAAAGTCGATATATTCTCAGATACGAATTTAAATCAAGATAGTTTTCAGAATTTATCAATAGACGAAAAGAAGAATTTGATAGAGAAACTCTTGCTGGAAGACCGTGATGAATTGAAAATATTGGAGGCAAATCAAGGAGAAATCAAAAAGTTAAATGCCGATACACTTTCAGAACGAATAAAGCTTGAGAAAGTCATCGAACAGTTTGCAGAACTGGAAAAATCACGTATAGACCGAGAACTGATAGTAAAGAGAAAAAAAGAATTTGAAGATGAGTTAGCTATTGTACCGGCTCGTAAAGAGGAACTGGAGAAACTTAAGAAACAGATAACTTCTCTTGAGATAGAAAAGCCACGTTACCGGAATATAGCTGATCGAAGGAATGACCTTGCTGAAAAGGCTGAATCTTTGAGCACTCTTAAATCTTGTATAGATGATTTATCAGAATATATAAGCGTGTTGACGAATAAATCAGAGATAAAAACCGATGAAGTTAAGAAATTAGAAAAAAAGGCGTCAACAAAAAGTGATATTGCCGGAGGAATAACTGCAGTAGAATCCTTATATAGGTCTGTTGATGATTTTTTGAATAATTATAACCGATGGGAAGGATTTGAAAAGGAATATATCAAAGAGTCTGATGTTTTTCTAAAAATAGACGCTTATTATAAAGAATACCAAGCTTTTGTCAATGAACTTGAAAGCGGATATCTGAAGCAACAGGCCGGTATACTTGCGAAGAATCTTGATGAAGGAAAGCCATGTCCTGTCTGCGGATCTATACATCACCCCGTGCTTGCACGTATTCCCGGGAAAGAAATCATCAAAGAAGATATTGATATTGCTGAAGAAAAGCAAAGATCCATTGAACAGGAGAGGAATGATACCCACAGTAAGGTATCAAATTTTAAAGGAAGGGCGGATGCTTCATGCAATCAGACAAAAATGATGTTTGAAAAATTGCAAGAAGAGATTGGTACGTTTGATATAACAAATACAGGAAGGACACTTCTAGAAAATATTCATGACGATTTTTATAAGAATGCTTTAGCGAAAAGTATGACTGATATTGAGACGCTAAGTAAATCGGACAATGACTTTAAAGGTGGTGATTTAAAGCAAATTAATACGGATGAGTATCGAAACCTGAAAGAGAATCTTAATCTTTTGCTTAAAGTTTTGAAGTCAGAGCTTTGTAACATTGATAAAGCTGAAAAATCTATTCAAAACATAAGAAAGGAAATTCGGAATTTAGAGGGACAAATTCAGGAACTGAAAACTAAATTTCATGATCAAAAAGACAAATATAATCAGTTAGTAGGGGAGTATAACAACTCCTCCGAAGATTTGAAATATGCTTTGGAAAATATGGAATTTAGCGGATTGGATGAACTGAATGCCAGGATTGAAGAATTGAGGGCCGGAGAAAAAGAAATAAATGAGGAGATAGATAGAATCTCCGAACTGGCCGATACATTGAATAAAGAGTGGAACAGGGCAGAGGGACGATACATCACAATAAAAAGACTGACCGAAGATAGAGATGAAATTACTGTTAGAGAAAATCTCAACAAATCTTCCAGGATAATCTTAGAAACTGATGCTCAGATTCAGCAGATAGAAAAGAAAATAAGGCTTATGAATACCATTGTTGAAGATGAAAAGGAAGCTTTGGAAGAGTTTAAATGCATTATGCCTAATCTTGAAGCGGCGAAAAAAATCAGAGATATATATGCTAACCTTTCCGCAACATGCAACGGGGATTTGCTCGGTAAAGAAAAAATTCAGCTGGAGACTTTCGTGCAAATTGCTTTTTTAGACAGTATTCTTGTTCGTGCTAACAGCAGACTATTGAAAATGACAAATGGCAGGTACAAGCTTGTAAGGCAAAAAACTCCCATGAGTCGGAGAAGTCAAACAGGTCTGGATCTTGATGTACACGATTTAAGTAACGATACTTACAGAAGTACAAGGTCTCTTTCCGGCGGAGAATCATTTCAGGCATCTTTGTGTCTTGCCCTCGGACTTGCAGACGAAATACAGAGCTCGTCAGGAGGGATTGCAATAGAAACCATGTTCATAGATGAGGGTTTTGGAACCTTGGATTCTACAGCATTGAAGAATGCAGTGAATAATTTAATCGATTTAAGCAAAGGCAATAAGATGATCGGGATAATTTCCCACGTGGACTACATTTATCAGAGGATTCCGAGGAGAATTGCTGTAAAAAAAAATCTTGAAGGTGGAAGTACGGTTGATATACAAATAGATTCGTAATTCAGCAATCTATAAGATTTGATGTCGGACAGTTAGAGGGAAGATCAATGGTTTTGTTCATTAGATGGATAATTTCTATCGCCATAGCGTATATATGCGGAAAAATAATTTCTAAGCTGAAGTTGCCGTCTCTTTTGGGATGGCTTATAGCCGGAATGGCTCTGGGACCTTATGCACTTGATATCATGAGCAATCAACTCATAGAAAACGAGTTGTACCATGTCATATTAAAAGTTCTGGAGTGCGGCGTCGGTTTAATGATCGGAACGGAGTTGGTTTTCAATAAGTTAAAGAAATATGGAAAAGCACTTGTTGTTACTACAGTAGTTCAATCAGTCGGGACATATGTTTTTGTCTCTTTAGTTTTTTCTCTGATTTTTATGACGATGAATATACCGTTATATTTAGGATTTATATTTGGAGGGGTCGCTCTGGCTCCGGCTCCGGCTCTGTCAATCGTACAGGAGTTTAAAACCTCCGGACCGGTGACGAGGACTCTTGTGCCAATGGCAGCTATGGATGATGTCGTAGGAGTGATTTGCTTTTTCACCACTATTTCTTTTGTTGTAATGAAGGCTTCTGATGGGAATTTATCGTTTTAGATAGTTCCGGTGATGATAGTTCTTCCTCTGATAATAGGTATTATCACCGGGATTCCGACGGGATTTTTACTTAGGAAGTTTAAATCAAGATTGGCGGTATTGACTATATTGATAATTATGATTGGCGCTACAGCTGCTATGGGATTTTTTCTCAACGGATTGATGCCTGCACCGGTTTTAAATTATATGCTGATGGGAATGTCATTTTCAGCGATATTTTCAAATATGGTAAGTGAGGAAGTTCTTCAGAATATAACAGAATATTTTGACCCGATTCTTTCTTTCTCGATGATTGTAGTTATCGCTAACTTAGGAGTGCCTCTTGATTATAAGGCTATTGGGGGAGCAGGTATATTTACAGTTGTGTATATAATCTCAAGGAGCATTGGCAAGTATTTTGGGGCCAGACTTGGGGCAAAAATTAGCAATATGCCAATGGAGGTTCAAAAATATCTGGGATTTACGCTTCTTCCTCATTCCGGAGTGTCATTGGTTTTTACAGGAATAGCCGTTTCTGCCTTAGGAAAGTCACGCCATGAATATGCAGTAATCATACAGGGTACAATAGCTGCTGCTGCAGTCATAAATGAGATCATAGCAGTGATTATTGCTAAAAAGGGTTTTGAATGGGCAGGTGAGATAGGGAACAGACGGAGCAGTTAAACAGAAATTACAAATGAAAAGACCGGCTGCGTGTGAACGGCAAGGAAAGCAACCGGTCTTTTTCGGAAAGAAGTTATAATAATTAACTTTCTGAGAGGTTAGTAAATTTCGTATTTTAATTATGTAATATCCGATTTGGTATATCTAGAATGCAAGGTTTTGTCCCAGACTTCGGCATTCGTCCATACCTTCTTCATCGGGTGTTTCGTGGACGATCAAGCAAGGTTGTGCAAGTTCAATTCCGGCATCATTCGCTTCCTCTTCCCAGAGCCTCATCCATTCACCATCACCCCAACCATATGAGCCAAACAGTGCAACGGATTTTCCATTGAGTTTTGGAAGGACATCATCCCATAAAGGTCTAAATACATCTTCTTCCAGCTCCTCAGCTCCCATTGATGGGCATCCGAACGCAAGTACATCATACTCATCCACCATTTCCGGAGTGAATTCTTCGGCTGTAAACAGCTTTGCTGATTCGCCGGCGCCTTCCTGTATAGATTCAGCCATAATTTTTGTGTTACCGGTTCCACTCCAGTAAACGATTGCGATGTTTTTCATTTTTAATTTGTCCTCCTGTTGATTTATGTGCAGTTACTAGCAGGAAATGCTAGAACGTACTGCCAACTTTTCCAGTGTCGTGCCTGATGTGTAGCGCTCACAATATATCCTTGTGCACTTTCTGTGCTTTTCAAAAATACATTGTGCAGAGCATACATCGTGATAAACTTTCCATGGTCCGCAAAGGAGATAGTTCTTGCCTTTGTTTTTGAAGAAGGAAATCACATCTTCCGGTGGGTAACCAAGGAAAAATCCGATTTCATGGGGAAAATTGTCTTTCATGTCATAGTTTTCAAGCCGAGTCTTTAAACATTTAAGAAGTCCGCTAACAGATGAAAGATCATAACCGAGATTCCCCAGAATTTGCATTGCATCATTGTTATCTAAAAGCTTTTGAAGCAGATGAGGTCTGAAAATATAAATCCATGCCTCTGATGAAGAAACTGATAGGGCTATCAGATAAATCCCTTTATTGTTTATCTTTCTGTTAATTGCACCTATTTGACCGAATAAATCTTTCTTGTTATTGAAAGAAATTCTTATAAGATTGCCTGACTTTAGACCGGCAAGGGTCGGTGCACAGTGCTTTATTATTTGGTACTCTGTCATCTACCTCTCCCGATAAGCGAATTGATTCAATGAGCGTGTAATTATTGTATTTACGCAAACATCTGCAACTATATTAAACATTTACGTGCTTATCTAAGATTCCTCTTAATGCGGAAAGTGAGCTGGAATGACATCGCTCAATCGGAAGATTTGAGGCTTTTGCCTCATTGGTAGCAACTCGTATCATTTTGTGAGAAACAGTATTTGTAAACAAAACAAGTAAATCCGGATTCCCGATTCGGCTCTTCATAGTGCCTTTCATTTGAGTGAAAACCTTCGCTTCGCAATTATAATCCTTACATAAATTTTTGTATTTGCAGACCATACAGTCGTTTCCGCCTATAATGACGATACTCATTCTATCCTCCTGATGAAAATCTATTATTGAGCTTTTGGATCAAATCAGTTAAAGCTCTGTAATGTATTTGTCGTAGTTTTAGATTTATTATTCAGCCATGCAATATGTTAGCGTTAGCTGACCTTATCTATAGTTAGCATATGCTGACCAGAGCGATTTGTCAAGACTTTTTTTAAAAATTATTTACTTTTTTTTTCGTTAACTATATAATTAAGGCTAGTATTAACGTAAATAGGCGGTTTTTGAATAAATGAAGACGATCTTTTCTACAATTGCAATGGCTATGATTCCTGTTATAGAGCTCAGGGGTGCGATACCGTTTGGGGTGGCAGCAGGCCTTACAGTTACACAAGCAATGTTTTTTTCCATAATCGGGAATCTTATTCCCATACCGTTCATTCTTTTTTTTCTAAGACGAGTATTTCAACTTATGAGGAAGATGAGTCCGAGGCTTGAGTCAGTTGTAGAAAAGCTCGAAGCAAAAGCAAAGTCTAAGCAGGAGATAATTGACAAGTACGAGTGGATCGGACTTGTGATTCTCGTTGCAATACCATTGCCCGGAACAGGAGGCTGGACAGGAGCTCTTGTAGCTACTGTGCTTGATATGAGAATTAAAAGGGCCTTTCCTGCAATTGTAATCGGAGTTACTATTGCAGGAATACTTGTTTCAGTTATAACATATGGGGGTTTATCGATTTTTAGCTAGGAAATTCAAATGGATTTTTATATTAATCGGTTGATGGTTGAAGGGAGGAGTTAAATGAACATAGCCATGTGGGTAATATGGCTTGTAGCTGCAGGATTACTTCTTGTTATCGAAGGATTGACACTGGGTCTTACCACCATTTGGTTTGCGATAGGAGCCCTCTGTGCAATGATTGTAGCACTTTTGGGCGGCAGTCTTGTTTGGCAGATAATATGTTTTGTTGTGGTCAGTGTGGTGATGCTCTCACTCACAAGAAAAATATTCGTTGAAAAGCTGAAGACAGGCGAGGAGATGACCAATATAGACTCTATGATAGGTAAAGTAGGAGAAGTCAGAATTGAGATTAAGCCATATAAGCCGGGAGTAATTTTCGTATGGGGTCAAGAGTGGACTGCAATTCCATATGTACAGGATCAAGAGTTTGAACCGGGATCAAAAGTTCGTGTTGTTGGGGTTGACGGTGTCAAACTTCTGGTGGAAGAATTTAAGAAATAATAATTAACGTGATAGAAGAGAAAAAAAGGAGGTCCAACTAATGGGTTTGATTATTTTACTGGTGTTGATTGTAGCGGTGATTGCAATTATAGCGACAAACATACGGATAGTTCCACAGGCACAGGCATATGTAATAGAAAGGCTAGGTGCTTATAAAGGGACATGGAGCGTGGGCTTACACGTGAAAATTCCTTTTATAGATAGAGTTGCCAGGAAGGTATCTTTGAAAGAAAGGGTCATTGATTTTCCACCTCAGCCTGTGATTACAAAGGATAATGTAACCATGGAAATTGATACGGTGGTTTTCTTCCAGATCACGGATCCTAAACTTTTTACATATGGTTCGGAATCCCCTATGCAAGCAATAGAAAATCTTACAGCGACAACCCTTAGGAATATAATCGGTGAACTTGAACTTGACGAATCGCTAACTTCCAGAGAACATATAAATACGAAGATAAGAATCGTTCTTGATGAGGCAACTGATCCGTGGGGAATTAAGATTAACAGAGTGGAGGTTAAGAATATTACCCCTCCTAGGGATATTCAGGTTGCCATGGAAAAACAAATGAGAGCAGAGCGTGAACGAAGAGAAAGCATCTTAAAAGCGGAGGGTGAGAAAAAATCCGCAATTTTGATTGCCGAAGGAAACAAAGAAGCTTTGATTTTGCAGGCAGAAGCCAACAAACAGTCAGCTATCAAAAATGCAGAGGGTCAGGCCGAGGCAATAAGAATGGTTCAGAAAGCTACAGCTGATGGTATCAAAATGCTTGTTGAGTCGAAACCAAATAAGGAAGTTATCGCACTGAAATCACTTTCATCTTTGGAAAAGGCAGCCAACGGAAAGGCAACTAAGATAATTATACCGTCGGATATTGCAAGTGTAGCAGGCCTTGCTACCGGCATTAAAGAATTGATTAAGGATTAATGTTAGAGACATAAAAATACACGTACAAAAATAGCCTTCTATGATACCCATAATTCATTGTAGAAGGCTATTTTTGATTTTGCATTCTTTTGGAGCCCATACCAAAATTCAATGGTATGTATTTGTAAATCAGAAGAGCAGCTTAAAGATCTTGCATAACCCTAACCTTTACAACTCCCTCAGCTGCTCGAACACGGGTAAAAGGCTCAGAAGAACTTATAAGTGCGTAACCATAGACACCTTTGAGACCGCCGGTAGCTCCGGTAATAATATTGTTTTCACACATTTTGATTGCCATATCAACAGGATTGCTTATTCCCTTTGTTATAACAGCAACGCGAGCTTCACCCTCCTTCATCGGTCCAAGGGAGGCACTTGGCAGGTTTACAGAATTGGAAATATTACCGTTCTCAATAAAATTCATGATTTCATCTGCGGCCATAACAGCACAGTTATCTTCAGCTTCAGCTGTAGAAGCACCCAGGTGCGGTACACAGAGGACTCCCGGTTTGCACATAATTCCATCAGTTGGGAAATCAGTGACATATTGCTTTATTTTTCCGGAATTAATGGCATCGAGAAGATCTTCCTCATTTACAAGACTATTCCTGGAGAAGTTGAGAATTACAACCCCGTCCTTGCATTGATCGAAGATTTCTTTGTTAAACATATTCCTGTTTTCAGGATTTGCAGGGATGTGAACGGTTATATAATCGCATACTGAAAGGAGATCCCCCATGTTAGGAAGAATTTCAATGCAAGGGTACATGTCATGGGCAGCACGAACACCAAGATATGGATCATAACCGACAACTTTCATTTCCAGATTTGAAGCTGCGTTGGCAACCTTTACGCCTATGGCTCCCAGACCTATTACGCCCAGAGTTTTTCCGGCGATTTCATGTCCGGCAAATTGCCCCTTCCCCTTTTCAACAGAAGAAGATATATCGGTTGAAAGTGAGCAAGCCCAATTGATAGAGTCATATAAGTTCCTGGCGCTCATAATAACACTCGCAATTACCAATTCTTTAACAGCGTTTGCGTTGGCTCCGGGGGTATTGAAAACCGCAATACCTTTATCGGCACATTTTTCCAGTGGAATGTTATTCACACCGGCACCTGCTCTGGCGATAGCCACTAAGGATTCAGGAAATTCCATATTGTGCATATCCTGACTTCTGACAATGATTCCGTTAGCAGTGTCTATATCGTCAACGATTTCATAGAGATTAGTAAAATGCTCTAAGCCTATCTTAGAAATTTTGTTTAAAGTTCCAATTCTGTACATAGCAAACCTCTTTTCAATTAATCTTTTTAATGTTTTTCTCTTCGATTTAGAACAATAAATCTTTAAACTGTATTCTGGATTATATCATATCAAAGCATTGACATCAATATGCATTGTGGTATAATTTAAGTCAAACAGAGAAAATTTTTATTAAAAACAACAATTAATACTAGCAGGGGTGATGAAAATGAACAAAAATTACAGAGTTTTTAACTTTTCTGCCGGCCCATCAATGTTGCCGTTAGAAGTTATCGAAGATGTTGCAAGAGAGCTGCCAAATTATAAGGGAAGCGGCCAATCAGTAATGGAAATGAGTCATCGCTCTGAGGTATTTGACAAAATAATCAAAGAAGCTGAAGCTGATTTGAGATCTTTATTGAATATCCCGGACAATTATAAAGTGCTTTTCATTCAGGGGGGTGCCACGGTACAATTCTCAATGGTTGCACTAAATTTCATGGGAGGAAGCCATAAGGCGGATTACATAATCACAGGTTCGTGGGCAAAGAAGGCATATAAAGAAGCTCAGAAATATGGTGATGTGAGAGTTGTGGCATCTTCAGAAGATGATAAATTCTCATATATTCCTAAGGTAAAAAAAGAAGATTTTAGAGAAGATGCAGATTATGTATACATCTGTTACAATAATACGATTTACGGAACTCATTTTCCATATATTCCGGAGACGGGAGATATTCCGCTGGTTGCAGATATGAGTTCTTGCATTCTTTCTGAGGAAATTGATGTCACTAAATTTGCGGCAATTTTTGCAGGAGCTCAGAAAAACATCGGACCTGCAGGTGTGACGATTGCGATTATAAGGGAGGATATGCTGGGAAAAGCCCATCCTATGACACCGGTTTACCTGGATTATAAAACTCATGCAGACAAGGATTCTCTTTATAATACTCCTCCTTGCTTTGCTATATACGTAGCAGGAAAAGTTTTCAAGAACTTGCTTGATAAAGGCGGAATTGGAGCCATTGAGAAAAAGAATAAAGAAAAGGCTAATAAACTGTACGGTGCAATAGATGAAAGTAAACTTTTCAGCTGTCCTGTTAAGGGTGAGAATCGTTCTCTGATGAATGTTGTGATGGTAACAGGCAGAGAGGATTTAGATAAAAAATTTGTAAAAGCTGCTGAAGAAGAAGGCCTGGTGAATCTTAAGGGTCACCGTTCAATTGGAGGACTCAGAGCAAGCATTTACAATGCAATGCCGGAGGAAGGTGTAGATAAGCTCATAGAATTTATGAAGAAATTTGAGGATGAGAATAAATAATGAAGTATTTTATATTAATAACAGATGGTGCGGGAGATTATCCGCTTCCTGACAGGGACAAAAAAACCCCTCTCCAACTGGCTGATAACCCCGTTGTTAATGAACTGGCTCATAGAGGGACTGTCGGCAGGTGCAGGACAATTCCAAATGGCATGGAAGCCGGAAGTGATGTAGGACATCTTTCTCTATTGGGCTATCCTCCGGAGAAATTTCATACCGGGAGGGCACCTCTTGAAGCGGCAAGTATGGGGATTGAACTGGCTGATAATGATATCACATTCAGGGGGAATATTGTCACTCTGAGAGATCCTTCATTTAATGACAATTCATCAGATGAAAATTCCTGTGCGAACCTGTATTCTACTGCCTTTGAGAATCTTGAATTGGTGGATCACAGCAGCCAGGATATTTCTTCAGAAGAAGGGAAGAAGCTTTATGATGATCTTCAGGATTATCTCAGGAAAGAAGGATTGCTGGAAAATGCTTTTATGCAGCATGGAATTTCTTATAGGGGGGCATTTGTAATAGAGAATACTTCAGAAGGTATTGTCCCGGCAGATGTGGGAAGTGAACCTCCTCACAATATTATCGGAAAGAAGATAGGTGATTATCTTCCCGGATGCAAGTTAGCTGAAAAAGGATTGTGCCAAATCTCAGGAGATACGAATCAAGTTGTATCTGTTGACGGTTCCGATTCCAAAGAAGACGATAATAATGAGATTAAGGCGAATTGTCTGGTTTCGGAGAAAATCAGAGAGATCATGGAACGAAGCTATGAGTTTCTCAAGAACCATCCTGTGAACAAGGCAAGAATCGAAAGGGGACTTAGACCGGGAAACTGTCTGTGGATATGGGGCGGCGGAAGAAAACCGGCTCTGATACCATACGGAAACGGCAGGAAACTAAACTGTTCCGTGATAAGTGCGGTGGATCTGATAAAGGGAATCGGTATTCTGTCAGGAATGAAGGTTGTAAACGTGAATGGAGCCACAGGAAATAAGGAAACCAATTTCAAGGGTAAAGGAGAAGCCGCTATTGAGGCATTTAAAGGCGGAGATGATTTGGTATTTGTTCATGTGGAAGGTCCTGACGAGTGCGGTCATCAGGGAGATGAAAACGGCAAGATATTTTGTCTTGAAGAGATAGATGAGAATATTTTAAAACCGGTGCTTAACTACTTGAAAAATACCGGAGAAAGATATAAAATTCTAGTAATGCCTGATCACTATACGCCTCTCGAATTGAGGACACATAGTGAAGATCCTGTTCCGTTTGTAATGTATGACAGTGAAAATGAGAGGGCATATGATGAAACTAGAAATTATACCGAAGAATCCGGTGAGAAAGGCATGATTTTTGAGAATGGTTCTGAAATTGCGGAGGCTTTTCTCGCTGAATAAAATTGCTGGAGAGTAGGAATATATGAGAAAAGTATCCGGTGTTAACTATAAACTGTTTAGGGTCATATTGGTTATGACCCTTGTTTTTGTGTTCCTGGCTTCAAATCTGTCTCATGGAAATTCATCAATGGCAACGAGCGAGAAAGGAAGCTTACTTGTTCAGAAGTGCGACACAAAGTTTGTTGCGGTTAAGAAATCGTCAGAGAAAAAGAAGACCGTTAAAAAGCAGGATAAAGATTCAGACAAACCGTCAATTTCCTCGTCGTCAGCTGTACTCTATTGTGAGAATACAGGTGAGATGCTTTTTGATCAAAAGTCCAGAAGCAGAATTGCACCATTATCCACTACCAAGATTGTTACAGCTATTTTGGCGATTCAAAATCTACAACTCAGCACTGAGGTGGAAATTTCCGAGTCTGCGGCAGGTTTAGGAGGCTCAATGAATCTGAAACCGGGAGAAAAGATTTCCGTCGAAAGCTTGTTATATGGTGCACTTATTGCAAACAGTGACGACGCTGCATATGCTCTCGGTGAAGCAGTATCTGCGGGGGATATGGGTAAATTTGTAAAGATGATGAACGAAATGGTGAGAAACATAGGATGCAAAGAGACTCATTTTACCAATCCTGTAGGGAAACCTGATCCTGAACACTATTCCACTGCAAACGATATGATGCAAATTATGAAAGTAGTTTCTTCCAATGAAGTATTTGCTAAGATTTCTTCGTCCGACAAGAAGGATATCAAACCTACCAATTTGACGCCTGCAAGATCCCTTTCAAACTCATGGCCCGAAGTGGCAAAAGATAGGAATATTGTCGCTGTTCAGCGCGGTGACGGTGGCGATAACGGGGAAACCGCTGTGCTGATCTCATATAATTACAAAGGTTTGAGACTGGTAATCGCAGTTATGGGAGCGCCAAAAACTGATGGGCTGGAAAAAGATGCAAATGCATTGATTAAATATGCGGTTAACTCAGTTCGGGGAATCAAGGTGATTTCCAAAGGAGATGAGATTGAAAAGGCATACATCAAGGGTGGTGCTAAGACCAGAGTCCCGGCATTTGCTACAGATGATGGTTACGCCTATCTGCCAAAGGAAGGTTCTAAGGAGCTGATCAGGGGTACCGTTTCAATGGATGAGAACCTTAAGGCACCTGTCAAGAGAGGTACCCGGGTGGGCACATACAACATCTATGTTGCAGATGATCAAGTGAACAAAATACCTCTCGTTATTGACAGGGATGTTGAAGAAGGGTGGTTTCCTTCCAAAGTGGGAATTTCAAACATGGCTACAATGCTGATTTTGTTCGGTATACTATGTATAATTTTCATTTGGATATATATCAGGATAAGGATAAAGCAAAAGAAAAGGAGAGCTGCACTTCGAAGAAGGAAGATGGCTTACCAGGAGGCTCTCCGTCAGATAGAGATTGAAGAAGACAGGAGAAGGAGGGGGTGGCATATTTGACCCTTGAAGATAATTTGAATAAACTTCCCGACCTGCCGGGTGTCTACCTTCATAAGGATAGACTCGGGCAGGTAATTTATGTGGGGAAAGCGATTTCTCTAAAAAACAGGGTACGCCACTACTTCCATAAATCGGCTGAGTCAAATCCGAAGACAAGGTCTCTGGTGTCCAATATAGCGGATGTGGAATGGATAACATGTAGAAGTGAGATGGAAGCCCTTGTCCTTGAAAACAATCTCATCAAAAGGTATATGCCTAAGTACAATGTGCTTCTCAGAGATGATAAGACATATCCATATATAATGGTGACAACAAGCGAGACGTATCCAAGAATTCTTAAAACCAGAGTTCTGAAAAACGACGGAAACAGATATTTCGGGCCTTATAGCGATGTGGGAGCTGTGAACAGGATTGTGGAGTTTATCAACCGAGCTTTCAAGCTGAAAAGGTGCAGCTCGCAGGTTTTTCCTAAAGACTATAAACCATGCTTGAATTATCATATCGGAGTATGCCCGGGCATATGTATGGGAACCGTAGATAAAGATCTTTACAGGAAAAAGGTGGACAGTGTGCTGGAGTTCCTGAAAGGAAAGACGACGGCCCTTCGTCATGATATGGAGAAACGCATGAGGGCGGCTTCTGTAGAGATGGAATTTGAGGAAGCGGCCAGATACCGGGATTTGATAAGGGATCTTGATTCTCTGAGTCAGATTCAGAGCGTCACAATGGTCAGGGATAATGACCTGGATGTTGTGCTATCTCTCGGTGCCGGAGGAAAGTATTTTGTTGTGGTATTCCCTGTAAGAAATGGTAAGCTCAGCGGCAGGGATACCTTTGAACTTCAGGCTGATGATGGGGATACTGTGGAAGAAATGGTGGACAGCTTTTTGAAGCAGTACTACAGCCAGTGGGCTAACGTGCCAAGGGAAATTTTGGTTGAAAAAGAGGTGCCTGAGAAGGACTTAATTGAAGAATTTCTGTCTAAAGACGGCAGGCATGTGAGAATTTTTACTCCTATGAGGGGAGTTAAAAAGAAGCTTATGGACATGGCTAAAAGAGATAGAGATCAACTGATAAATACTATTAATTTAAAAGCGGATAGTAATAGGGAGAAGGAAGAAAATCTCGGTAAGCTCATGGCAGAGGTTCTGAAAAAGGCCGATGAAACTTACCGATTGGACAAAACCGACAAACTGACTCGCAAATCCGAAGAAGAAGAACACGCTGTTTTTGGGCTGCCAGTGCGTGATGAAAGTCAAAAAACTGAGGAAACTCTAAAGTATGAAGAACACACAAATGGTGATAACAGACCGCCGTATATACCAAAGGATGGATTTAGGGTGGAGGCCTATGATATTTCCAATACAAATGGTGTTGATACAGTTGGTGCAATGGTGGTATTTCAAGGTTTGAAACCAGTGAGAAAAGATTACAGACGATTTAAGATAAGGACAGCCGGTGCCCACGATGACTACGGGAGCCTCCAGGAAGTACTTTACAGACGATTTAAGCGTGCCGAGGAGGGAGATGCGGGCTTTATCACATTGCCGGATATAATCTTTATGGATGGCGGTGCAGGACAGGTTTCTGCTGCAAAGACAGTTCTTGATGCGATGAACATTAGTATTCCTGTAGTCGGCCTTGCAAAGGATGACAGTCATAGGACAGATAGAATGGTATTTTCGGACAGCCATGAGATTTCTTTGGCAGAAACACCTGTTTTGTTCAAATACTGTGGGAGAATTCAAGAGGAGGTTCACCGTTTTGCAATAGACTATCACAGAAAACTAAGGGGTAAGCATTCCATCGGATCTGCTCTGGATCGAATCCCGGGAATAGGACCTGTGAAGCGAAATGCTCTTCTTGGATATTTTCGATCCATAGATGATATTAAGGAAGCTTCAGAAGAGGAACTTATGAAAGTAAACTGCATAACGGAGAAAAATGCTAAGGAAATAAAGAAGTTTTTTCGGGATTAGGAGCTTTTCATAACTTATTTTCATTGAAAACCCATTCTAAAAATGTTATAGTATGTAGAGAAGGATGGGATTGCAAAATTCTACTTAAGTTTTCATGGAGGATAATTACATGAGCGACAAAGAAAAAGAAATTATGAATGAAGACGATGTTTTGACATTGGAGTTTGAGGACGAATCTATCGAATGCGAGATTATGGGAACATTTGAGCATGAAGATAAGGAGTATATGGCTCTGATACCTCTTGATGATTCCGATGATATTTATATTTACGAGTATAATGAAGTTTCGCAGGACGATGATGGTGTCGAGTTTGAACTCATTGATATTGATGATGACAAGCTGTTTGAGGAAGTTGTCAAGACATTTGATAGCATCATGGCAGAGGAAGAAGAGGCTGAAGTTCTAAACTAATTTCGCTGATCGGGCTAATGATGATTTCGGTAAGGAAAGCTAAGCGTCAGGATTCTGACGCTTTTTATTTGTGAAATAAAAACGCAGGAATACAGCAGATTCTTTGAAAGAAAGTCCACTATGAAAACATGAATCTGTTGGGAGAGGATGATATATGAACAAATATGATGTAATTGTCATAGGAGCAGGTGCAGGAGGTGTCTTTGCCGCCTACGAGTTCACCAAGCTTAACTATCACGGTAAGGTTCTGGTAATAGATAAAGGGGCTCCTCTGGAACGGAGAAATTGCCCAATTAAGATGGGTGTAACACCGCAGTGTATAAGGTGTACTCCTTGTCATATAATGAATGGCTACGGCGGGGCGGGCACCTTATCTGATGGAAAGTATAATATAACTACGGAGTTTGGCGGAGATCTGCACAAAACAGTAGGCTTTGAGAAGGCAATGGAGCTTATGGAGTATGTCGATTCCGTGCTATGTTCAATGGGGGGTTCTGAGGCAAAGCTTTATTCTACAGCAGAAACCAATCTGAAAACCAAGTGCCTGCAGAACAATCTGCATCTTTTGTCTGCGAAAGTCAGGCATCTTGGAACAGATAGAAATGTTAGAATACTCGGAAATATTTATGATTATGTATCAAAGAAGATCGATTTTAAATTCTACACTACATGCGATGATGTGGAACTCATGGAAGACGGGAGTTTTCGGGTAAATACCGACAAGGGTTGTTTCATGTGTGATAAAGTTATCATGGCTACAGGCCGTTCAGGATCTAAGTGGATAGGCGATGTATGTTCTAAATTCGATATTCCTCAAGAAAAAAATCGTGTGGATATAGGAGTGCGTGTTGAACTCCCTGCGGAAGTTTTCAAACATATCACAGATGACGTCTATGAGAGCAAGATTGTTTATAAGACGGATAAGTATAACGATCTTGTTAGAACCTTTTGCATGAACCCATATGGTGAGGTAGTTGCCGAAAACACAAATGGTATTGTTACTGTAAACGGACATAGCTATGCTGACTCTAAACTTCATACGGAGAACACAAATTTTGCACTACTTGTCACGAACAAGTTCACCGAACCTTTCGATGACAGCAATGAGTATGGTGAATCTATAGCCAGGCTTTCCAATATGCTGGGCGGAGGCGTCTTGCTTCAAAGGTTTGGAGACCTAGAGAAGGGTAGGCGAAGCAGTGACAGAAGAATGGAGAAGTGCTTTACAAGACCTACGCTGAAAGCGACTCCCGGGGATTTGAGCCTAGTGATACCGAAAAGGCAGCTTGACAGCATCATTGAGATGATATATGCCCTTGACAAAATAGCTCCGGGTACTGCTAACGAAGACACTTTGCTCTATGGTGTTGAGGTTAAATTCTACAACTCAAAGGTCCCTGTGAATGAGAAGATGGAAACGAGGATACCGGGACTTTATGCTATAGGTGATGGATCAGGCGTTACACATTCTTTATCTCAGGCATCTGCATGCGGCATTCAGGTGGCAAGGTTCATTGCAGAGTTTTCTCCGGAGGGGACTAAAAAGGATTAATCTCTGTGATTTTTCTAAAGGATTTTGTCAAAACTATTGAAATTCCCTTTAAATTCTATTATACTAAATGAGTCGCGTGATTTCGACGTGGTATGCGGTCATGGCGGAATTGGCAGACGCGCACGGTTCAGGTCCGTGTGAGGCGACTCATGGGGGTTCGAATCCCTTTGACCGCACCATGAAAGGAGCTATGACGAATGAAGTAAGTTCGGTATGGCTCTTTTTTGTTTGTTTTTCTTTTTTCCCGGAATGATCAATGACTGTTTTGCAGAAATTATAAGGCTGTAATATGGTTGATATTCTACAGGCGTTTACTATTGCTGCATAACTCTGTTTATCAGAGAATTGGGAATTTTGACGGTAAATTATTGTCAAATAACAATCTGTTGTGTTATAATAAATATGAGTTGTAGAGTTCCGGGTTTGGCTTAGTGTATTTATCAAGATTGAAACCTACGGACATCTCGGGGTGCAGCGAACCTTGGTACACGGCTGTAATCGGAACTAACTTCTTACATTGATATGATTGATGATAAAATTGAATAAATGGCGTTAAATCTAGAGGAACACACGTGAGAGAGCGTAGGGGTGGAATCCTATTGCAAGTGTACTGGTCTTAGTTTTAGGATCAACTGTATTGTGGAGTCTTATTCCATATCCATTGCTTCATATGATAATAAGGAAGTGAGAAGGGGAGTAAGATGCTGAAGCATAGTCAGGAGACTTATTTAATTGCATTGTAGCTTTATGATAAAATGAGAGAATTAGTAAACATGGATGCGTAATTGCGTTTCTGATTCCATAGAATTATTTAATTCTCTTTATATTATGAAGTATAAGAATATAAGTAAGCAACCAATCTGTTCCTCCGGGAACAGGTTGGTTTTTTCATATCAGGATATCTAGAAGGCGGAAATTGACGTAGCATTATTACAAGTTATGAAATACCAGATTATTTAACAAAATCATATGAGATGGCAACTTCAATTCCTTTCAAATGATTTCAGAATTTATTTATACAATAACAGTCGACGTTGAATTAATAATATTTTCGTATTAGTGATTCTGTCTATAATCATTTTACCCAATTTGTAAAAGGAGGATTATTAAATGTTGAAAAGCAAATTCAAAAAATTGATTACAGCTTGTGTCATTTCAGCGGCTATGGTTGTTTCCATGGTTCCATTCGATGTATCACATGCCTGTACGGGATTCAGACCAGGGGATACTAACAACGGGGTAGTAAATTATAACACTCCGGAAAGTTCAAATGAGGTGAGACTAAAATGGGAACAGAAGCTCGGCAAAGGCTGGGAATCTGCACCGGCAGTTCCTACTGTCGGTGATGACGGCTATATCTATGTGGCATCGGGGGAAATATTATATAGGTTGGATAAGAACACAGGCAAAAAGCTGGATCCCGTTAAGGGTTTAAAGCTTGAGGATATGGTCGGCGGCTATGGAACCAATCCGATGGCATATAACAACGGAAAGCTGTACATCCACATAGGCAGTGGAAGGATTGAAGCTGTTGATGTCAGTAATCCGAAAGAGTTAAAGCATATCTGGACATCGGAAAAGATTGGAGGGCAGACTATATCTCCAATAATATACAATGATGGATACCTTTATACCGGGACATGGAAGGGTGAGAAGAAATCCGAAAAATTTTTCTGCCTTAATGCCGAAAACGGTAACATGCAGTGGAAATATGACAACCCAAACAAAAGAGGATACTATTGGATGGGGGCGTATGTAGATAATACTTATGCCTACTTTGGCTCAGATGACGGAGAACTGAGAAAAGTTAATGCGAAAACGGGAGAATTAATTAAGTCCTTGAAATTGGAAGGTGAGCAGATTAGATCATCAATTGTAAAATATAAGAACAGTCTGTACTTTACAACAAAAAGTGGAAATTTACACAAGGTTAACCCTGACTCCATGGTGTTAGAGGGAACTTGTAAACTAGGGCTTATGGCTACGGGGACGCCATCGATTGCTGATGATGTTATTTACATAGGAGCAGCAAATGGGAACCCGTTTCAAGATGAATCAACTCATCAATTTGTTACTGTTAGCTGTGAGACAATGAGGATAATAGACAGTGTTCCTTCACCGGGATATCCTCAGGCTGCACCGCTTGTTAAGGATGGGCCTGAGAATAACATTGTATATTTCACATATAATAAACCTCCCGGAGGAATGAAGATATTCAAGACAGATAATGCCGGACACATTGACAAAGCAACATATGAAGATTTACATGTTCCGCAAGGGGACGCCCAAGAGTATTCCATATCTCCTGTAATGGTAGACAATGACGGAACTCTATATTACAAAAATGACAGTGGATATATTTTTGCGTTAGCAGCCGAGAATGCTCCGGAAGTACAAGGTCTTAAGAATATAACTCTTAACGGAGCGAAAATGGAACCTGGTTTTGATGAAACCATAACTGAATACGCAGTGACTCTGGAAAAAGATAAGCAAACTTTTGAAGTAAGTCTGGATCTTGCCAAAGAGGCAAAAGCAACTATTGATGGTAAACCATATACGGATAAGGCAACAGTGGATCTGAGGGGAACAGAGAATTCTAAATCTGTGAATATTCAAGTAACTGTAAATGGAAAGTCAAAGACGTATGTACTGAAGTGCAGCAAAACGGTTTCGGAACCTAAGGCAGAATTTGACAAGGACGGATCAAACTTAAATTTCAAAAAAGGGGACAGTAAGCCTGTAGTTCTGCGCATAATAAATGTTGTACCTGAGGATTTGATAAGTGTAAAGGTAGACAACAATTTGGTTGCTAAAGACAAGGAATATACAGTTAAAGAGGGAAGCTTTGAAATTATATTTGATAAGGGATATCTTGAAAGGCTAAAAGCAGGAAGTCATAATGTCACGGTAGAAACATCAAAGGGAACGATAACTCAGGCTATAAATATTAGCGAGAATGGGAAAAATTCTGATGATGAAAAGACAGATTTGTCAAAGAACGGTAAAACAAGAGATACTAAGACGACATATAAGGCAAACAAAAATATCGGTCAATCCGGTACAGTGCAGACATCTGATGAGGGCGAAGTTCTAATGTGGGCACTTTTCTTGTCGATATTGTCAATATGTACGGTATTGGTCATCATGAAGGGAAAGAATCAAAGATAATCATTTAAAATACTACTTAGAAACAGCTGTGGTCGGATAGATCACAGTTGTTTTTATATAAGCGAACGCTGATTATTAAGATGAACATGTGAATGGAAGCCTGAAAAGTAATTTTTATGAATTAACACTATTTTGATCAGTTAACGCAAGGTCAGAAAACTAAATAACTAATATAATTAGAAATGCGGAGAGTGTGAGGTTTTTTCAGTAAATTAGCCTTCTATGGTAAAATACAAATATCATAGGAGGCTATTTAAATAGCAAAGAAAAAAGACGTATACCACGTAAAACCCTTAACAGAGGGGAAGAAAAATATCATAGCATCATTAATCGATGAATATGATATTGAAACAGCAGAAGATATCCGGGATGCTCTTAGGGATTTCTAGGTGGAACTATCAAATCCATGATGGAAGCAGAGATGGACAACCACCTTGGATACAGCAGTTATGAACGTAGTAGTAATGATAACTATCGTAATGGAACCAAGAAAAAAAGAGTACGAAGTAATTATGGAGAATTTGAGCCAGATGTGCCACAGGACAGGCACAGTAGCTTTGAACCAACTGTTGTGAAGAAAAGGCAGAAAGACATTTCAGGAATTGACCGAAAGATAATAAGTATGTATGCACGAGGATTAACAACAAGGCAAATATCAGGACAAATAGAGGAGATATATGGCTTTGAGTGCAGTGAGAGTTTCATATCAGATGTGACAGATAAGGTATTACAAGATATAGAAGACTGGCAAAATAGACCTCTTGATGAGATTTATCCAATACTATTCATAGATGCTGTCCATTTTTCCGTAAGAGATGATAACATAATTAGAAAGCTTGCAGCATATGTGATTCTAGGGATAAATTGTGATGGCATAAAGAGGTAATAAGCCTTGAAATTGGAGAAAATGAGAGCAGTAAATATTGGCTTGGAGTACTTAATAGTCTAAAAAACAGAGGCGTAAAAGATGTAATGATAATATGTGCAGATGGACTTACCGGCATAAAAGAGGCAATTGCAGCTGCTTATCCAAAGGCAGAATATCAGAGATGTATCGTTCATCAAGTTAGAAATACCCTGAAATACGTATCATACAAAGACATGAAGGATTTTGCAGGAGATTTAAAGAAAATATACCTTGCAGCTGACGAATCAAAAGGTAAGGAGCAATTGGATAAGGTAACAGAAAAATGGAATTCAAAATATCTTAATTCCATGAAGAGCTGGCACAATAACTGGGATGTACTATCACCAATCTTTAAATTTTCGTCAGACGTTATGAAGATACTATATACAACCAATGCAATAGAAAGCCTAAATAGTACATACAAGAAGCTAAATAGGCAAAGAACGGTGTTTCCAAGCGATAAGGCATTGCTTAAATCCCTTTACCTATCTACTCTTCAAGCTACAAAAAAGTGGACACAGCCGATTAGAAACTGGGGTAAGGCGTACGGCGAATTCAGCATAATGTACGAAGGGAGAATGCCACTTTAATTAATTACAATTAAATGAGTTAGGACCGCTCTATATCAGAGCGGTCCTTGACATGGTATTATTAATATTTTATACTAAGTTTATAAGGTAGATCAGTAGATTCTGAGAAAATTATTCGGTAATTACCATAGAAGGCTAATTTACAGAAAAACTTCCACACTCTCAAAAAGAAAATGAATAAATTAAACTTAGCATTATATATGACATCATTAGGCGCAGTCGGCCTATATATATTTCCAGATAAAAATAACATTCTATTATATTTTCAGTATTTTTTTATTATAATTTCAATTCTATTATTTTTTATAATTGTTATAAAAAATGGAAACAAATATTTCGATAATAAATTTGTGTCAATGATACTGACTTTTAATCTGCTTTTGATTGGTATTGTATTTATAACGATTTATTTAAAAGAAAATAATCTTTTAAATAAATTCCAAGAATACTATCTTGCATATATTATAGAGGCAATGGTATTGTCTTTCTTTGGATATATTGCACCTAAAATACCATTCAATAGATATATAGGTTTAAGATTACCATGGACTGTAGTAGATGAGAGTACTTGGATATATTCACATAGAGTATGTAGAAAAATTACCATTCCGCTACTGAGTGTAAGTACTATAATGTTTTTAATTGCACATTTGGTGTTTAAAAATCTTCATTACATGTATAATATTGGAGTGGGATTAATTTTATTGTATGTGTTTATACCAGGGATTTCATCATTACTTTATTATAAGAAACTATATAAGTGTTAAAAAATGAAAAATTCAGTCAGCATCTTATTTACTACATGAGCTATATTAAGGAGGTATGCTTTTATAATTGTGTGACATAAAGGGCGAAATAGTTCATCAATTTAGCAAATATTTTTTCCTAAATTTTACACAGTCTCGCCCATTGTTGCTGAAATGTTTGAAATACAGCTATTTTTCTTTTACAAATGCCACCTTAGCCATCTGGATAATAACTGTTGGTAGGATTGACAGGAGAATAACATATATAACATCAATAGTTCTTAAAATATCTATCGTGAATGGCTTTCTGAGAACGGGAACAAACAAAACCGCAAACAGCAAGCATGCACCACCTAACCATGCTCCGACGACAGCCATATTTGTAAATATCCCCAGTTTAAAAATGGATTCCTTACCGCGGCTGTTAAACCCATGCCACAGCCTTGCCAGACAAAGAGTTGCAAATGCCATAGTCATAGCGCCGTAGCTTCCTTCGTTTCCAAGACCTATATAGAATGCTCCCAATGTTGCCCCACCGATTAGAGCACCTTGAAGAAGAATTTGTACAAAATTTGCTGAAGTGATTACGTTTTCGCTTCTGGAGCGGGGAGCATCGTTTATAAGATTGTGATTCATAGGCTCCATGTTAATTGCAAGAGCCGGCATAGAATCTGTAAGCAGATTGATGAACAAAAGATGTACTGCTGTGAACGGGGTAGGCAAAGCCAGAAGGGCTGCTGCCAAAACAACAAAAATCCCTGCCATGTTCCCTGACAGTAGGAACAGTATGGAATTTTTGATATTAGCATATATGTTTCTTCCGTTGAGTACAGACTTTACTATCGTAGCAAAGTTGTCATCAGTTAAAATCATGCTGGCAGCATCTTTGGAAACATCAGTACCTGTTATTCCCATGGCAACTCCAACATCAGCGCTTTTAAGAGCAGGAGCATCATTTACACCGTCCCCGGTCATTGCAACAATATGTCCCAGAGATTGCCATGCTTTTACAATTCTGATTTTGTTGCTTGGAGAGACTCTGGCATATAGAGAAATATGAGGCAACTTCTTAATAAGTTCCTCCTGACTCATGGCGTCAAGTTCAGGTCCTGTGACGGCGATGTCACCTTCCTCCATTATTCCTATGCGTTTTGCAATAGCCGAAGCTGTAATCTTGTGATCTCCGGTTATCATTATAGCCTTAATTCCGGCACGTTTACATTCTGCCACAGCTTCTGCAGATTCAACTCTGGGAGGATCCATCTCTGCAATAAGACCGATGAATTCGAGGTTTTCCTCACAAGTCTTATCGAGCACAGCTTGCGTGCTCTTTGGAAGGTCGGAGATAATTTTTTTTGCAAAAGCCAGAACTCTGAGACCCTGTGATGACCACTGGAGATTCAGTGCTTCAACGGCTTTTTTGTCGTCATCTTTCAGATTGGTAACTTTTTGGAGAATGACATCAATGGCCCCTTTGGTAAACAGAACACCATCGCCGTCTATATCATGATAAGTTGTCATGAGCTTGCGATCTGAATCGAATGGTATTTCTGCATAACGAGGATACTTTTCGCGAATTTCCTCATAATTCCCGCCTTGATTTATGTAATATTCAACTAAAGCAGTTTCCGTAGGATCTCCGAGATAATCTTCTCCGGCTATAGAGGTGTCGTTACATAACACAGAGGCTAACCGCAGCATTTTAATGTCTTCTCCCGGGAAAAGATAGGTTTGCTCTACAGTCATTTTATTTTGAGTGAGCGTTCCGGTCTTGTCAGAACATATTACGGATACGCTTCCGAGACCTTCTACGGCGGACAACTCTTTGATTATGGCATTTTCTTCTGCCATTCTCTTCGTTCCTATTGCAAGAGAGATGGTAATAATAGATGACAGTGCCTCAGGTATTGCAGCTACCGCAAGAGCCACCGCAAAGAGCAGAGAGTCAATTATCGGCATATTTCTGTAAATATTCAGCGCAAAAACAAGGGCACAAAGAATCACAATGCCTATGGATAGTTTCTTTGAAAAGTTATCCATCGTAACCTGAAGAGGTGTTCTCTTTTCCTCGGCATTATTCATAAGATCGGCGATTAAACCCAATTGTGTGCTTGCTCCGACCGATGTACATACGACGGTTGCACGCCCATACGTTATGAGGGAGCCGGAAAAAACCATATTAAGCTGATCACCGAGAGCGATTTTTTCGTTCAAAGAACCGGAGGAAAGAGACTCTTCTTGCTTTTCAACGTTTTGAGATTCACCTGTAAGGGCACTTTCGTTTACCCTTAATGAATAATTCTGTATAATTCTTCCATCTCCGGGAACAATATCCCCGGCTTCAAGGGTAAAAATATCGCCAACAACAAGTTCTTCCGCCGGAATTTCAATCTTTTTCCCGCCCCTGACTACTTTGGCGTTAGGGGAAGAGAGTCTTTTCAAACTATTGAGTGATTGCTCTGCCTTCACATATTGGACAGTGCCAAGTACAGCATTTATAATCAGGACAGCAATGATTACAGCTGTACTTTCATAATTTCCGGTGACAGCAGAAATTATCGCTGCGATTATCAATATAATTACCAATAAATCTTTAAACTGTTCCCCAAATACCTGAAAGACGGACTTTTTCTGTTTTTCCTCAAGCTTATTTGATCCATTCTCTTCTCGGCTTTTATTCACCTGTTCATCCGTTAGGCCTGTCATGCCGGAAGACAGCTCCTTTAGGATTTCAGATGCTTCTCTGTTGTAATACATGAATCGATTCTCCTTAAAATATCTTTTTATTAACTTCTCAATTATATCACAGCAGAGCATTATATCATACCGGAATCTTTTCAAAGTATTATGTAAGATTAATAATGGAAGTATAATGATGGACTCAGCCTAATCACTTTTCAAAAAAAGAAAAAACGATGGGAGACACTCCATCGCTTATGTTGCTCATTGCATGTGTATTTAACTTATACACCGGTGGGGACGGGTGAGACTTAGTTTGCAGACTTAGCTGCGTTGAATCTCCTGGTTATTCTCGAAACCTTTCTGGAAGCAGCTTTCTTGTTAAGTGTTCCCTTAGAAGCGGCCTGCATAAGTTTCTTCTCGCACACAGCAAGTTTCTCTTCTGCAGTATTCATATCACCGGCTTCCATGGCAAGTTCAAACTCTTTGAGAGCTTCTTTTACATGGTTCTTAACACGCTTGTTTCTAGCGGTCTTTCTGTCGATAACTCGGATTCTTTTCTTTGCGGATTTAATGTTTGCCATTAATTTTCACCCCACTTTTCTTAAATTTAGCAATTTGTTTAAAATTCGCAAGCAATATTATATAACAAAATATCTGTCTCTGCAAGGGTTTTGTGATATTATAAAGCATTACATTGAAAAAAACTCACGGAGACTTTAATTTTTGTGAATTATTTTGTGGTCTGATCGTATTGCTTTGTTTTTACTAAGAATGTGACAGTAATAATAGCAAGTGTTATTACTTCAGCAAGTGGAAGGGCGAACCACAGAGCTTCAATACTTTTTAGGCGGGCAAGGAGTATAATGGAAGGAACCAGAAGAATAAGTCCTCTTCCAACTGTTATGAGAAGAGACTTAACTGCTGCCTCCTGCGCGTTCAAGGACGCAGCGATTACTATATTCAACCCACTGAAGAAGAATGCAACAAAGTAACACCTTATCCCCAGGGAAGCCATCATGTTAAGTTCGGGATCTACGTTTTTATTGAAAATATCCGCAAAAGGTGTTGCAAAAGCATATAATATAACGTACGAGACAGAGGCCATGCAGATGGAGGTGATCAACCCGAGCTTAATGACATATCTCAGGTCAGCCGTTTTCCCACGACCGTGGCAGTTACTGATAAGAGGTTGCATACCCTGACCGATGCCGTTAAAAAGTGCATTAACAACAAAACCTATATTAGCTACAATTGAATAGGCTGATACCCCAAGATTTCCTGAAATCGTCCAGAAAGCAATATTAAATGCAATCATCGACAGCCCCGATGAAATTTCAATTATAAAATTTGAAAGTCCCAGAACTAAAACACCTCTGGATATCCAGAAAGCATTTCTAAGCGGACTGATCTCACGGTTCTCGTCAGTGATGACCATTTCTCTAAGGTTTCCGAATCTGAAACTGCTTTTACCTTTCAGGAAGTAAGTTGACAGTACCAAAAGCCCTACTATAGGAGCAGTCCCTGTAGCCAGTGCTGCCCCAAACATACCCATTTTCAAGGGGTATATAAATATCCAATCAAGAATTAAATTAGTAAAATTGCCGGCGAGAAGAGAGGCTGTGGCAAATTTGGGAGCATTATCATTTCTAATAAATGCAACTACTATATTATTGAGCATAAATGGCACAGCAAAGGTTGAAACTACACGGATATAGGTTCCGGCGTAGGGAACTGTCTCATTATCTCCACCAAAGAGATAGGCAAGGTCTATGGCGAAAAGCCGCCCTCCGATGAAAAAAACAAAACCGACAATAACGGCAGCAACAACAGCAAATGTGAATATTTTGTTGGCAAGATTCTTATCACCTCGAGCTTTGGTTACAGCAAAAAGCGTGGAACCACCTACAGACATTAGCATTCCCGTACCTAGAATTATGCTGTATACAGGGAGGGCAATGTTAAGTCCCGCAAGTGCCATCGGACCGATTCCGGTTGCAACAAAATATGTATCTGCCAGGATGTATGCAGAGAACCCGATCATTGCCAGAACGCTTTGACTGACATAAAGGGCAAAAGACTTCCTCAGGTCTGATTTATTTAAACGGTTTGCTTGTAATTCATTATTAGTGCTCATAATTTCTATTGTACCTTAAGAATGGGGAGATTTCCATAGGAGTGAGGTTTTATTCGTGCAAAATAAGTTCAAATATGGTATCATTAAAAATATCTTAACGAAGAAATTTTCAATACGGGAGAAAGTATGGATCAGAAATACATCAGAAATTTCAGTATAATTGCTCACATCGATCACGGGAAGAGTACCCTGGCGGATAGGATTATTGAAAATACAGGGTTGGTGGCAAGTCGCGACATGAAGGAGCAATTCCTTGACAATATGGATCTGGAGAGGGAAAGAGGTATCACTATCAAGCTCCAGACGAGCAGGCTTGTTTATAAGGCAAAGGATGGCCACGAATATATATTCAATCTGATTGACACCCCGGGACATGTGGATTTTACATATGAGGTTTCAAGGAGTCTGGCAGCCTGTGAAGGGGCAGTTCTTGTAGTTGATGCGACTCAGGGTGTTGAGGCGCAAACGATGGCGAATGTTTATTTGGCTTTAGATGAGGACCTTGAAATTCTCCCTTGCCTGAACAAAATAGATCTGGCCAGTGCCCGCATAGATGAAGTTAAAGAAGAAATTGAAAATATGATCGGCATTGATACAGAGAATGCGCCACTTGTTTCTGCTAAGGAGGGTATTGGAATTGATGACCTCCTTGAAGCTGTGGTTAAGTACATTCCGCAGCCTGACGGGGATCCCGATGCAAGCCTTAAGGCCCTGATTTTCGACTCGGTTTACGACAATTACAGAGGGGTTGTTATTTACACGCGAATATTCGACGGACAGGTGAAGGTGGGAGATGATATTTTGCTTATGAACTCCCAAAAGAAATATGAGGTTACAGAGGTAGGTGTAATGGCTCCATCCCACACCCCGACAAAACAGTTATCTGCCGGAGATGTTGGATATATCGTCGCTTCTATTAAGCAGGTCAAGGATGCACGAGTAGGAGATACCATAACCCTTGCAGACAATCCTACCGACAAAGCCCTGCCGGGATACAAGAAGGTTCAGTCAATGGTTTATTGCGGAATATATCCGGCAGAGGGCGAAAAATATGAGGGTGTTAAGGATGCTCTTGAGAAACTACAGGTTAATGATGCTGCATTTCTCTTCGAACCGGAGACTTCCACAGCTTTGGGATATGGCTTCAGGTGTGGATTCCTTGGACTTCTTCACATGGAAATAATAGTTGAGAGACTGGAGAGAGAATTCGACCTTGGGGTGATTACGACGGCTCCAAGCGTAGTATATAAGGTAGTCAGAAATGACGGAACTGTTGAAATGATACAAAATCCAACGAACCTTCCTCCGTTGACTGAGATTGAGCACATTGAAGAACCCATGGTTAAGGCTGATATTATTATTCCAAAAGAATATGTGGGGTCCGTAATGGAAATGTGTCAGGAAAGACGAGGAACAATGCTCCATATGGAGTATATAGCGGGAGATCGCGTAGACCTTCACTATGACATGCCTTTAAATGAGGTGATTTATGACTTTTTCGATGCTCTTAAATCCAAGACAAGGGGCTACGGTTCATTAGACTACGAATTTGAACGATATGAGAAAAGTCAGCTTGTGAAGCTTGATGTGCTTCTCAACAAAACACTGGTGGATGCTTTTTCCATGATTGTCCATGAGTCAAGGGCATATGCAAGAGGAAAGTTCGTATGTGAAAAGCTCAAAGAGGTTATACCGATGCATCAGTTTGAGGTTCCGATTCAAGCTGCAATAGGACAGAAGATAATTGCAAGAACAACTGTTAGGGCATACCGTAAGGACGTTATAGCCAAATGCTATGGCGGAGATATATCCAGAAAGAAAAAGCTCCTTGAGAAGCAAAAACAAGGAAAGAAACGAATGAGACAGTTCGGAAAAGTGGAGGTACCACAGGAAGCCTTTACGGCAGTTTTGAAGTACGATGAGAATAAATAAAGCGTGTCAGAGAGGAGAAAAAACCTGGGAAAAATATTCAGAAATAGAACACAACGGAAATGATAAAATGAAGCCTTTGGGCATATACATTCATGTGCCGTTTTGTGTATCAAAATGTGGTTACTGCGGCTTTTATTCACACGTAGGCACTCAAAAGGATTATGAAGACTATACGGAAAAAGCGGTCAATTCCATAAAACAAAGTAAAGTCTCAGCAGAATCCTTCTATGTGGACAGCATATTCTTTGGGGGAGGCACTCCCTCACTCTTGTCACCTTCCATGATTGAAAGAATACTGGAAAGTTTGTACAGCAAATTCAGGATTACGGGAGATGTTGAGATAACCGTGGAATCAAACCCCGGAACGTTGACTTTTGACAAGTTAAAATGCTATAAGAGTTTGGGAGTAAATCGGCTGAGTCTCGGTGTCCAGAGTTTCAGCGATGAAGAATTGAAGTTTATAGGGCGAATTCACAATTCCGAAACCGCAAGGGACACCATTGGTTTGTGCAGGGATGTCGGGTTTGAAAACATCAATCTGGATCTGATATTTTCTTTGCCGGGACAGATGCTTGAAGGATGGCAGAAAAATCTTAAAGAAGCCGTTATGCTGGAACCGGAGCATGTATCCGCATACGGTTTGCAGCTTGAAGAGGGAACGGATTTTTTTAAAAGGTTTCAAGCAGGTGAGTTTTCTGAGACAACAGATGAACTTGATCGCAAGATGTATCACCTGACATGTGAGTATTTAAAGAAAAGCGGTTTTAATCACTATGAGATTTCGAACTGGGCGAAGCCGAGTTTTGAGTGCAGACACAATCTGAAATACTGGACATTTCAGGATTATCTTGGCATAGGTCCTTCAGCATCATCTTTCATAAATGGCACCAGGTTTAATGTGAATGAGAATTGGAGTACTTGCGATATGCATCTCAATAGTTTGAAGGATTCAGCGGGAGAGTTTTCTTTTACAGCTCTAAGAACTAAAGATGGAATTGATTTTGAAATATTTGAGAAGAAAATCGGCGTCCCTTTCTGGTCGGTTTATGGAGAACAAAGGGAAAAAATTGAAAAACTCTCAGGAGAGGGATTAATTGATTTAGATAAACGCGGATTAAGATTGACGTCGAGAGGAATCGATATTTCCAACGGTATAATGTCTATATTCGTGTGAATATAAGCCGTTGAAATGCGAATATTCCAAATCTGTCATGTTTTTTTGAATATGTTTGCAGCTATATTACAATATAAAATATTTCGAAGTGGAGGATACTATGGAAAAGTATATCTTAGCCTTGGACCAGGGGACTACCAGCTGTCGTGCCATTATTTATGATAAAAAAGGAAATCCTGTAATAACATCTCAAAAGGAATTTCGCCAATTTTTTCCGAAGTCAGGCTGGGTTGAACAGGATGCTATGGAGATTTGGACGACTCAGATGAATGTTGCACAGGAAGCCATACTGAAACTGAATGGTGACTATCAAAACATCGAAGGTATTGGGATTACAAATCAAAGAGAAACGACAATTGTCTGGGATAAAACCACGGGTCGACCTGTTTATAATGCTATAGTTTGGCAATGTAGGAGAACGGCAGATTATTGCCAACAACTCAAGGACGATGGTTATGATAAACTTTTTAAGGAAAAAACCGGCTTGGTTATAGATAGTTACTTCAGTGCAACGAAACTTCGATGGATTCTGGAAAATGTAAATGGAGCGAGGGAAAAAGCTGAGAAGGGAGAGTTGCTATTCGGAACCGTGGAGACTTGGCTCATTTGGAAGATGACCGGTGGTAAGGTTCATGTTACCGATTATTCCAATGCGTCAAGAACCATGATGTTCAACATCAATAATCTGTGTTGGGATAAAGAGATACTTAAAATTTTAAATATCCCGGAGAAAATGTTACCTGAGCCTGTTCCCTCCTCAAAGGTCTATGGAGAAACAAAGAAAACCATATTCGGAGGACCAATCAAAATTGCAGGTGCAGGCGGGGACCAGCAGTGTGCTCTTTTTGGACAGACTTGTTTTGAAGAGGGTGATGTGAAATCCACCTATGGCACCGGTAATTTTCTCCTTATGAATACAGGAGATAAGCCTGTAAAATCTGACAATGGGTTGTTGACAACCATTGCATGGGGCATAGGCGACGAGCTTAAATATGCCGTTGAGGGGTCTGTATTTGTTTGCGGAGCAGCGATTCAATGGCTTAGAGACGAATTGCAAATCATCGGTAAAGCTTCGGCATCAGAGCCTGCAGCCAAATCTGTGGAAGATAGCGGGGGAGTATATTTTGTGCCATCATTTGTTGGTCTTGGAGCACCATACTGGGATTCCGGTGCAAGGGGCACAGTTGTTGGATTAAGTCGTGGTACCAGCAGAGAACATTTTATAAGGGCGACTGTCGAGTCAATGGCATATCAGTGTAAGGACCTGTATGATGTTATGAAGAATGGTGCAGAGAAAAAAACCGAAGAATACATGGGTGATGGAGGTCTTAAGGTCGACGGTGGAGCCTGTGCTAATAATTTTCTTATGCAGTTTCAGGCTGATATCATTGGTAAAAGAATAGTCAGACCTAAGGTTATAGAAACAACTTCCTTGGGAGCAGCATACTTTGCCGGTCTTGCTGTGGGTTATTGGAAGGATAAAGATGATATCAAATCAAATTGGGCGGTTGACAGAGTCTTTGAACCGAAGATGAATGAGGCTGAACGTGAGAAACTTCTAAAGGGTTGGAGTAGAGCTGTGAAGACAGCACAATATTGGAGCAGTCTCGAAGATGATAGGTCAGGGGAAAGAGTGGGACTTAACAAATAATACGTCACCTATTGTATATAACAGGTTGACAAAATAGATAAAATAAATGATAATAGTCAAGTAATTAAAAAAAGAATGGAGATTTACATGAGGAAAACCAAACTTTATTATTTGACTATCACGGCCTTGTTTACGGCACTTATTGCAGTTGGAGCATTTATCAGGATTCCTATGCCTATGTTGCCGTTTACAATGCAGACTTTTTTCGCTATGTTAGCTTGTTTTTTGCTTCCCAAGAAGTATAGTGCTTCATCGGCAGCACTATATCTTATTTTAGGACTGATAGGACTGCCTATATTTACAAGCGGCGGAGGGCCGGGCTATGTTTTGACGCCGGGGTTCGGATATCTTGTAGGTTTTATAGTGGCTAATTTTGCAGGAGGGTATGTTCTAGAGAAAAAGGTACCGTTGGAATGTTCAGGGCTGCCTTTGTTCGGTGACTACATTGCAGCGGGAGTGGTGAACATTCTGGTTGTTTACATATTCGGACTTGGATACTGGTACATGCTTGCAAATATGATTACGGGCAACGGAATCGGACTTTGGCCTCTGATTCTTAATGGATTGTTGATGACTCTTCCGGGAGATCTTATTAAGATGATAGTGGCAACTCTGGTTGCTGTGAGGGTAAAGAAGATTATTTAAAATCATATTTTGCAATATGCTTATTGTATTTTTTACGTTGATTGTGCTTACAAACTAAAAATATCTAAGATATTCATGTCGAATATAGGATTTAGCATACAAGAATACATAGACCGAATAAGGCTTGAACAACTTTAAAGATGTTCAAGCCTTATTTTAAGCTATAACAGTTTAGCTTGATGCAGCTCGTACGCGTAAGAACATGCACGTAATCGCTACGGCAACATCATATACTTTTGGTTATTGCAAATTCAGTAGAGACATTTAAACCGACTGATGAACAGGGGAATTATCCATTAAACTTTATTCATCTCATACAGGATACACCTTTTTATATGTATGGATAGTTTGTAAGTGTGGATATGGTCAATTTGTTTGGTTGAGAAAACCCCACATGTACCCCAAGGAATAGCCATGGCTTTTTTTCTTTATATTATCGCAATTTCCATCCTTGGACGGCTTAGCTGTTAAGCTGAGTTCCGTGTGATTTTTAATAATCTAAAGTATCAGGACTGTATACTGCCCGGTCAAATCATTTTTCCTATAAACAAATAGAATGAGCTCAATGAACACATTTTCAAGCATTTCGCTATTATTACATTGACCTGAAACAGAATCAGAATTAGAAGCATTTACAGTTTCACCATGTATTCAAGAGTCCTGACCATTTGACTGACATAACTCATTTCGTTATCGTACCAGGCAACGATACGAACTTCATAGATGTGAGTTCCACATTTTTGAGCAAGAGTTTCTGTCGCATCAAATAGAGAACCGTAGGACATGCCGATTACGTCGGAAGATACAATTTCTTCTTCGTTGTAGCCGAAGGATTCGTTTGCAGCCGCTTTCATGGCATTGTTGATGCCATCAACAGATACGGAATCCGTTTCATCTTTAAGAGTGGCATCGAGTATTGTAATAGATCCGGAGGGAACAGGCACTCTTTGGGCTGAACCTATAAGTTTTCCGTCGAGTTCAGGTATTACAAGACCTATGGCAGAAGCTGCACCGGAGCTTGTAGGTACGATATTGACAGCTCCTGCCCGGGCTCTTCTCAGATCTCCCTTCCTGTGTGGCCCGTCAAGTAGCATTTGGTCACCTGTATATGCGTGTATAGTTGTCATAAATCCGGTGCGCAGCTCTCGATAATTATTTAAAACTTTTGCCATAGGTGCAAGGCAGTTTGTTGTGCAACTGGCAGCGGAAACAATAAGATCATCGGCCTTTAGAGTCTCGTGGTTTACATTAAATACAATAGTTGGTAAATCATTCCCTGCCGGAGCTGAAATCAACACTTTTTTTGCACCGGCATCTATGTGAGCCTGAGACTTAGCTTTGCTTGCATAAAAACCTGTACACTCAAGCACGATGTCTACATTAAGTTCCTTCCATGGAAGTTTTTTTGCGTCTGCCTCAGCATAAACGGGAATTTCTTTGCCATCTACTGTAATTGATGCTTCACCGGCTTCAATTTGGTGACCATTGAATCCGCCCTGTACACTGTCAAACTTAAGAAGGTGTGCCAGCATTTCGGGATTGGTGAGGTCATTAATGGCAACGATTTCAAGGACGTTTTCTTCCCATAGCTTTCTGAACGTCAGTCTGCCGATTCGACCAAAGCCGTTTATAGCAATTTTTTTCTTCATTTCACATACCGCCTTTCCTATTGTACATTGTAGTTATGTATAACAAAATCCAAGATATTCCAAGATTTTAAAGCAAAATATCATCTCAAGCTAAGTATACCCTCCGCAAAGCCTGAATTAACAGTTTAATTTGTTGCATTAAGGGTAGACCATAAAATTTATTTATGGATTTATGGATTGATTTTTATGCATTGTGCTTGACGGCATGATAATCGAATGATAAAATATAAACGGAGTAATTCAGTTGGTACGGAATGTTTAAAAGAGAAGGGAGTAGAAGCTTCCACGGTCCCGCCGCTGTGAAGACGGAGAACACTCGATTATGTCACTGGGGATTTGAGATTCCCGGGAAGGCCGAGGGTTTGATGAGGTCGAAGTCAGAAGAACTGCCACTGAAGAATGCATTTATGTTACGAGCGATGACTGGCATTGGATTTTTTGCATGAATTTCAGGTGCCCGTTTGGGCATTTTTTATTTGAGTATGACATAACCCGCAATATTTTCCAGGACTTCCTGTGACATACAATACTTAATTAAAACTCCAAAGTGTTTTAGTTGTTTTTAGTTTATATAAGGAGGTCGAAATGACTAAAAGAGAAAAGACAATTATTTCTCTGAGCTGTGCCTTTGCGTTAATCTTCGGTGTTGTACCTGTGTCACATGGTATGCACATCATGGAGGGTTATCTGCCATTGGTGCACTGCTTGGTATGGGGAGCTATTTCAGTTCCATTCGTGGTTGTCGGTATTATTAAAATTAGAAAACTCACTGAGGAGAACAGAAGAACTATGGTTCTGATTGCAATGGCAGGAGCTTTCGTATTCGTTCTGTCTTCGCTGAAGATTCCTTCTGTTACAGGAAGCTGTTCACACATGACAGGAACAGGTCTTGGAGCAGTTTTGTTCGGCCCGGCGGCAACAAGTGTCTTGGGAATCATTGTATTGCTTTTCCAGGCTATTTTGTTGGCTCATGGCGGTCTTACAACTTTGGGAGCTAACACGTTCTCAATGGCCATAGGCGGACCGTTCCTGACTTGGATCATTTGGAAGGGACTAAAGGGAACAGGAATTAACAAACCTTTAGCTATTTTCCTTGCAACTGCACTTGGTGATCTGTTCACTTACTGTATTACAAGCTTCCAGCTTGCATTTGCTTATCCGTCGGAAACCGGTGGGGTTATGGCATCCGTTGCAAAGTTCCTTGGAATTTTTGCAGCAACACAGGTTCCTCTGGCAATCATAGAGGGGATCTTGTCCGCACTTGTATATATGGCTCTTATGAATTACGCTAAACCTGAGATGAGAGCTATTGGCCTTGTAGCTGAGAAATAGGGGGTGCAAGATGAATAAGAAGGGTAGCTCAAAGATTACAGTTCTGCTTATTATCATCTGTGTGCTTCTGGCAATTGTTCCGCTTTTTGCACTGAAAGACGCTGATTTTGGCGGATCAGATGATGCAGGTAGTGATGCTATTAGTGAAATCGTAAAGGAAAATAAGGGAATCACCGATAAGAACTATGAGTATGAGCCATGGGCTGAACCGGTTCTTGAAAAGCTTCTCGGGGGAGAACTTCCCGGAGAAGTTGAATCGCTTATTTTCTGTGTTCAGACCGGTATCGGTGTCGGAATCGTTGCTTTCTTCCTGGGCAGATTAACTCAGAGATCTAAGGACAGAAAGAAATACGGCATTCCTGACGATGCAGATGAAGAATAGGGATAATTTTCAGATTTAGTCAGACTATATCGTGAAGACCTGTTCGATGACAGAAATAAATCGAATAGAAAAATCAAATACAAAAATAGGATAGTTTTATTTGATGTAAAATCGTGTCGGCCGGGCTGTCCTGGCCGACATTTGTATTATGTGTGCGCTATATATAATTTGCGATTTGTATATCTATAAATTTATAATGTGAAAAGGATACACAGGTGTATCTAAACTAAGGGGACTTATGCTTACCATAGATAAATTATGTTACTATTCGAAGCTCAGATATGTAAACCCTGCAGAAAAGGCCCTGTACACTATGGTCACTATCATTATGCTCATCGCAAGTCGATCGGTTATAATGGCAGCAGCTATTTTGGTTCTGAACTATTATTTAAATGTGTACAAGGGTGGGCTCAATGGGAAACGATACAGGGTGCTGCTTACGTGGCCGTTGTCATTTCTAATATTCGGAACCATTGCGCTGTTTGTGAACATCTCCGGTACGAAGTTGGACCTTTACGCTATTCCCATAGGAAGTTTTTATCTTACAGGGAGCAAGATAGGTATGTGGCAGGGGGTGCAGCTTATAATGACAGCCATGGCAGCCGTTTCGAGCCTATATTTCCTTTCATTGAATACCACTATGCCTGACATAATTTCTGTTCTTAGAAAATGTAAGCTGCCGAAGATTTTCGTAGAACTCATGATGTTGATTTACAGATTTATTTTCATCCTAATGAATGTTGCTGCAAATATTACTGTTTCTCAGAAATCGCGCCTGGGTTACAGAAATTACAAAACTTCTATCAAGTCGTTTGCCGCCATGCTTTCGGCACTTTTCATAAATTCCATGAGGAGGTCAAACAATCTCTTTGATGCCATGGAGGCCAGAGGTTATGATGGAGAACTTCGTATGATTGAAGAACATTATGAACAAAACAGACGAACAATGTGGCTGATCGGTTGCCTGGGAGTTGTTCTCTTAGCTGTGACTGTGTGGATTAAAGTTGAAAGCGTAATTTATATATGAGGCGGGATATGGAAACAGATGAGAAAAGAATGGTAGACAAGGAAGTTATAATCAAGGCGGAAAACCTGTATTTTTCATATGATGACGAGAAAGCATATTCTCTGGATGGATTTTCCTTGGAAATAAAAAGGGGGAGGAAGGTTGCTTTCCTGGGTGCAAATGGTGCCGGAAAATCGACTTTTTTTCTGACTCTGAACGGAATACATAAAATCGCCGACGGACACCTTGAGGTTGACGGCAAGGAAGTGAAATACGACAAGAAGTCCCTCTTGGAACTTAAGTCTAAGGTTGGAATAGTATTTCAGGATCCGGATAATCAACTTTTTTCTGCAAGTGTAAGGCAGGAAATTTCATTTGGGGCAATGAATATGGGAATGAGCCAAGATGAAGCGGAAGAGGCTGTTAATAAGGTGGTGGAAAAACTGCTTATAGGACCATTTGTTCATAAGGCAACACACGCGTTATCAGGGGGACAAAAAAAGCAGGTTTCCATTGCAGATGTCCTTGTGATGATGCCACAAATTGTTATTTTGGATGAGCCTGCATCATCTTTGGATCCAAAGCATACCACAATAGTAAACGGAATCATTGAAATGATGGTAAATGAGGGGATAACTGTTCTTGTCTCAACTCATGATGTTAACTATGCTTACGGATGGGCTGACGAGGTTGTGGTTGTGGATCATGGGAAGGTCCTGATGCATGACAAGCCAAGGACTGTATTTCGTAACCATGAGGTTTTAAAAATGGCTAATCTGGAGAAACCTACAGTGTTGGAGTTTTATGACAGACTTGTGAAAAAAGGTGTTGTGGAAAAATCCGAGTTTACTCCCAGAACTGTTGAGGAACTCGATGAACTGATAAGATAAAAATTGAAATTTGATAAAAACAGTCAAAGCGTGCCGCATTTCTTGTTGATGACATTGAATGCGGCTGTTGTTTTGTTGATAATACCAAAAATAAATGATAATAATGTTAGTTTAATGTGAAGTTGCGTATGAATTGTGGTATAATCCTATCATGAATTTAGAAATTTTGAAAAACCGCATTAAGAATACGGGAGTTATTCAAGAGGGTGATCGCATAGTTTTGGGTCTGTCAGGAGGGCCGGACTCTGTGTGTCTTTTTTATGTTCTGAATTCTTTAAAGGATGAGTTGAAATTAGATATTCATTGCGTTCACATTAATCACGGCTTAAGGGGAAAGGACAGCGATGCAGACGAGGATTTCGTAAAGACACTCTGCGAAAAATTTGAAATTCCTCTTATGGTAAGAAAAGTTAATTGCATTAAGCTTGCATCTCAATGGGGGCTGTCTACAGAAGAGACGGGTCGCAAAGTCAGATACAGAGCCTTTGCGGAATGTGCTTTTTCAATAATCGGAGATTCCGCTGACAGAGGGTCAGAGGATAAAGATTTTGTTAAAGAAAATTCAATGATGGCAGATCCGAAGAAATCGGTCAAGGTGAGCACGGGAATCAGAGGTCTAAACAGGAGTACCGTTGGTGGGAAAGTGAGGCTTCCAAAGATAGCTATTGCACAGAATTTTGATGATCAGGCTGAAACGATTTTGTATAGAATCGTCCGAGGTACCGGCATAGGAGGTCTTAAGGCTATGAGCCCTGAAAGTCGTTTAGACTCTGCCTATTATCGAGATTTATTGATCGATGGGAGAGGAAAAGTTAACTGCCCTTCCACGTTGAAGTCATCAGCCGGTTTCGCGGACTCTGTGTTTTTAACAGATTATCAAGGGCTTGAACTTAGGATAATCAGACCTCTTTTAAACATTTCAAAAGAAGATATCCTTACTGCCCTGATGAATGAATCTATAAAATTTTGTTTGGATAAGACAAACAACGAAGCGGTTTATGCGAGAAATAAGATAAGGCTTAAAGTTATTCCGGAAATGCGGGAAATCAATCCTTCGGTTGAGGAGGCGATAGTTCGTCTGGGGAGGATTGCATCTGAAAGCGATGATTTTCTCGCTTGTGAATCAGAAAAGCTGATTGGAAGAATGAAACAGTCAGGGGAAATCATCAATGGAAACGATTATATTTCATTTTCGGTTCTTCCACTAATAAATTCTCACAGAGCATTAGCAAAGAAAATTTTATCTATGGCTATAAACAAGCTCGGACTGGAGGAGAATGTCAGCTATGATCATCTGGAAGGAATTTGGGCCTTACTGACCAGTCAAAACCCTTCGGCGCAGTTGGATCTTCCAGGTGGCTACGTAGCTTGCCGCTTGTATGAGAATATTGGTTTTTTTTCGCCTGATTTTTTTTCGAGAACAGAAGATGACTTGAAGTTGAAAATTTCACCTCCCGGGGAAGTTAAGACATCTGCCGATTTTGTATCGGATAATACGGAGGGAAATATTAATAGCAATTCTGATTACCAAAATGTAGAGATCTTTATCTCACAAAAAACTTTGGAAGATAGATACGGTAAAGGTATGCAACTTGTTTTGCGTTATCGAAGGCCCGGTGATTACATTTATCTTGCGAATGGTGACAGAAAAAAAATCAAGAATCTGCTGATTGATGATAAAGTTCCGAGAATTATGAGGAATTTTGTGCCACTTCTGGCGGTGGGTTCTGAGGTCATTTGGATAGGAGATATTTTTGGCAAGACAAAGGGGCGAGTTGCTCAGCATTTCAGGCTTAGGAGTCAGGAGGGGGACGACTTGTTAACTATTGAAATCTTAATGTGAATATGATATCATAGTAGGGCTGTTTGACAGAAGGTAAGGAGGATTTTGATTTGAAAAAATTCAGCAAGAATTTGATTATATATGTTGTCATATGTTTCATAATTTTGGGAATGGCATCGTATTTTAAAAATGGAGATTCAACTGAGAAACAAGTACCTTTCTCAACTATGGTTAAGTACCTAGAGAAGGAACAGGTTGTGGCAATAGATATTTCCGAAAGGAAGATTCGCGCTCAAATTATGACTGATAAGGAGCGTGCTGAAGCAGAGAATGCTGAAAAGAAACTGAAAGAACAGAGAAAGGAACAGGAAAAAGCCAGCAAGAGCAATGATCCCAACAAACAGGCCGAGGCTTTCCAAAAATCTCTCAATTCAATTTTCGGCGAACAGACAGATATCCCCCGGAAGAGATATGCAGTAACGTATGCACCGTATATTACTGAAATTTCCTGGCTGGAGGAGAATTATGTTTTTCCACAGCTGAAATCCGGAAAGATTAAGGAAATTACCACCAAGCCTCCTTCAATGATGGAAGGTTTCATGAATTTTCTTCCAACTTTAGTAATGGTTGGTGTAGCTGTTTTCTTGTTTGTAATGATGACTAGAGGAGGTCAGGGTAAGGCCTTCAGTTTCGGAAAGAGCAAAGCCAAACTTTATAAGGGTGATGGAAAGAAAATTTCCTTCGATGATGTGGCAGGTCTTCATGAAGAGAAAGAGGAACTCATGGAAATTGTTGATTTTCTCAAGGATCCGATGAAGTACCGGCATTTGGGTGCCAGAATTCCTAAGGGCGTGTTGCTTGTAGGTCCTCCGGGAACAGGTAAAACTTACGTATCAAGAGCCACGGCCGGTGAAGCCGGAGTGCCGTTTTTCACAATCAGCGGTTCCGATTTTGTTGAAATGTTTGTTGGAGTGGGAGCCTCAAGGGTTAGAGATTTGTTTGATCAAGCAAAGAAAAATGCGCCTTGTATTGTGTTTATAGATGAGATTGATGCGGTTGGCCGTAAGAGAGGAGCAGGCCTGGGCGGTGGAAACGATGAGAGAGAGCAAACGCTTAACCAACTTCTGGTTGAGATGGACGGATTCGGAGAAAATTCAGGTGTAATAATAATGGCAGCCACCAACAGACCTGATGTTCTGGATCCTGCAATCTTAAGACCGGGAAGATTCGACAGGCAGATTGTGATAGGTATACCTGATGTCAAGGGACGAGAAGAAATCATTAAGGTTCATTCAAAGAATAAACCTATGGATAAGGAAGTTTCTCCTAGCATTTTGGCAAGGAGAACGCCGGGATTTACTCCTGCAGATCTTGAGAACCTGCTTAACGAAGCGGCACTTTTGGCGGCAAGAAGAAACGGAACAAAGATCAGGATGACTGATGTTGAAGAGGCTACTACTAAGGTTATAGCAGGTCCTGCAAAGAAGAGCAGAGTAATTTCGGAAGAGGAACGAAGACTTACCGCTTACCACGAAGCAGGTCATGCAATTGTTATGAGATCAATTCCTGACTCTGACCCGGTACATCAGGTTACGATCGTACCCAGGGGAATGGCGGGCGGATTCACGATGTCTCTGCCGAAGAATGAGAGATTCTTCAAGACCAGGAAGGGCATGTTTAACGATATTCTACATCTTCTTGGGGGACGTGTTGCAGAACACCTGACACTTGAGGATATAAGTACCGGTGCATCTAACGATATTCAAAGAGCAACTGAGATTGCAAGAGATATGGTGACAAAGTATGGATTCAGTGAAAAGCTGGGTCCTGTGAACTACAGCGGTTCCGATGAGGTATTTCTGGGTAAAGATTTTTCTACTCGTCAGAATCATTCAGAAACTACTGCAGCTGAGATTGATGAAGAAGTTAGACGAATCGTAGAAACGGCCTTTGAGGAGACCAAATCTATTTTGGAAGAAAATATGGAGAAGCTGGAAAGAGTTGCTCAGGCGCTTTTGAAGGTTGAAACCATCGATGGCAAACAGTTTGAAGCCCTATACAACGGAGAACTGGATCCGGAGACTTTGGAAAAGCAGGTCATAGAAGAGGAAAAGGCCATAGAAGAAGAAAATGCAAGAGATGCTGCAGAGCGTGAGAGAATGATGGCAGAAGCAAAGAAGAATATGCAGAAGTCTGAAAACATTGTTGCAGTTGCAGGGCCGGCCTTTGAAAAGACACCTGACGGGTTTAAGAGAAAGTTTTTGGTTATATCTGAAGAAGATAGAAAGGGTGACATGGAAGAAGCTCAGGATACCGATAAGACACAAGATCAGAAGAAAGATTTGTGTCAAGAGAAGAATCAGGCTAACGATCAGGAAGAAAATTAGAACAAACATAACTTCAAATATTAAAATCAAGAAATAAAACGAGTATACCTCACGGGAGGATCGGGAGGAAGAAAAGATGAAAGTAACCATAGCAGACTGTTTGGAGATTGATACTTTAAGTCATGCTCAGATACTGGCAGGAAAGGCGCAAAGTCATAGGCGAGTTACCAGCGTTTCCGTAATGGAAGGTGGATCGGTCGATGCGATATTAGCTGAAAACGGTAAACCGAATCAGCTGGTATTGACAAGCTTTCGCAGTTGTGGAACCAAGGATGAAGCAATGGAGGAAGCGTTCCAGATAAAAATCATCAAGAGCCTTGCGATGGCAAAAATAGCAGGCATTGTTGTATTCTGGAGAGACGGAGATCTATATTTAAAGGATAGAACGGTGGAGGTCGCAAGGGAGCTTGACCTGCCGTTGCTTTGTGTCAAGGATGTTAAAGGCGTTGATGTTAGATTTTTTGAAGTTATTGAAGGGGTTATGGATAAGATTCTCTATGGGGATAATTTCAGGAATGATCTCATAACTAAGACCATATATCATCTGCTGAATTTTGAGAAGTATTCAAACTTTCAGACCGCTTTAAAGGAAGCTGCCATCAGCAATGATTTTCAGGTGATTCTTCTAAGCAAAGATTACAATCCCATTCTTACAGTGGAAACCAGGCATCAGGCTACGATTGAAGATGCTATAAGACTTGGGAAAGATAGGGATGTTGAAAAATCAGGGATATACACTTTTATAGATGTTAACGGCGTCCTGACATATTGGGGACCGATATCTGTAGACGGTCAGAAGCATTTCATATTCATCGTGGATAATGATGATAACTATTCTGCCGGTGAAATTACAAAACTTGCAGAAATAATTGAAATTGCCATGGGCATGTGGAAGTTCACACCTGAAAGGGACGCGAAGGCTGATATTATCAAGGCTCTTGGCAGGGGAAACTTAAGTTTAGCCTATTCACTGAGAAACGAACTTGGCATTGAGGACAAGCAGATTATAAGTGTTTTTCAGTGCCAGGATATAGATATCGCCCATGCTAACGAGCTTATCGATGACATGGTAAGCAAGCATGCAATCGATGTAATAAGAATATCCGGAGACGGTGAGATGCAGGGAATGATATTCAAGAATGATCTTGTCGAAAGGGAATCCGAAGAAGAATCTGATAAGTCTCTGTGTTTGCAGCTGTTCTCAAAGATGAAAGAAGGATCTAAAGCTGTAAGAATTTTTCACTCAACAGGAATTGAAGGAATAGAGGGTGCTGTTGACGGATTCAGACTCATTACTGAAAATTGGATTTTTGTTGAGAATGTATTTCCATATAAGAGAGTTTTCACAAAATATGATATGACGCTTGTGAGCAACTGTATAAATATCAGAATGAAAAACCCCGGTCTTAAAAAAGCGTACATGGACCTCCTTGAACCGTTTCGCAAGGAACTGGGAGAACACAAGGCTAAGCAGCTTGTTGAAACTCTGGAAACCTTTGTTTTGGATGCTGGCTTGAATAGCTCTAAGACGGCCAGCTTCATGGGTATTCATACCAATACGGTACAGTACAGGCTGAAGAGAATTAATGAGGTGCTGGGTGCTGAAATTACAGGGAATAGGATAATTCCCGGTTTAACCATTGCTCTGGCTCTCAAGAGACTTGAAAATGCCGACAAGTAAAAAATTACAAACAAAAAGCGGAAGGAAGACAAAAATGCTGCTAGCTTTTGATATAGGTAATACAAATATAGTTCTTGGAGTCTTTAATAAAGAGGGAGAACTGAAAACCAGTTGGAGAATTAAGACGGACGCCCAAAAAAGTACGGATGAGTACGGTATGATTGTAAATCAGTTATTTGAATTTGAAGGCATCAAAATGGAAGAAATTGATGACATAATTATTTCTACGGTGGTACCATCTGTGCTTTTTACAATTCAACACCTGTCCCAAAAGTATTTTGGGATAAATTCCATCGTCATCGCATCAGGTGTGAAAACCGGGCTGAAAATTAAATATGATAATCCAAAGCAGGTTGGTGCAGACAGAATTGTTAATGCTGTTGCCGCATACGAAAAGTTCGGAGGACCTGTAATCGTTATAGACTTTGGTACAGCCACCACTTTTTGCGCAATTTCAAGAAATGCGGAATACCTGGGAGGAACAATAGCACCCGGCGTCAAGATTTCAGCCGAATCACTATTTGAGAAAACATCTATGTTACCCAAGGTTGAGCTTGAGGATCCGAATCATGCTATTTGTAGGAATACTATTCAAAGCATGCAGGCGGGGTTATTGTATAGCCATATGGGAATGGTGGAATATGTTGTTGCCAAGATGAAAAAGGAACTTGCAGAGTATGATCCTGAAGCACCGGAAGCTAAAGTTATTGCAACCGGAGGGCTTGCCGGTATGATAGAAGCAGGTGTCGGCTGTATAGATAAGATCGAAAGGATGTTGACATTAGAAGGATTACGGTTAATTTATGATAAAAACAAGTATCAGTATAAAAACCGAAAAAAGGTGGAATGCAGATAGTTCCATTGGAGATTTTAAACCTGATAATCCTTTCTTCTTGGCACCCCTTGCCGGTGTGACAGATGCTCCTACAAGACTTATATTTGGTGAAATGGGAGCAGGACTTGTCTATTCCGAGATGGTCTCCGCTAAAGGGATGCATTATGGGGACAAGAAAACAAAACAGCTTTTAGATATTCTTCCAAATGAAGCACCTGTTGCTTTTCAGATTTTTGGAAATGATCCCGGGATAATGGCAGAGGCTGCACATAACCTTGAATCACGAGGGAATGTCATGATTGATGTAAATATGGGCTGCCCGGTACCTAAGGTATTCAAAAATGGAGACGGAGCTGCTCTTCTGAAAGATCCGAATAAATGTAGCGATATAATACGCGAGATGAAGAAGGTTTCATCAAAACCGATAACTGCCAAGATCAGATTGGGTATCAATGATTCTTCAATTAATTGTGTAGAGGTTGCAAAAGCCCTGGAGGAAGGAGGAGCAGACGCTGTATGTGTTCATGGTCGCACCCGTGAGGCATATTATTCAGGAAAAGCGGACTATGGATGGATTGCTAAGGTTAAGGAAGCGGTAAAAATCCCGGTTATCGGGAATGGTGACATTATAGATATAGAATCCTGCAAGAGAATGTTTGAGGAAACAGGAGTTGATTTTGTCATGATCGGCCGAGGTGCTCTTGGAAATCCATGGATTTTTGATGAATTGAATGCGTGGTGGAGAGGGATTAGAATACCGGAACCCCCTTCACGTGATGCTTTGAAGGCTATGATGATGAGACATGCCAGGTCCCTGATTACATATAAAGGTGAGCGAATAGCTGTGAACGAGCTTAAAAAGCATTTGGCTTGGTACACGAAGGGGCAGTTTGCAGGCAATGAGTTTCGAAGAAGGATAAATTCTATTTCTGATGCCGATGAGCTTTTCGATGCGATTGAAAGTTGGTAACTGCATAAGTTCCTGATGGAGAGTATCTGACAGATGAGCAAGTCTTGTCGATGAAATGTGTGGCTGTAAGGAAGCAGCAGCTTAGAAATGACAGAACAAAGGATTTATCATGGCAGTTCCCATCGAATTCGGCCTGATAATGAGATTTTCTTTATAATCTGTTTATTTGTTGTTGACAAACATAACGTATATGATGTATAATAACTCTTGTCGCTGAAATGAGTGATACGTTCCGAGGTAGCTCAATGGTGGAGCAACCGGCTGTTAACCGGTAGGCTGTGGGTTCGAGCCCCACCCTCGGAGCCAATTTTAGAAGCCGGAGTGGCGGAATTGGCAGACGCCCAGGACTTAAAATCCTGTGGTCTTAATTGACCGTACCGGTTCGATCCCGGTCTCCGGCACCATTTAACAGGTGCAAGAGACGTCGAACAAGAAGCCAACAGAGCAGCAGAGTATCATTGGAAAGTTTGTGACCACATGATGTCGCAGGGTAGAGCAGTTGGTAGCTCGTCGGGCTCATAACCCGGAGGTCGAAGGTTCAAGTCCTTCCCCTGCAACCAAAGAATAAACCCCCGAAAGCGTTGAAAAATCAATACTTTTGGGGGTTTTGCTTTGTCGCTATTAGATTATGTCAGCTATGGGAATTTGGTGAATTTTGGGTAAAAATGGGCGATAAGGTGGGCGATGAGATGGGCGATTGCTTCTTCAAAAGTGGGCGATTTTTGTCTATAAGACTTGCTGCCTTCAATAGCTCACCTTCCCGTGTGTGGGTATAAATATTTGCCGTCATTTTTATATCAGCATGTCCCATAAGATACTGAGCCGTCCTTATATCTACACCAGCCTCTTGTAGGTGTGTGCAGTATGTGTGGCGGAGACAGTACGGAGATAAGTCGTCTGTATCTATAGCACCACACCCCGCCATATCTCTCACAAGTGCAGCCCAAGCCTTGCGGTAGTCACCCATCGGCTTGCCCCTGCTACTAAGCACAAGGATACCCGTGCGATCTTGGGGGATAAGGTCTATGAGTGCACCCGGCACAGGTACGGTCCTTGTAGCAGCCTTCGTCTTACTGCCTCGAACTCTCAGCATGTCTCCTTGTATATCCGAGCTTTCCACACGCTTTGCTTCTGATGGCCTTAGCCCGGCATAGTACATGAGTGCGAAAAGTAGATATCTATCATCTAGCTTTAAGACTTGCTCAAAGGCTCGGCATTCTTCCTCGGTAAGTGCTCTGCGTGCCTTTGGTGGTGAAGGCTTAGGCTTTTTAAGAGTTGCAGAGGGGTCAGATGATATGAGCCCTTCGTCTACAGCAGACGAAAAGAGCAGTTTTACAAAGTAAAAAGTATCATTTATTTGAGTTTTTGATTTTCCTGACTGGCAATTCATCATACGCTGCAGCTGCGACGGTCTTATCATCTTGAGAGGTATCGAGCCGATATAGTCGAGTATACATGCTCTTATACGTGATTTGTATTTTCTGAGATTATCTCCTTTGATGTCCGACTTGTGAAGCTCGATGACTTCTTCCGCCCACTGTGATACGGTCATAGATGACTCTCGCATAAGTTTTCCTTCCTCAAGGTCACGCTTTTTTAGGGCGGCAGCGACTGCCGCTTCTTCCTCAGTTGAGCCGTAGGCATTATATCGCTTTCCTTCAAATGTGAAGCGCTTTCTAATCTTTTTCATTTTTTCTCCCTATAAACACAAAATGCCTAAAGCGTGGGCTTAAGGCATCTGGTAGGATTAAAAGCTAATCCAGTCATTAAATTTATACGCTTATACTACCAAAGATTTTTATTATTTTCAAACTACTTTTTTATTTTATTTATTTCTTTGTCAAAATCAGAAATAATATTTTGAGTTTTGTTATATTCCTTATATTCTTTTAAAGCTTTTTCTTTTGCCATTGTTTGAGATACTTGCCCTTTATCCGTTAAAATATCATACTTTCTAAACGATAAAAAAGCATCCACACTTGTAGCGAACTCTTCCATAGTGAAAGTGTTTTCTCTTTCAATTAAATCTTCTATATAATCAAAGTATCCGGAGACAGTCCTTTCAAGTCGTTTTATTTGTTCCTGACTTAAATAGTTTTTTGCAATAGATACATCAGACTTTAATATCCTGCCATCAGGAGAATTTTTCCATGTAGTTAATCCCATAAATTCCTTGTTGTGATCCGCACGAGAATATACTATTTCAGCAGCAGTTTGACCTGAGATTGCGTAATGAAATTTGTTTTGTACCATAGCATAAAAATCTTTTGTAGTTTTAGATGTTTTGTCATAATCTATACTGCACTCGGCATAGATATCAGTTATCTGTTGATATATTCGTCTTTCACTTGCTCTGATTGAACGAACTCTTTCAAGTAATTCCCTGAAATAATCTTTACCAAAAGGTTTACCATTTTTCAGCATATCATCATTAAGAACAAACCCCTTTATGATGTATTCTTTTAGTGTGGTCGTTGCCCATTGTCTAAATTTTGTTGCTTTCTTAGAATTAACACGGTACCCTACTGCAATAATTGCATCAAGATTATAAAAGTTGGTGATATAGTTTTTTCCATCAGATGCAGTTGTTTCCATTTTGGAAACAACTGCAAATTCATCTAATTCATTTTCGTTAAATATGTTGCTTAAATGTTTGCTTACAGCAGGAACACCAACATCAAACAATTCAGCCATAG
>JALENW010000010.1 GCA_022766365.1 Clostridiales bacterium | reverse complement strand
AATCACAACCACCAGCTGAGCTGGTGGTTTGTTTTGCCCCTATAAGGGGCTGTTACCTACCGGCATCTCAAGATGCATGAAACGGTTCGCCTTCCGCTCCACTTATTTCACTTGTACCTCTTTCCCTACAAACCCTAAAGGGTTACTTCTTTTTTTCTGTGAAAGGATCTATGTATTCCTTCATACTTATTTGATCACTCACTATATCTTCCTGCAATTGTGTACGTATGTATTCTTTTATCTTTTTTGTATTTTTGCCCACTGTATCAACATAATATCCTCGACACCAAAAGTGACGATTCCCATATTTGTATTTGAGATTTGCAAATTTGTCAAAAATCATCAGAGAACTTTTCCCTTTGAGGTATCCTACAATTTGTGATACAGAGTATTTGGGAGGTATTCTCACAAGCATGTGGATATGATCTTTACAGCATTCTGCTTCAATTATTTCTATATCTTTTCTTTGACAAAGAAGTCTGAGAATTTTCCCTATCTCTACTCTTATTTTTCCATAAATTTCTTGCCTTCTGTATTTTGGTGCAAAGACTATATGATACTTACAATTCCATTTTGTATGTGCTAAACTATTATTATCATTATTCATAATGATTGCCTCCTTTGATAGTTGATACGGTTGGCGAACCTGTATCATTTTATCACATGGAGGCTTTTTACTTAAAGCTAAAGCTTATCTAAACTCACCGGCATAGCCGGTGGTTCATTGATACGATAGAATTTTATTCTATCGTATCCACCGCTAAAGCTAAACAGTACAAAGCTGTTGCCATAGAAACTTGAATTGATTTAGGCAACAGCTTTTCTATTTCCAAAGATGTAATCGATAATATCAAAACCCTACCCTTGCATTTTTACACGACAGGGCCCTTTCCGGACCAACATTTGACATACACCACATATCTAGTGAATGGGCCAACTATACTTTCTAAACTTCCAAACATTGGCTTACAATAATTCCCTGCTAAAATCAGCAACAAAGTCTTTCTATTACTCACCTGAAAGCATCTCACAGAACCAGTCACCAAATTCCTTCGCAGTGACACCACTTTTCCATTTACTGTCAGATTTATCCAGAACCGCCTCTATCTTAGAAGCAGCATCTGATTTCCCTATATGTGAGAGCATCATTGAAGCTGCTTTAATAAGGCTGGAAGGATTTGCATACTGCCCTCTGCCACTTTCTATCATTCTTGGAGCAGAACCATGGATAGCTTCAAACATAGCATACTTACTGCCAATGTTAGCTGATCCGGCTGTACCTACACCACCCTGGATCTGCGCAGCTTCATCTGTCAGTATATCACCGTATAGATTTGGTAATATGAACACCTGAAAGTTCGACTGCACACTTGGATCAATCATTTTAGCTGCCATGATATCAACGTAGTAATCCTCGACTTCCAGCTCCGGAAACTCCTCTGCTATCTCATGACAGATTTTTGAAAAATTCCCGTCACACTTTTTGATAATATTTGCCTTCGTAACTACGGCAACTTTCTTCTTGCCATTAGCTCTGGCATATTCCATAGCAGTCCTTGCAATTCTTTCTGTACCGGCCTTTGATATCACTTTAAAGTCTACTGAAAAGAGATCAGGAATATCTATGCCTCTTGAGCCCAGAACATATTCGCCTTCAGTGTTTTCCCTGAAAAAAATCCAGTCTATATTCTTTTCAGGTACTTGTACAGGCCTCACATTGGCGAATAAATCCAGTTCTGCTCTCAAGGTAACGTTGGCACTTCTCATATTCCCGCCATCAGTACCGCCTTTTGGAGTCTCTGTAGGACCTTTCAACAGTACATGACACTCTTTGATTTTTTCAAGTACATCATGGGGCACACTTTCCCCCACAGCAATCCTGTTCTCTATTGTAAGCCCCTCAATTGGACGTATCTCCACTTTTCCCTCGTTAAGTTCATCCTTCAAAACTTCATTAAGCACTTTTACAGTTTCGTCAGCTATCACAGGACCTATACCGTCTCCCGGGATAACGCCTATGATTACTTTATTCAGTTTTGTAAAATCAACTCTGTGCTCCCGGAATTTGTTGTCCTCGTTCATACCTTTGGTTCTCTGCAGCTGTTCATTTAAAAGTCGTCTGAAGTCCTCTGTAGCCTTATCGATAGCTACATTTTCTGCAATGCACACCCTGTGCTCCGGTTGTTTTGTTAAACCCATACTGCCTCCATTTCTATATATCTGATTAAAATGTCTCTGTCTTTTACCTATTGACGGCCACCTACATATTTCAAAAGCCCTCCGGCTCTGATAATATCCTTCTGCCTCTTGGATAGCTCACATTTAAGCATTATCTCATAATCGTTCTCGGAATCATCAACAGGTTTAACCCGAGCTGTAAAACTTCCGGAATCAATACCGTTCCGGAGATTGAAAATTTCAATCTCGTCTCCCTGAGATATCTTTTCGTAATCTTCTTCCCTTTGAAATTCCAACGGCAAAATACCGGCATTTATCAAGTTAGCTCTGTGGATTCTTGCAAAACTTTTCGTTATGACTGCACTGACTCCAAGATAAAGAGGAACAAGTGCCGCATGTTCTCTGGATGAACCTTGACCGTAATTTATACCTCCCAGGATAATGCCTCCTCCCTTTTCCTTAGCCCTCTTAGGGAAATCCGCATCACAGACTTCAAAGCAATATTGTGAGAGATGGGGAATGTTGGATCTAAATGGCAAAATCTTTGATCCGGCAGGCATTATATGATCCGTCGTGATATTATCCCCAACTTTTAAGATTACCTCTTTCTTCATGAAATCTCCCGGGATTTTGGCCTCAGGTAACCCCTTGATATTCGGACCTTTCTTTGTCTCGACATCCTTTCTCTCATCCAATGGTTTCGGATTAATTATCATGTTGTCGTCGACTCTAAAAGCCTTAGGTATGTCAACCTTTAGCTTGCTGTCAAGTTGACGTTTTTCGGGATTGTCTTTCCCGAGAATTTCCGGCAATCTTCTGGGATCGGTTATTTCTCCAACCAAAGCCGCAGCTGCTGCAGTTTCCGGAGAAACCAAGTAAACCTGACCGTCGGGAGTACCGGATCTGCCTTCAAAATTTCTGTTAAAAGTACGCAGGCTGACTCCTCCCGAATTAGGAGAAAATCCCATACCTATGCATGGACCGCAGGCACATTCAAGGAATCTTGCCCCTGCTCCCAAGATTGCTTCAAATCCTCCATCACGGGCAAGCATTGCGAGAACTTGCCTTGATCCCGGAGAAATGGAAAGGCTCACATTATCAGAAACTCTTTCACCCTTTAATATTTCCGCAACTTTAAGAAGATCCGTAAGGCTGGAATTAGTGCATGAACCTATACAAACCTGATCCACCTTAATATGTCTGTCAGCAAGTTCTGAAACTTTAACCACATTGTCGGGACTATGCGGACATGCAATCATAGGCGTCAGTTCACTCAAGTTTATATCTATTACCTTATCATACGTTGCGTCATCATCGGCTGAGATGAAGGCGAATACATGCTCTCTATTTTGTGCCTTTAAGAAATCCCTTGTGATTTCATCAGAAGGAAAAATAGATGTTGTGGCTCCAAGTTCCGCTCCCATGTTAGTAATTGTTGCTCTTTCCGGAACTGTGAGAGACTTTATACCTTCTCCCCCATACTCCATTACTGCTCCAACACCACCTTTGACAGTGAGACGCCTCAGGACTTCAAGAATAATGTCTTTTGCAGATACGAATGGACGAAGTTTTCCAATCAGATTTATTTTGTACACTTTAGGCATAGCTATATAATAAGCACCGCCGCCCATTGCAACTGCCACGTCCAGGCCTCCTGCACCCATTGCGAGCATCCCCATACCTCCGGCTGTCGGTGTATGACTGTCTGAGCCGATTAATGTCTTACCGGGAACTGCAAAACGTTCCAGATGCACCTGATGACAAATTCCGTTACCCGGTTTTGAGAAAAAGAGTCCGAATTTTTCGGCAGCAGATTGTATAAACTTGTGATCATCTGCATTCATGAACCCTGACTGTAACGTATTGTGATCGATATATGCCACGGACAGTTCTGTTTTTACCGAATCAAGACCCATGCTCTCAAATTCAAGATATGCCATAGTTCCTGTTGCATCCTGCGTGAGAGTCTGATCGATTCTGATTCCGATCTCTTCTCCTTTAACAAGAGTTCCATCCACCAGATGTTTTTTTAAAATTTTTTCGGTTAATGTCAATCCCATTGGCTGATTCCTTTCAAAATGTTTTCCCGTGAGTTTTCAAGATGTTTCATCAGTTGTTTCCTTATTCGTACTGCGTCTCCTGTCTTCAGAATATCAAAGAGTTCTCTATGTTCTTCTGTAGACTGGTTTATCCTCTTCTCATTTCTGAGAGATGATAGCCTTACCCTTAAAAGCTTCTTATGTGTTTGTTCCAGAATCTGGCTGTACACGTTGCTCCCACTTTCTCCATAGAGAACAGTATGAAATTCCGTATCCAATATCATAACCTTTTCATAGTCATTCTTTTGGCTGTAATATTCCTGCTTATCTACGATTTCTCCAAGCTTTTCCATACCCTTTTCAGACAAATTCTCAGCAAGGCCCTCTGCAATCTCAGGCTCAAGGAGCCGTTTCACATTTAGCATATCCTCCACATCTTTTTTGGAAATACCTATTACCTCTGATCCCATCTGTCTATCCTTCACAAGTCTTTCCTGGGAGAGGCGTAAGATAGCTTCTCTTATAGGTGTCCGGCTTACTCCAAGTTCCTTCGAAAGTCCACTTTCCGTTATGATCTCTCCTTTTTTGTATTTCCCATTAATAATATCGTGAAGCAGTACCTCGTATACTTGATTTGCAAGGGAAACTGTTTTGTACTCTATCATCTTTTCCCTCCTTCTCCACTTTTAATTTTACCCTTGAATTCTTCATTCATTTCAGCAAGTTTTCCGTATATTTCTTTATTTGACAGGCTTGTGGTCCTGTTGTCAGCATAAAGGCCGTCAACCCATGTCTTTAGCTTATCTACAATCTCACTGTCTTTTGAGATCGGCTCATTGAGTCCAAACCTCATAAGGATACTCGGATGCTGATTCAGCCAATAAGCAATTCCTGCAGCACCTGAAGTTTTGCTGATTGCAACCCCCGGCTTTCTGCCTAATATTTCTTGAGTGTTGAATATATTATATATCTCTTCGTCTTTCATGAGACCGTCTGCGTGAATTCCGGCTCTTGTAACATTGAAATCCTCCCCGACAAACGGTGTCATAGGGGGAATTTCATATCCCATTCTGTCTCTGAAGAACTCAGCTATCTCAGTGATTACCTTAGTATCCATACCGTCCGTAGATCCCCTGAGAGAAGCATATTCCATTATCATAGCTTCTAGAGGAATATTCCCGGTTCGTTCACCTATACCAAGTAAGGAGCAATTTACAGAGCAGCACCCGTACATCCATGCAGTGCTGGCATTTACAACAGCCTTATAGAAGTCGTTATGCCCATGCCACTCAAGCATCTCACTTGGAACCCCTGAATAATGTTGAAGGCCGTAAATGATTCCCGGAACCGAGCGTGGCAAAGCAACACCGGGATACGGGACACCGTAACCCATGGTATCACACGCGCGAATTTTAATTGGAACCCCAACCTCTTCGGACAGTTCCATAATTCTGTTCACAAATGGCACAACAAAACCATAAAAATCCGCTCTGGTTATATCTTCAAGATGACACCTTGGAACAACTCCTGTTTCCAAAGCATCTCGGATAGTTTCAAGGTAAAAATCCATTGCCTCTCTTCTGTTTTTCTTCATTTTCTTGAAGATATGATAATCGCTGCAGCTCACAAGAATCCCCGTTTCTTTGATACCGAGGGACTTAACAAGCTGAAAATCCTCTTTTTTCGCTCTTATCCACGTGGTTATCTCAGGGAACTTCAGTCCAAGATCAAGACATTTCTCCACAGCTTCTCTATCTTTCTTAGTGTATACGAAGAACTCACTCTGACGAATGAGTCCGAACGGTCCGCCCAACTTACTCATCAATTTAAAAATTTCAACTATATCCTCGGTTTCATAAGGGGCTCTGGACTGCATTCCGTCTCTAAATGTCGTATCTGTGATCCAAATATCGTCCGGCATGTTCATTGGAACTTTGCGATGGTTCCAGACAATTTTCGGAATTTCGTCATAGCTGTACATATCTCGATATAACTTCGGTTCAGCTACATCCTGAAGCTCGTAGCTATATTCTTTCTTCTCCAGCAAATTTGTCTTTGGGGAAATATCCAGCATTTTCTCCTCCTTCTCTACAAAATCCTATGCATTATTTCGTGGCTTTTAAATATGTATACAAGTATACACCAATTCGTGTCTACCTGTCAAGTGTTAACGCTTTAACACAGTGAATAGGCATGCTTGCCATCGGCATTAAAACCTGCCGAGAAAATTAAATAGAAAAGCGTCTCAGTCGGTGGTTGTAATTTAAACGGTATGGAGATAATTCCCTCATCTTCGTTACATTTCACCGGAAGACATAAGACGCTTAAGATTCTACCTTGCTTTGCATGGCTTTATATGGCTTCCCATGCAAAGGCCTCTGTTAATGAGTCACTCTCTCATGGACTTCATTTGCCGGGAACTCATAATCCACCTTAGGCATATTCTTAAACTCATATGCCAGTAACGTAATTGAAACCACAAATGCTACAAAATCGGCAATGGGAGCCGAATACATGATACCTGCAATTCCGAAGAATTTAGGTAGGATAAACAGTAGAGGAAGAAGAAAAATCACCTGCTTTATAAGGGATAAAATTGCACCCTTTATCGGCTTTCCAATAGCCGGAAAAAATGTCGTAGCCGACATCTGTAAGCCGTTTAAGAATGTAAAGAAAAGAAATGTTCTCATAAACTTAACACCAAAGTCGAAATACAGATTATTGCCCTGTCCAAACAGCGAAATAATCTCCTTTGGAAATATCTGAAACGCTCCAAAACAGACTAGTGAAATTACAAATGTAGCAGTTAATAATATCTTGACAGTCTCTCTAACCCGATTATACTTCCTTGCACCGTAATTATATCCGCAAATGGGCTGAGCACCCTGAACAAGACCTATGGCAAGGGCAACGAATATAACATTAATCTTCATTACGATTCCCGCACTTGCTATCGGAATTTCGCTCCCGTATATAGAAGCTGCCCCATATATCTTCAGAAGATTGTTCATTGAAACCTGAACCAGCATATTTGAAATCTGAAATATCAGAGATGTAATACCCATTACGAATATAACAACAATAAGGTTTAATTTCGGTTTGAAATCTGACGGTTCAAACTTCACAGACTTAAACATGGTAAAATATCTTGCAAGTATTAATGCAGATATCACCTGACTTATAACTGTTGCCCATGCAGCACCTGCAATCCCCATATTAAGAACAAATATGAAAATGGGATCCAAAACGGTGTTTAAAACTGCACCTGTAATAATTGCCACCATGGAATACGTAGCAGCTCCGTCTGCCCTGACAAGGGGATTAGTTCCTATGGAAAACAGTAAAAACGGAATACCGAAAGATGTTATGCCCGCATACTCCATTGCATAATCCAAAATTTGATCAGTTGCTCCAAAGGCTATCATTATTTTCTGTAAAAAAAGACGGATTAATATGCAGATCACTATACCGCTTATAGCCAAAAATCCCCCGGCTGTTCCTGCGACACTCTTTGCAAGGCCGTAATTCCGTCTCCCCAACTCAAGATTAAACTTAGCTGCTGATCCCAATCCTGTCATAAGTCCAATGGCCATGCAAATCGTTGTAATCGGAAATGCTATGTTCGTTGCAGCATTTCCCAAAAATCCGACTCCTTGCCCGATAAAAATCTGGTCCACAACATTGTAAAGTGCATTAACTACATTTGCTATTATCGCCGGAATTGCCAATGAAGCCAAAAGCTTTGGAATAGGCTTCGTCCCCATAGGATTTGACACAAAATTCTCCATACAAAGTCCCCTCTCAATCAAATGTGTACGTCATAATATATACCCGACGAATGACTTTTCAATAGCATTATGAGGCAAAAACAAAATACCCTCTTGCATAAGATTTGCCCGTAGGGTACTTTGATATGTTTATAAGGGTATTTTGTTTCCCAAATTTTTGTTTTGCTAACTTTTCAGGTACACTTCCGTGGTGTGACTGTGGCAATGACTAGTATGATAAACACCCCTTGTGGTCTATTGATATCTCCTGTTTTCAATATCACTGATTTTAGAATATGAGTTCTTAAATCATAGCGTCTAAACACCTAGTATCATCTGTCTAAATTGATCAAATCAAAAATAATGCTGCCGCAATATAAATGTATAGCATTATTCCTATAAATATATTCCAGACATATTTCGGTTCAATTCGTTGTCGTTGCATCCATGAGAGACAAGCTTACCTTTGCCACAGCATCTGCAAGCTCCTTGATATGAAAATGGACATTTTCACCCCATATATTCTGAGGCGTATCATCAAACACCTTCTCCCCCTCGTACAAAACAACCGCACGATCCGATACCCTCTTTACGGCCATGAGATCATGTGCGATGAAAATTACAGACAAGTTTCTCTTCTTAGCAAGTTGTCTCAATAAATCTAAAATTCTGAGCTGAATGGGAATATCCAATGCCGAGATGATTTCATCAGCTATGAGCACCTCGGGTTTTGTAAGCAAAGCCCTTGAAATTGCCAATCGTTGCATTTGGCCTCCGGAAACTTGTGTCGGTTTCTTCTTTAAAATCTCAATCGGTAAGTCGCATTCCGAGATTATATTACCGATTTCATCATCCATACTCTCCTTGTCCATTCCCGAAGCTGTACATGCTTCTCTAAGGGAATACCCGATTGTATAGTCCCGGTCGAAGGAAGCGATTGCATTCTGAAATATCATCTGCACGGGAAATTCGTTTAATGACCTGTTACGGGATCCTATTTTGGGGATTTCTTTACCTCTATATAACACTTTGCCTCGATCGCATGAAATTATTCCGGTAATAATTCTGGAAAGAGTAGTTTTACCACATCCGGAAACTCCTGCAAGTCCCATGATTTCACCCTCAAATAGTGTAAAACTCACTTCTTTGAGGACAGGTCCTTCTCCTGCATTAAAGGCTTTCCATACATTCTCAACCTCCAATACGGGAGTTTTTCCCGGATTTTTCCCTTTCTCATTCATATCCACTGTTTCTTTATCAAAATCATACATCATTTTTTCTCTCATAATAACCATAAACCTTCACACAAGATACCTATTTCCTTTAACATGAGCTCCTACGCCTTTGTCTATATCAATCTGGCAGCCCCAAGCAGTCTCTTAGCTTCCTGACTGACCGGCATATTGATCACGCTTTCCACATCTCCGGTTTCAACAATTAATCCCTGTCGAAACACTGCTATTTTGTTGCAAAGGTTCTTAACCATACCCGGGCTGTGACTTATATATATCATTGTAAAACTGTATTTTTCCATGAGTTTTTGCAGGAGTTCAACAGACCTTGCCTGATTTAGAACATCAAGTGCAGATGATGGTTCATCTGCCAGCAAAATTTCAGGTTCCTTAGCTAAAACCATTGCAATGAGGGCTCGCTGTCTCATACCTCCGGAGAACTGATGTGGATATTTATTTAAATTACTCTCGGTAGGTTCAATACCTATAAATTCCAAACCATCCATAGCTGTATCCCTTGCCTCAGTCCTGGAAACTCCCTTGCAAAAACTGATATTATCAGTCATTTGATCTATGATTTTCATATGAGGATTTAGGGAATTTAAAGCATTCTGAGGAATGTACCCTAGTTTTTTTCTTCGAAAATCATTCCTTTCCTGATCCTTCATAGCCAGAATATTTTCATTTCCTTTGTAAATCGATTCCCCCCGGATATTCCACTTTCTCGGATCTAAAAATCCCATAGATGCAGAAAATGTTACGCTTTTGCCTCCGCCTGAAGAACCGACAACACCAAGTTTGTCGCCCGGCATGAGTTGCAGGTTAACGCCTTTAATAATATCCTCTTCAGCCTTTGTGGCATTAAGGCCTACATGAAGATTTTTGATCTCAAGAATATACTCGTTATTCATACAATAACTCCTCCCTTGATCTTGACATATTAAAATTATCAAAAGCATAGTAAAAAATCAGTGCAAGCAGCAATATCCCCAAAGATGGCCACAGCAAAAGTATGGGACGATCGATGAGATAAGTCCTATACTGATATAGCATAGTCCCCCAATCTGGAGCGGATGTATCGGTACCAAGACCTATAAATGTCAGAGAAGCATAGGCTAAAACTATACTTCCGGCCTTTCCGCCCATCAGTGTAAGGGCAGGTCCAACCACTTTTGGGAATACGTGTCTGAAAAGTATTTTTGATTTCGACATACATAGAAGCTGTGCCGCTTGAATGTACTCACTACCTTTTAATTTTTTTGTCAATGCCTCTGCCTGATTCGAATAAATCCCTATATCGCACACTCCCAAAACGATCCCTATCGTTATCGGATTTGCACCGAACTTTGCAGTAGCTATCAGCGCCAAGACAAAGGAAGGAATTATCATGGATATGTCGGAAAAAAGTCTGGCAAAAATTTCGACCACACCTCCAAAATATCCGCTGCAAATGCCCAAAATCAGTCCAAAAATCATAGAAATTGCAACAGCTGCCAAGAGTACTGATACCGTTCTGTTAAAACCATATATCATCAGTGACATTATATCTCTGCCAAACTGGTCAGTTCCAAGAAGGTGTTCATGGCTCATGGAAAGAAATGCACTTCCCATATTCACGGTTTTCGGGTTTTGTATCGGTATTATTATCGTCAAAATGTAAAGGCAAAAAATGAAACCCATTGAAATATAAACTTTTTTCATCTTACTCTACACCTCCCTTATATAATATCCTTTCAAAAATAAAGCCGAATATGAAATGCACCACAGCCATCCAAATTATCACTGTCATTATATATGTCTGAATAAGAAGATAATCCCTCTGAGCAATACTATCAATCAGGAAAAGACTGATTCCATGGATTCCGAGGGCAAATTCCACTACGGTGCCTCCACCGAGAACCCATGCAAATCGGGAAACAACAACGGAACATAAACCGTATATTGCCGGTCGGCTGCCATATAACAGAAGTGCTTTGTTACGTTCATAACCGGAGTAAATGTAGAAATCCATATATGGTTTCTCAAGGGTCTCCAGGAAATGTACCCGAACCGTCCTCGACATCGGACCAAGAAGTGGAAATGCGATAAAAATCATTCCCATAATCATGGCAACCATTCCGTCACCTGAAAAAAATCGCACCAGACGATATTTGACTCCAAAGAAATAAATAACCACAAGTATCATCAAGAAAACCGGAACAGCCTGGTTGAATATTGTAATTCCCTTGGATATATAATTCCAAAACCCTTTTTCTTTTAATGAAGCTCCATATCCGATAAAGAAAGCAAGGATAGCAGCCAAAATAGTCCCACCCATGCCGATTCCCACCGATATGGGTAGTCTCCTCAAAATTTCAGGTTTTAACGAGGATCTTGTAATATATGAGTTTCCCCATTCACCTTTCACGAAGTCCGTAATCCAGCTGATATATTGCCTATGCCACGGTTCATTTAACATGAATCGGTTTTCAATGGCAGCGACATTTTCAGGAGTTTTTGACAGTCCGTACCGACCGAGGAGCATATCTACGGGATTTCCGGGCATACTTCTTGTGATAAAGAAAGCGATCAAGCTTCCCAAAACAAATATTAACATCCACTTACCGATGAATTTCAAAAAACTTTTTGCCACGCTAACCTCTTAACAACAGGGGCGACCAGCTAAGGTCGCCCCTGAACAGTCCAGTATTTATAAAACCGGAAAACTACATCTTATTTGATCATAAGAGTTGGATTTACAATGAAGTAATCTCCATTCCAGAGTTTGTAATCTTTGAGCTTGTCAGAGACAGCAGCATGCCACTCAGGGTCAACCGTCAATATAACAGGACGATCATTTATAACTTTCTGCTGAATTTCAACTGACAGTTTATCCCTTTCAGATTTATCTGATACAGTTCCCAACTTATCAAGCAGAGAGTCAACCTCAGATGATGAATACTTCATTCTATTCTTCGGTCCATCTGTCCTGAAGAATTGATTCAAGAAATACCCGGCATCACCGGTTGGAGACGGATGTTGTGCATATAACAAAACATCGTAGTTCCCCGCATCTGCTACTTCATCAATGTTATCAACCACCTTAACTTCCGACTTTATTCCCAGCTTCTCAAATTCCGAAACGAGCACCTGAGCTATAATAGGGAGATCAGCCTTTGAAGAATATGTGGTAATATCCAATTTCAACTCTTCTCCGTTGGCGTTCTTCCTGTACTTATCCCCTGACTGCATTGTATAACCGGCTTCATCGAGATATTTGGCTGCATTCTCAGGATCAAATTTAGTCTTGCTCTTTGCATTGAATGAATTATATCCTGCAAACAATCCTGTAGGCTCCTTGCCGCCATTCAATGCCTTGATGAGTTCTTTCCTGTTGATTCCCTCGTCCAGAGCCTTTCTTACCTGTTCCTTGCTTAGCGCCTCGTTACTCATGTTCAGGAACGTATAGTACTGATATCCTGCAGGGAAATCTATTACATTTTTGCCGTCATCCTTTAGCTGCTTGGCGACTTCACCTGTAAGTCCGAAGGCCAAATCCAGTTCATCGGACTGCATAGCCAGCTTTAAAGCATTAACATCCTTAAATGCCTTTATCACAACTTCCTTCGGCCTCTTGTCGCTGTCAGGATAGTTCTTATTAGGCTCAAGCACCAGCTCTGCACCAGGCTTTAAATCTTTGATTACAAACGGACCCGTAAAAATATACTTTCCGTTATCTTCTTTGAAAACAACGTTGGTCCACTCAGCTAAAATCGATGGAAGTACCTTAGTCGGTCTCTCAGTTTTTGCAGTAAAAGTGTATTCTCCTGTTGGTGTGTATTCTATTTTCCCTGCCGAAGCTGTTGACATTTCATTCTTCTCGATTACGGTATTCAGACACTTACAAAGATCCTCCGCTTTCACATCTGAGCCGTCAGAAAACTTTGCGTCTTCCTTCATAACACCTTCCCAGTTAAGATCATCAACCTGCTTGAGCTCATTCACATATCTTGAATCAAGTGTTCCATCAGGCTGAATCGTATAGACATATTCACTTATTCCATGAGCTGTGATTGACCACGGATTACCGCCATCCAGGGGGTTATCGTCGTTTATGACCCAAGTCTGACCCACGGTTACCTTATCCTTACCTGAATTGCTCTCTTTTTTTGAATCCCCGCAAGCAGCGAGAGCAATTACCATTGCTAAAGCCATAGCAACTACCAAAAGCTTCTTCATCATAATTCCTCCTATAATGTTAATATTCGCCACATTTTCCACAAAAAAACCCTGCTAGAATCTAACAAGGTACAGAGAGATATTCCCGAAATCTTCTATCCTCGCAGAAAATATCAAAAAAACTTCAAAGCAGGTCTTCTGGCTAAGGCTCTGTCTTAAACCTTCCCAAGGAGCTTGGACCGCCGGCTTCCAAAAATCCCGGAATAATACTTCCGGAAACCTGTTAAGCCCGGAGACCGGAAATTATCGGCTCGGTTTGACTCCTCAGTGGTATACCTCAAAACAGTTGCAGTTCAGGCAAATCAAACTGCCTTACTATGCATCGGCCCACACAGCGACGGGATCGCTCAAGATTCTCACTTGATTCCCTATTATCTCTTATCCTGCTTCATCTGTCTCAAGAATTTAAGCCCATGTTACAATACATTTATTTATGAGCTATGTCCTAAAAACAAATGACAGAGAGACTTCAAAGTCCATATTCGATTGGCGCTTTTAAAGAACTGATAAATTATATTATCATCTTTGGCTACTTGATTATATCACATGTTACTCATAATAAACAAGCTGATATATTTTAATTTATACTTATTATGTCTTCAAATTTAAATTCTAATTCGCAAAATATCTGATCAGCAGCATATATACAATCGTGCCCACAAATATACTGAAAAGGGTATTCCTCTTTAGAAGGTGCACAGATACCACAGCCAATGATCCTATAACCTCAGGAATGAATCCTCCAAGGTTGCCCAGGTCCAGGCTCTTAAGACAGTAAATTACAAGAATTGCCATCATGGCAGGTGGCAGAATTTCGCCCAGATATTCTACCTTGGGAGGTACATCCTTGCCTCTTCCAAACAGTGCGAATGGGATATATCTGATCCCAAATGTTATCACAATTGAGATTCCGCACAAAATCGCCATATATACATACTTATTCATTATCAATCTCCTTAAATTCTATCTTCTTTTCAAATGAAAGCAATATTCCTATGGTAAAAATTATAGAAGGCAAAATAAACTTATCAGGTCCGAAGATGAGCAGGCAAATGATTGCAGAAACAATTCCCGTAATTGCCGGAATATGCGTTCCCTTTTCCTTCCATGTAATCCATTGTTCCACAAAGATAACCACAAAGAGCGCAGTCATTGAAAATTCAATTCCTGCGGTACTAAAAGGCAGAAACTCTCCCAATAATGCTCCCACTGTGCAACCGGTTACCCAGTATATCTGATTCAACATACTTACCAGAAACATTCCACGGTTTTTCTCCTGACTCGTTATTCGATTGTCATCTTTAATTTGGCAAAGCACCGAATACGTCTCATCCGTAAGTGTGTAAATCATGTACCAGTACTTCTTTCCCATAGATTTAAACCTTTGTATGAAGGAAATACCATAAAACATGTGCCTGCTGTTCACCAGAAATACCATGAGAGCTGCCACAGGTAAAGCTGTCTTGTTCATCATCAAAGTTACAATGACGAATTGCGCTGAACCTGCATAAACAAATAGAGCCATAGCTGCTGCCCATAGAAAATTAAATCCCTGACTGTTCAACAAAATACCGAACGCCAAACCGATAAACAAGTATCCCGTCATAATTGGTATGGATTTTTTAAATGAATAGTTAAACATTTCTTCAACCTCTTTGGATTTTTCCACAACTAATTTGCTTTTTTATTATACCATAACAACAAAAAAGTTGGAATATCAGTTCCAACTTTTCATGTGTTTTTCTAATTTTTCTCTACATAACTTCTACATCGGATATTCGCTGTACCCCTCTGCTGAAATCGAATCCTCGGTCACATTACACTCAAGATATACGACCTTCACGCCTGCTTTAACAGCTTTATCCAGAGAATACCCGAACTCGGGATGAGTACCCATATTAGGGAGGACTTTTTTAACCTCCGGCATTGCAATTACAAAAATCAAATAGCATTCATATCCGACCTTTGAAGCCTCTGAAAGTTCCATAAGATGCTTTATACCCCTGATTGTTGGAGCATCCGGAAAGTATCCTATTCCGTCAACCTCCAATGTACAGCCTTTAACCTCGATTAAAACCTTTTTATCCCCTTTATTTCTCTCAAGATAAAAATCCATTCGAGACTTGCCATACTTGTATTCAGGTTTGATTAATGATACATCACGAAACAGAGGCGGAAGACTTTCAATCCACTCCCGCACAACCTTGTTGGGAACCTGACTGTCAATATTAACCCAGCCCAAACCATCTTTGTATACACATATCAAATCATATGATGTTTTTCTATTTGGGTTTTCGGATTTCTCCAAAATAACATCACAACCCGGCAATAACAGCTCTCTACATCTACCTGTGTTCTTCACATGTACTATCTCTACCCTATTATCAATCTCTACCTGTGCAATAAACCTGTTAGGCCGAGACAGAAACTTTGCTTTTTCTATATTCCTGTACTTCATATACTAGTGTCTCCTCATACCTTCTGTAACTAAGCTCGCCAAGTATAATTACCCAACTTCCGTTCCGTTTTATCATATGAGAAGATCTTAACATGAATTGATTAATTCTTAATCCAAGATAAAATTGCGTCTATTAAGCCCTTTCTGTTGATTAAAACCTGAGATTTTCCAGTAGTTTTGTTCTGAAATGTCATTTCCTTTCCTTTATGAGATATGCTTTCTATCCTGTGTCCAACAGGTCTAACAATATGATCATTCGTTTTGCTGCTGTTTTGTGCCATTCTCCTTTCCTCGGAAATGCTTATGTACTTTTCCTGCATTGATAGTTCCGGTCCGCTTTTCTCAAATGAATTGTACATACCCGAATTGCTGAGATATTTTGCATCTACGTTATCCCTGAGCTGATCAAGAAGATACTTTTCAATGTAAGCTTTGATTTCCATATCGTAAACAGGACACGCTACTTCGATTCTCTTTTGAGTGTTTCGTGTCATCATGTCAGCGGAAGAAATATAGACTTTCATATTATTCCCTTTGCCAAAAATATAAACCCTTGAATGCTCTAAGAATCTCCCAACTATTGAAACCACATGTACATTCTCTGTATGGTCCTTGACATTTGGAAGAATGCAGCATATACCTCTTATAATCAATCGGACTTCTACCCCTGCATTGGAAGCTTGGGAAATCTTCTCGATCAGATCCTTGTCTGTTAATGAATTCATTTTGAATAGCAATCTGCCGGCCTTCCCCTTTAGAATCTCCTCGTCTATGAGATTTGAAATTGCGTTTTTGAACGTTGATGGAGATTGCAACAAATGCTTATAGCTCCCGTAAGCGATTCCCATGGACATGTTGTTGAAGAAATCATTGGCGTCTTTCCCTATCTCCGGATTTGCAGTCATCAAACTGAAGTCCGTATAAAGCTTTGACGTATTTTCATTATAATTCCCCGTACCAATCTGCGTAATATAACGAATCACTCCGTCTTTTCTGTATGTTATGAGGCATATTTTTGAGTGAATTTTGTACTCTTCAAAGCCGTATATTATTGTACAACCCGAGTTGTAGAGAATTTCAGAGTAATTAATGTTGTTTTCTTCGTCGAATCTGGCTTTTAGCTCCATGTATACAGTTACCTCTATGCCTTTTTCACTGGCATATGTCAGATACTGAACCAAGTGAGAGTTCTTTGCAAGCCTGTAAATACTGATTTTAATAGATACGACATCATCTCTTGTAGAGGCTTCCTTAATCAGGTTAAGGAAAACTCCCATATCATCATACGGATACGAAAGGCATATATCTCCGGCTTCAACTAAAGAAAAATACGACTTAGTGGTTTCCTGAGGATATTTATCGTAAGGAATAAATTTCTTATATGTAATTTTACCAAGGGTATCCTCGTGGATGGCTTCTTTTAACTTAGATACAAAACTCATATCCATCGGAGATTCGAATGAAAAAAACCTGTCTTTATTTATTTTGAATGTCTTCATCAGCAGTTCCTGAAAATTTTCGGAAATAGGCTTATCGGTTTCTACCCTGACAACTTTCAATCTGCGTCGTTTCTTGATAATTTCCTTCATATAAAGTTTATAATCATCAAATTCTTCTCTTACCTCCTGCTTATCTACAAAATCAAAATTCCTTGTAACCGACAATATATATTTGTCTTTTACTTTAAGGTTGGGAAAAACCTTTTCGGCATAATACAGGAGAATGTCCTCTATGAGAAGAAATTTAACATCTTCCCGGTGTGGTATAAATACGATATCAGGCAGTTCGTTACCTACAGGAATGAGGGCGAAAAAATCGTCTTTTTCCCTTGTCTTGTCCTTATTCCTCTTTTCATTTGCTATCTCCAGAAATATATACTTTTTCTTATTACCTAAAAATGGAAACGGATGTACCTTATTGATTATCTGTGGTGATAATACAGGAAGCACCATGTTATCAAAATATCTGTCGATAAACTTTTTATCTTCGGTATCGAGCTTTTCCATATCCAGATGAAATATACCGTAGCTCTTCAGTTCTTCCATTACATTACTATAGAGTTTGTCTTTCTTTTTATATAGGGACGGCAGTTCCTGCATAATCGCCGCAATCTGCTCCTTGATACTCATGCCCGTTTTGTTGTCTTTTGCCTCGGTTCCCTCTTCTGCAAGATCCCCAAGTGATCCTACTCTTATCATAAAAAATTCATCCAGATTGGAAGTAAATATACTGATAAAATTCAGTTTCTCAAAAAGTGGCATATACTCCTTTTCGGCCTTGTTTAAAACTCTCTCGTTGAATTTTAGCCAAGACAGCTCTCTGTTTTGCATAAAACCGATATCATTCATAATATTTGTTAGCTCCTCTAAAACACATTCTCCAGCAAAACACCTTCCCTCAGCCCGGAACTGCTGACTACAATCTCTTCTGCTCCGAATCTTTTGCATAGAAATTTAAATATTACCATTCCCGGGGTGATGGTATGAATCCTGTCAGGTGCGATTTTCAACATGAGTTTTACCAGATCTTCATCGCCTTTTATAATGCTTTTATATAAGCTCGTTAAATTCTTATTCGTAAAATGTCTGTTATCATCTAAGGAAAAGGCTTCCTTGGACAAATCACCTATAGCCCTTATAGTTCCGCCAATTCCTATTATTATTCCGGATTCGAAATTCAGTTCTTTCTTATATAGTTCTTCTTTAATATCGTTTTGAATATTTTTAATCTCTTTTTCCGTTGGGATTATGCCTTTTACATATCTGTTAAAAAGAGAAAGAGATCCTTCGGAATAATTTACAATTTGAGAAATCTCTCTATTTTTGAATCTGATTATTTCTGTGGAACCACCTCCAATATCCACGGTTATGCCATCCTTGTATGGCATAGTCCACATGATCCCCTCAAAACCCAACCTTGCCTCAAGCTCCTGATCGTAGATTTTTATCCTGAATCCTGTCTCCTCTTCTATTTTCTTTAAAACCTGTTCTGTATTATTGATTTTACGAAGTGAGGCTGTGGCAAATGCAATTGTTTTGTCTACTGTCACATGGCTGATTATCTCTTTTATCGAATGCAAGACATTTACCAGCTTAGTTATACCCTTATCCGTCAGTCTGCTGTCCTGAATGTAACTAACAAGTCCAACAACATGCTTCTTACTGAATATCATATTTATGTCATTACTTTCATAGCTGTAGACGTTCAGTCTTACTGTATTTGATCCAATATCTATAATGCCGAAATTCATTTCTAACCTCTATTTTCTAGTTTCACACTGAGTATGTTATGTGCATATACCTACACCACTGTTAATATCATAGCAGACTAATATTAACTCTATGTAAAATTGAGATTAAATGTTTTTAACATTACATTAATACTCTGTAAGCGGTTCGCCGAACATGTATAAATATAATTAATCTGACACTCTTATTGTGTTATATCGGCTTTAAACCGATATAACCGATATAACTGATTAAGCCTATTTCAAGATTCGTACCCAAAACACTTCACCCATTCATGCCTTTCAGATCGTGCAACAGATAACAATTTGCCTTGTTTATCTGCATGTTTATTATCGTTGCATTAATTCTTCGCAACCCTTTCTTCTCTGTCCCGGTCTAGTATACCTGATTCCTTCCGACACATTCCCTTAAATGTTTCTCAGTCACTTGCATCTGCCGTCTGCGGTATCTTTAAAAAGTTTTATCTTGATGAATCTTTGTAGGGAAAATATAAATTGACTTCAATAGACATATCCCGCATGAAAGTTTGCAAAAAAAGCAAAGGCAATAGTTTCATCTACTGCCTTTTACTGCCTTTGTCATTATGTTTAGGAAATTCTTGTTTTGTAATCTGTGATTTATAATGCTGTCTTCTTCCACTTTCTGATTTTAGTTCTGAACGTGCCGAAAGGCGCAACAGTATTCACATGAATAAACTTATAGACTTCCCATACTGCTGTTTTAGTCGCTTCATCTGCCCATTTCCTCATGTGCGGCTTGAATAATTCTTCCTCGCTGAGCGAATTAATCATTACATATATAGAATTAATATTTTCATTTAATTTATCTTTTAACTCTTTCAGTGATAAGTTAGCATAGGTATCCGTAAACCACTGATATAATTCACCAAGTTGATTCCACTTAAATTCGTCTGATGGCGTATTAACCTGAAGACCCTTGCTTTCATCTTCTTCCCATTTAAGAATTAAGGTTGTCCATCCCACCTGATAAGCGAGATTTTCTGCCGGGGTTCTGTCGACTCCCTCTACTCTGAAATCCTTTAAACTTTCCGGAATATTATCGAATTCTTTAATATATTTCTCAAACGCTTTATTTATTTCAGCAGTGAGTTCTTCTTTATTTTCGTATACTTTCAAATTTACCTCCGAAGCTTCAATTGATTAATTTCCTGCTTTAAACCGAATTAATTTATAACTTGTAATCTGTATGTATGCTGTATTTGCATGAATCCTGTAATTATTACACTAATCAACAGTCTTCCATGCAAACCGATTAAATTTCATAACGGGATTTGCAGATTCTATTGCCTCCTCTTCTTACTAAAAATCAGCCGATACTTGATATAACAAATATCCTCAGCAATTATAGCATTGCTGTTCCTACCTCCCGGACAAAGACCTATAGGTTCCACATATCAAAATAACTCGACTCATGATTATGTTGACCTATGCAATATGCCTTACCCATTTGTTAATCTACAAAACTTTTATGCCCGCAACCGATAAGCACAATATAAATCGGATATTCCGTTATACCGAGCCGGATTGCAAATTCATATGATTCAACCCGATTATCAGGAAATTATTTCTTGTTATCATTAGTACTTTTTTATTCCTGACAACACTTTATGTGCAGCATAGAATCCTCCAATAACTGCAATAGCCAGGAAAATATTGACACTAACCAAGGTTTGCCTCCCAAATTTCAAACTAATGATGATTAGTACCGTTAAGGCTGTTCCCACCGCCATAGCGGCCATGACTTTTTCTTTTATATTCAGGGTTCCTCCTTGGTCGAGTGCATTTTTTGTTATTCTGTTCACGATTAAAAATGATAAAGCAATAATTACCACTATGGAAATCATCGTTCCAACTGATATATCTATATTATAATTTATCGCTTGTTTTGAGATGATATTACTGATTATTTTTAGAAAGCCCTGTGATAAGACTATATTTATCCCTCCTAATATCGATACACAAAAGCAGATAATGTCTAATCTATCAATCCACTTTTCCTTTGTTGTTTTAGGTGGAAGATTTGATATTACTTCATCACAAAATCCTTTAAAATCTTCACCAATAACGTCTCTGATACTATCTCCACGGCTTTGTGCAGACAGAATCATTTCACTTAAATCACGTCTGACCATTTCCTGATTAAGTTCTGATATATCGGCACTGCGGATATAGCATATCATATCAGTGAATATAGGCTGATTATCCTCATTTATCTGTTCGTCGAGAATATTGTTCAACCTACGGAGTTCCTCTAATTTACTGCGCATTTCCCCTACCTCCGATTTCAAAAAGTAAATTTATCGCATTATACAATTCTGTCCAACTGAGGAAAAAATCCTGCAATTCCTTTCTTCCTAAAGGTGTAATTGAAAAATATTTTCGCTTCGGTCCATTCGGTGATTCCCGATATTCTGCTGTTATAGCATTATTCCTTTCAAGCCTTAATAATATCGGGTAAATTGTACCTTCAGATATTTTTTCAAAGCCATATTTTTTCAGCTCCTCTGATATTTCGTATCCATATGTTTGTTTTGAACTGATTATCTTTAAAATGCATCCCTCGAGCATGCCTTTTAACATTTGTGATGAAATCACAGTATTATCCTCCTGATCACTATCATGTATTGCAATGTAGCTACTATATTGTAATGCATAATACCCCGTGTGTCAATATATTTCGAAATATTTTATGTTTTCTGATTCTTTATAAACCTATGTGTATTAAAACCGGATATCATTATAGAAATTCCGTTAATAACAAGTGTCGTACGAATGCAAAGTAACCAGGCACATTCTATATTTTAGGATTTCTATTCAGGATAATCAATTTGCCGGACTTATTGTCAATGGTGACAGCCGTTTTTATATAACCTTTAGTAATTTTCTGAATTGGTTGGTGTCTCGCTTTCATGGGCATTTTTGAACGTCAGCCCTTAAGAATACTGATTTCCGATAGAGAAAAACTTTGCCATGTGTGCAAAAATAAGCCAAAAGTCAAATTTAGTAAAGTGTTATCTTCCGTTTTCGCATCACCTTTACTGAATATATTTTCAGCTCCATTTTTCTCATCTGTCTTTTGCACTTTTCTTTCATCGCAATAAAAAAAGCAGATTATTACTCCGCTTCTCAGATTATTCATATATAATTTATCTTTTTATGATAGTGCCATATCCATTGCACTATTTCCCGGATACCGTCTGACTTATTTCACACTTTTTCTTCAAATGTAACTCTCTCTTTTAATTAGTTTTCTATATCTCTTTTCCCATAGATAATACGGTATATTTTTACCATTTGGTTTGACTCCTCAGGAATGTAAAATACAAGGTAGTTCTCAGCAGATAAAACTCTAAGATCTTTGTCCTTCCATTCTTAGTAATTGCATAGTCCATTCCTGTTTGAAAATTCATCAAGACAGTTAAGAGTTTTCAATATTCTATACGATAACTTTTCGGCAATATTCGATTCTAATAACTCCTCTGAAATATATCTTACAATGTTTACTAAATTTCTTTTAGCATGTTCAGAAAAAATTATCTTATATTTCATCTTCCTGACTCTTTATTTAACTCATTTTCTACTTCTTCAAAACTATATGTTCTTCCCTTCTCAAAATCATTATGAGCTTTTAGCATTTCCATATTAAATTCTGCTTCTGGTAAATCAGATAAAGAAAGAGGCCTTGTACTCGGGATTTTAACTTAAAAAGGCAAACCATTTTGCATGACAACCTGTCTTAAAAAGATAGATACAGCATTTGACGTTGGTATTCCAAGCTTTTCCGGCACTACTTCCGTCTGCTCTTTAATATTAGGTTCTATCCTCGCATAAATATTTGATATCATAAGTAAAAATAATATGTGCTATCCTGCAAATGTGAAAAGTACAGTATAAATATTATTTGATTAATTTTACTGACATTTCTTGTTTGGATTAAATCATCAATAAAGATCCTATTGTAGGTCCTGCGAATGATATAGCCAATCCAAATGCAAGTTTTAATGCTATTGATGAAGTATTGTTTAAAAAAATATTTTCGTAAATTGCAATAACAAGTTGGACACCCTCCGCTAGGCAGTAGCCTGGTAGATTCGGTCGATTTCCTCCTCGAAGATTTCATCCGGGGTTCTGTAACCCAGGACTTTCCGTGGTAGGCAGTTACACCAGGTCTCCACATC
>JALENW010000028.1 GCA_022766365.1 Clostridiales bacterium | reverse complement strand
CACTTGCTTCCCATTTTCAGCTGATTTTGTACCTCTAAATTTTTAATGGTTGCAAAGTCTTTTGAGAAGTTTGCCACTGTCTGACCCGCAACTTTTATCTGCATACCGTCGGAGGTATACGCCGATGTGACATTTGACTGACGATTTCCAATCTGCACTTCGCCATCTACAAAGCGGATATATTTCTGCATTTCCGAGAAGCGAGCATTGGCACCTTCTCTTACAGAGTCTATATCTTGCACAAAATCTCGGAAGCGAAATTCAAAATCTTTTGCCGTCTGCGTAAGTTGTGTGGACTGCTCTTTTATGATGGCGTCCATCTGCTCCTTCAGGTAGTACCTATCTGACACTTCAGATCGTAGCCGGCCGGCTGTCTGATCTATGCTGCTGTCTACCTGCTCTTTCAGCTTGTCCATGTTAGCAGTCACTTTGGTCTCGAGTTCAGTTTTTAGAGCTGTTTTCATCTCCTCAAGGAGTCTATCACGCTCGTCATTGAGCTTTTTTATCTCCTCCAGTAGCTTATCCTTGTCAACGTAATTTTTACTGTTAAAATCACTTGTTAGGCTATCAATTTTTGTATCTACCAGCTTAACTTTGTCTTCTACTACCTTTTGGTAGTTAGTGATCGAGTTGCTAAGGTTTTTTTCCATCTCAGCAAGGAGCCTATTTCTCTCAGCCGTAAGCTCTTCTAGCTTCTTCTTAAGTTCTTCATCAGTGACTGTACCATCAAGAGATATTTCAGATATTTTTTTATTTAAGTCATCAATTTTGCCTTTTATATCTTTGGTGACTTCGCCTTTTACGGTGTTTGTGATCGTCTTTATTGCACTATCTTGGCTTTTCTGGTTCTGTTCAGTAAGGGAAAGATACGACTTTCCAAGTTCAAGGTTGTTTCCTGCCGGATTGTCAAGTTCAAGGCTCAGCTTAGTCACAAGATAGTAGTCTTCAAGATCATGTGGCTTTGATATTACTTTGACCTTTGTGCCTACCCTAAAGCTATTTATGTCCTTTTTAATCGGGGCAAGGTCTGCAGCAGTAAGCTTGATAGAATTTTTGAGATGAGTATACTCTGCTAGTCTTTCTTTCGCCTTTCTGAGAAGATTTTCGGGTTTTGTTACCTTATCCCACTCTTCAACTTTTGCAATCCACCCATACTTTTTTATAGCCTCCTGATCCTCTATGTAGTCTTTGCCGTTGTTGACAGATTTTATTGTTACATACTCTTTGGTTTCCTCATTTTTCTCCCCTAGGGGGATTAGTACGGTGGCTATATCAGCACCCTTGACTTCTTTTGAGATATCTAAGAGGTTTTTGGATATCTCTATTGACTGATTGGCTAAAACCTCTATATCGGCCAAATAATCTATATATCGGCCATCTTCCTCATGCCTTACCGATATATATCCGCCTTGTTGACCCAGTAGCCTTGTTTTGATAGCCTCCCAAGTCGTTATGTATAGCTCAGATGAGTTCCTGATGTAATCGTTCTTGTCCTTTACGGTAACTCGCCCTACTTTAAATTGCTTTTGTACTTCACATTGTTGATTGTGCTGCTCGACAAAATACCTGAAAAGGCCCTCGACCGTTCCCTGCCACAGAAAAGGCCGCTGCACGGAGTCATTAAAAAAAGCAAGCTCCCCTTCACAGGTTACTCGCTTTATTTTTTGGAAATTTATATTGTCATCAAGGACTCTTCCCCTAAAGAGGACTTCGCCATCTTGTTCAACCGTGATTATGCTCTTTAGTCGGTTAATCCTGCTATATAGTGGGTGCTCCTGGAGGATAGAAAAGGTAAGGAGCCCTGCCTTATTAAGCTCAAGAGAAAGCTTAGGGCTTGAAAAATCCTTTTTATTCCTGCCCGTCTCCCACAGAAGACCACCATCGCATTTTATTTTGTAATTCATAGCTTACACCGTAAAAATATATAATTGGATTTCACCGGTCATAGAAAAGTTATCGTCAGCCCAGTAGACCCTAAGCGCATTATCTCTCTCATCGTATGTCACACCTCCCGATGCGATTTGCCTGAGCCCGGCATCTATACTGGCATGGCAGCTTCTAAAAGACTGCATAAAGCCTATCGGCAGGGTGATATCATCAAAAAACTTTCTCCCACTTCCAAAGGAGTTTATGCCACTGCTCGTCTTACCGCTGAGCTTTTTTACGCCCCAAAGCTCCTTGCTGCCATCAGGCCACTCGCGAATTTTGAAATTAGTTCCGGATATGATTTTTGTTATAAGTCTTGTTGTAGATGGCTCGGGGGCTGGTGTATCTGGTGTACTGGGTCCGTCATGAGCTTTAAGCCCAGCTATTTCGCTCTGCACCCATCTTGTAGATGGCACCAAGCCACTATTATCACCTTTCGGCGGATCAGCCTGCTCAAAAATATAATTGATTGCGTCACTGCTGACAATGGTACCTTGTAACTTCGTATTGCCTTTTAGCTGTATATCACCTGTAAGTATAGGATTGTGAGACTTTGCGTAGCTGCTCAAATCCTGCCCCGCCGGTATGTCTGTTTTTTTGGCATATTGCGTCAGCTCGCTCCTATCGGCTTTGTCACTTATATCAGGGATATCGCTTTTTTTAGCGTATCCCGATAAGTCAGGCATAGTGGGTATAGCAGGTATATCTGACTTTTTCGCATATCCTGTGAGATCAGGTAATTTGTCCTTTACCCATCGCTCTGTTGCATATCCTGTGAGGCTTGGGACTCTAATGGCTGCTATTTTTTCATCAAGAGCTTTAATTTTCTTATCGATTGCATCTTTGTCTGCCGTAGACATTCCACCACCAACCACCACATCTTCAAGCCCTGAGCTTGTTGATAGATCTGGGGCCTTTTCGCCGTTGATATACTTGTGGGGTTCGCAATCACAAAAAAAAGCGACATTTGTATAGTACGCTTCCATATTATACTGTACAGTCACTCTACCCACATAGACTCCTGTATCACCGGGAAGAGTAATTTTTAACTTTTTCCCGTGATATTCCTTGACAATATCGTTCATTACGTCAGTTAGTATCTCTACTCTTCCCTTGATCTGCCCATCTATTATGATATTGCGATTTTCATATTTAATATTGCCAAAGGCTTCCGTATAATCTAAAACTCCATCAGCCTCCGGCACTTTGATGTAGTTAATTTTGGGCTTTGGTAAGTCGTGCTTTACGTTTGTAACGACAAATTTATACTCATCATATAGCCCAGTGTCGTTAAAGTATAACTGCATTAAATATTCCCTCTGTTTCTCAATATATTAATATTCCCAAGCTCGGAATCCATTGCACCTGCCGTTGCACCTACGAGGGCACCCGTGTTAAGATACAATTTCTTATCTGCAAGCTCAGGCAGTTTATCTTCGAGTATGGCGAGTATGCGCTCAAGTTTATCTCCAACTTGAGGACCACTTTGCGTTGTGATATTATCCGCTACACGATAAGAAAGTTCAGTTGATGTTACACGTGCTCTATATGCAATTTCAGTTTCAATATCCTCTGTAGTTTCCTCTTTTACTTTGTCCATTGCATTTCTTACGGGCTTTAAACTATTCTTTATTCCTAGTGCAAGCCCTTCATTCAAATAGACTCCATATCCCTCAAAGACTTTAGACGGTGAGTGGATCCCGAAAATACTCTTTACTCTGTTTAGCACAGATTTGCACGCATTTGCTGCAGCTCTTACCACACCACTGACAGCTTGGCCTATACCTCTGGCAAGTCCCATCAGCAAGTTATACCCGGCTGATACCATACTTCCGACACCTCGTGAAAAAGCTCCTACTAAGCTTGAAATGATTTGTGGCACTGCCCTGACTATTGCACTTATTATCTGAGGCATTGCTTTTACCAGCGCGATGAAAAGCGTTATCCCTGCGTCCACAATTCGAGGTATGTTATTACTAAGAGCATTAATTATACTGCTGATTATCGTAGGTAAAACGCCCACTATAATTTGTATGATTTCCGGAAGTGCCTGCACTAGAGCTATAAAAAGTGTCACCCCTGCTTCAATTATAAGCGGGAGCATACTTAGTAGCCCTGAGATAACGCTATCTATAATCTGTGGCAGCACGCTTACTATTGTTTGTATGATTTGAGGCAAAGCTTTTACTAAAGCTGTAAACAGTGTAATTCCCGCCTGAATTATTGCCGGAATAGCACCGGTAAGAAAATTGACGATTCCTGCTATGATTTGAGGCAATGCCGCTAATAGTATTGGAATTGCGGCTATAAGTCCATCTGTGAGACCTGTTATAATTTGCAATACCGCTTCTAAAAATATAGGTAGTGTGGTTACTATGGCATTAGCAAAAGCCACAATTTGTTCCACAAGCATTGGTATAAGTGTAGGTGCAAGCTGAGCGACTACTTGTGCGATTGCTGTTGGTAGCGTAGTTATAATTTGCACAATCATAGGAATTGCATTTTTAAGAAGTGTAATTGCCGATGATACAAAATTTTGTATCGCAGATGCGACATTGCCCCCCAATGCTATTTGCCCCATAAGGTCAAGCCACGATGCTTTCATCATGCCAAAAGACCCTGAGATCGTAGTTTCTGCTTCTTTAGCAGTAGTCCCTGTTATCCCAAGCTCTCCCTGTATCGCATGGATTGCCTCATACACATCGCTTAAATTGTTGATATCATATTTTTTGCCTGTTAGCTTTTCAGCATCGGAGAGAAGCCTTTCCATCTCCGTTTTTGTGCCTCCATATCCAAGCTTTAAGTTGTCAAGCATAGTGTAATTTTGTTTTGCAAACCCTTGATATGCGTCCTGTATGCTCTGTAGCGGCGTACCCATCTTGTTCATATTATCCGCCATATCAGTCATGGCCATATTGGATACATCGGCTGCTCTGCTTGTATCTCCGCCTAGAGATTGTAAAAGCGATGCAGAGAAGCTTGTGACATTCTTCATATACTCATTAGCTGATAGTCCTGAGGTCTTATATGCTTGCGAAGCATACTGCTGCAGTTTCCCTGACGATTCTTTAAAAAGTGTTTCTACACCTCCTATAGTCTGCTGCAGCTCTGCACCTTGCATGAAAGACGTCTTGATAGCATTTCCTGCTGCTGTAGCTATCCCTGCTGCAACAATAGCTTTTTTAAAAGCCCCGGCGAATGAGGTGCCCGCCTGCTCTCCGGCACCCGCACCCTCTCCTCCCATGCTTTTGAATATCTCGTCTTTTATACCCTTGCTGGAGGGTATAATTTGTACATATGCTTTTCCTAATTCTGTCGCCATTTATTCCCCTCCAATAATTCTCTGTCGTGCTTCTTCCCATGCTTGCGGGCTTTGATAAGCACTAACTTCACTTTTTTTAATTCTCTGTAGTATTGATTTAGGCCTATTCCTTCCTTTTTCTGCATCTTTTGTCTTTGACCATATAATCAGATTAAGCTGATCTATAATAGTTGCCATCATGAGTTCTGATGTATCAAGAGTTTCTCCGGAAATGGCCTTTTTGATTCTTGAGTCTGCCCCTAAGCCAACTGCAAGAATAGCAATATATGAGGGTCTGAAATCCCTGTAGTTATATATGTGATATGTTTCTGCTAAATCACATATTAGAGCGTCCTCATCAGTTGCTATCATGGTGGCCAGGGCTAGGAGTTTTTTAACTCTTTCCCCGCAGAAACAAAAATTTCAGCTAGCTCTTTTGCTGCGGCCTCTATTGGCACTCTTCCATCTTCTGCCCTTACATGATCATATAGAGCAGCTTTCTGTGGACCCAACACTTTGTTTAAAATTTTAGTCATGACAAGTGCATTTTCTTCTGCTTCTGCAAGGGCGTCCAAAAGCTCCATATCATCTAAAATTACGGGGTTTATCTCGCAAACAAACCCCGTTGATGTTTTAATTTCTTTAGTCTCTTTACTAGCCACTTACCGCCCCTCCTTTTTTGATGTACTCATAGTGTGTATTTCCATCTTTATCAGGAAGCGCGGTTAACGTCGTTTCATATCCGATGGGGTCCTCGTCAGAGTAAGTAACTTCTCCAACTTCCGTAATTTTTCCAATAGGGATCACAATTCTCTTTAGTGTTCCGCCCTTTAAAATCATGTCAATCACCCATGAGCATTCCTCTTGCTCAACTGCGTTTGATTTTATTGCTATGCCTTCCTCAATGGTTCCGGTGACATTTTTATCTCCATATACGGCTTTCAGAACATCTGGGTTAAGCACTTCAAGCAGTGTGAACCCAAAGCTATCCGTTTTTTCTTTTTGTAAAGTTATAACTGTGTCTCCACCCCAAGCCTTTTTCGTTTCGCTATCAGGAGAATTTTCATTTGTTAAGCCATCCTCTCCCGCATAGCCGAGGCCTTTGAATGCCTCATCTAAAGGTGTTACTGCATCCGTTGGTAGGGTAGTTCCAAGTGGAGCTCTGAAAATTGCTCCTCCTATTGCCGGCTTCCCCACTGAAACGTTATTAACATTGCTCATCTTTCTACCTCCATTAGTAGTGCGTTATATCAAATACTGCTTGATATCTATAGTGTTTTGTTTCTGTGTCTGTAAAATTATAGTCGCTGTTAAGTCTTATACTGCCTATCTCATCAAGCTCAGCCATATCTTCAACGGCAGTCTTTAATTTTTCATTGAGTTCACAAGCTTTGTAAAGCGTATCTCCATACGACTGGAAAGCAAATGTCGAACTTTTTATATGATTCCGCTTGCTTCCTCCTGTTTTTTCAAAAAGTACACATTCCGCCGGTATATGGCCGATATTTACAAGGCCAACAGGGACATCAAGTTTTTGTGACAGGTAACTCAAAATAGTCTTTTCAATCATTTCTCCCCCACTGCCTTTAGTAAGGTATTATGCTTTGCGTTGCTTCTTTTGGCTTTTATCGTGTCGGCATATACCATAGCGTTTACTCTGTTTTTACCTGTGTGGGTATCCATCTCAAAACCCTCACCAGCACGTTTTTTGATATCTCTTGCATACTCGCTACAAATCGATTTCATTTCTTCCGATCTCATAAGTGCTCTTACACCTTTGCGGTTTAATACAAATTTCATGCCTTTAGCCATAGTATTCCACCATCACTTTTTTATTCCATCTAAGTGGCATATTTTCTTCTATGCCCTCAATTGGTGTTGTAAAAGTTTTCCATCTCTTACCAAAGAATTCGACTTCTCTGTCTTCCCAGTCATGAGTATTGCCTTTTGGAATCCCTAAGGTATACTGTGCTCTTTTGCCATATAGATTGAGGGTATTTACTACATCATCGCTCGACGGCTCAGCCACCAGGACATTTTCTACTGGTACTTTCTTTTCTTCAAATAGTGGAACGTTAAAGTCATCAACTCCTATCTTCCTAGTTTCTATCAGATAAATTGTTATTCCCTGAATCATAAAAATCTAGCCCCCCATATCTTTGGTTTCTGAGTCCAAGCCTTGAAAGCTCTGTCTTTTTTATGAAAAGACCCCCGCCCGGTACAAGATAAGTGCCGGAAAAGCTGTACCCGAGAGCGGACTGTGACTCTTGAATCATAGGCTCCTTGTCAGTTGAGGTCATAAGCGTTCTTGCTACAACATCAACGACAACGGACTTATATACGTTCAGATAATCCTTATCTTCCAGTAATGTGGTAATATCTTTCCCAACTTTTTTTGCCTCTGAACTGATTGAGGATTCTACAACTTCAATTAGTGCTTCAGCTCTATCTATTTCTTCTTTTGATAGAGGTCTAAAAAGCGTTATTACATCACTAATTGTTATCATTCTACTCACCCATCATAAGCTTATATAACTCTTCTTTTTTAGCTTTCTTATCGTATTCAATTCCCAAGGCTTCAAGCTCGTTTATGATGTCCTCTTTAGTCATTTCATTTTTAGAAATATCTGCAGATTCTTTGACATTATCTTCTTGAACTTCTATGAACTTCTCTGAACTTTCTTGAACCTCTGCATTATCTTTGTCATAATCTTCATAAGCTACCCAAGCACCACCCGAAATATTACAAGGGCTATCAATGACAGCCCTTGTCTTAGTATTTATGTATTTCATATTATCCCTCTTTCACAATTGCGAAGCTATCTGATACAAGTATCCCCCATCCTAGATAAGCCTCACATCTGATGTAGATCTGGTTATATCCCTTAAGGTCTTTTCCTGTATTGTCTGGGTCACCATACTGGATAATTTCGAGAGGAATCTGCTTAGCATATCCCCATTTAAATCCAGCGAGGAAATCTCCAATGATAGCTCTATCAGCACCGCCATTTGCGACAGTTGAATTCACATCAGCATTTAATCCGTTAAGGCTAGCTGGCGAAGCTCCCCATGCAAGCTCAGGGAATTGTTTAACCCCATTTACTTTCAGTTTTGCAAGTGATGTTGCAAAAGCTGGTGCCATTGCTAGACCATTAACCTCTCCATCAGCACCCTGTACCATACCTACTGCTGCCTCAATGTTTGTATCAGGGTCTGCTTCTGTGTAGGATACCGTCTGAGTTACTTTTTTGTCAAAGCAATTTGAACCGATAATTTCAGATTCTTGCTTTGTTCTAGGGTTGATTCCGTGCATTGCCATAAGGTCAAGACCTCTGGCAAGCCTTGTAGCAAAGCCTTCATTGAAAGCCTTAAGCATATCGATTTTCACTTCTTCAGAAGCATACTTAAATTCATCAGATACCCTAGCACCATATTCTACCTTGATAGGTACAATTTTTACCGGCTCTAGGCTAATTCCTCCCTGTGATTTCTTTCCGTTCTCTGCAACAATGTCAATGTCTGAATCCATAGAAAAAACGAACTGTTCTGTGCCATTAAATGGAATTGCTTGCTGTCTTGATAGTTTTGCTAGACTTGATTTTCCCTTAACTTTAGAAATAAGGTCTGTAACAAGTTCTGCGTTAAATAGTTTCCCTTTTGCTAATACATCCGCCATTTTTTATTCTCCTTCCAAATTCAATCCCTGTAGCAATTCCTCATAAGCTCCTGTACTTTTGTTTATTTCTGGATTTTTAAGAGGTGCTACGATTTCTTTCTTTTCAAAGTATTGGGATAGATTTTTTGCATCTTCAAGCATTTCTTCTTCAGTTTCCCCCTGAATTCTAGTTGCTAAGCTGTAAGGGATGTTGTTTTCAAGTGCAATTCTTCGTTTCATTTCGGATTTTTCATATCCTTTAATTTGCCCTTGTAATTTTTCAATCTCTACATCTTTTTCGCTGGCTTTTTCAAGGCTTTGTTTAAAGTCTGAAATTTCACTCTTTAGACTAGCATTCTCCTCTTCGAGTGCCTTAATTTTTTCTAAAGACTCTTTCTCTGCTTGTTCTCTTTCCCTCTTCAGCCTTTGACTGATAATTTTATCTAGTTCTTCTTGGCTTTCAATTACTTTAAAATCACTCATTGTCTTCCTCCCGTTTGCCCTCGTCAGGTAATTTGATATACTAAAAAACGACCCATAAGGTCGCTTCTTAATAGCTTATTTTTTGTTTTGCACTTTCTTTCTCTTCTTTGCACGCCCAGTGTGCCAATATTGCACTGTCCATAAGGACAATGTCCATGTCCTCAAATTGGCTTCTATACCCGAATCCTCCACTTGTGCCAATTGGTCTTTTATCGCAATTGGTGGCCACTTGTGTTAGTGATGGTTGATCCATATGGCACATTGATTTCGAGAAAATTGCTTCTTCCCACATTGAGTTAGCAAGGATTATTTCCTTAACTGTTGGTAGTATTATGGATTTTATTCCAACATCTTTTATTTCTTTTGCTAGTATGTCTTGCTTGGAAGCCCCATCTATAACGACTTTTTCTAGTGATACGCTCTTTAGAAAACTTACTATCCAAGCATTCCCGTTTCTAATATTTTGGCAATCTATGCATTCGATAAATACTCTGTTAGATAGGGTTTTAACTGCAATTGCCAAGGCTACGTTAGTACCATCTCTGCCATACTTTATCCCTGCATAGAGTTTTCCTTTAAGTGTTGGCAGCTTTTTAACTTTTAAACTTTGCCACTCATATTCAGAAATTGCAGATTTCTGATTGTATCTTAGCCATAACCCCAACCTTTGAATGTTAAAGTCTGTCTCATCTGGACCAATTTCTTCTTCAATTGCTCTTTCTGTCAACTTGTGACCAATTGATGGATTTGTTAAATACCAAAGATTTTTATCATGAATATCCGACATATCTTCGACAGACCATTCAGCCCAGCCATTATGCTTTCTTCCACCAGATAAAATTGAATCGCGATATTTTGTAAAAACAGTTCCGCCGGAGACCGTTGTTGGTGGAGTTCCACACATTATAGTCATAGGATTATCAGAATCCGTAACGGTATATTTTAAAGCCGATTCTTGGTCATCTGTATACTCTTGAGCTTCATCTATTATTAGCATATCAAAGCCTTCACCAAGACCTCCAGTTGATGTTCTTGTTCTAAATTGAATAACTCCGCCATATTCTGTAAGTTCAATTCTCTCTTGACCCTTCGCTTTAATTGATGAAAAATTTTCCTTGTCTGTAAGCCCCATGTCTTCAAGATATTTTTTTAACTTCTCAAAAGATGAATGAGAAGTTGAAATTCTATGAGCTGTGTGTAAAATATTTAGTCCGTGAAATAGCCCCCAAAGTTCAGCCATGTAAACCACTTCTGTTTTACCATTTCTTCTTGGGACTGCGTAACCAAACTTAGAATGAGTCCATAAATCCTCATCATTCATGGCAAATAAATCTTTAATCATCTTCTCTTGCCAAGGAAATGGACTTCTCCCAGTCTTTTTATATAGATCTACAGCTTCAGGCCCTAGACTTTTTTTATATTTTAAAATCACCGACTTAGTGGGAGTTTGATTTCCATATTTTTGCATTCTCAAACTCCTTTTGATCTATATACTTAAAATCATTAATTCCACAAAGACATAATAGTTCTTGCTTCTTTAATTAAATTGATTAATTTTTTCATTCTTGAATTATCTCTAAGGTAGGAGATTCCCTCTCCAGTTATTTTAACTTTCGATAAATCATAACTTACGACATCTCCACCCCATGCTTTAGTTATTTTTAAATTCTTAATATACTTCTTTTCTTCCAAGTCTTCAAATATGGATAAAAAATACTCTTCATATATTGGAAAATCATTTGTCAGTGGATATAAATATGTTTCATCTTCATAGTTGTTTTTTAACTTTCTATACAAATAAGTTAAAATCTTAAACACTATTACATCATAATCGTCTTTTGCCATCATTACCTCCATTAAAAAAGCACTCCTTACAATCAATTGTCAGTGTGCTTTTAATTTAACATCTCTAATATCTTGCTATATGCCTCTTTAATTTCTTTCCTAAAGTTTGTACCTTCAAGACCTGGTTCAGTTTGTTCACATATGTCAAGTACATCATCATTTAAAAAAGAAGCAAGTTCATGATTTTCTTTATCTATATCCCAAAAATTATCGTTGATAAAATCTTCTATTTTTGAAGAGATCTCATGCTCTGGTCTTTCTTTGTCATTTATGCTTGACTTTAGCATTTTTATTATTGCTTCCATTTTCTTCATCAATTTTCACCCAATCCTTTCTAGGTTTCTTCCTATCTGAAACAGATACTATATCTCCTGTATTAGGGTTCCTCAATAAGTGAATAATACCATCTGAATGAACAACTCGTCCATCTTCAGTTTGTATAAATATCGGTTTGGACTTAGCTATTTTAATAATATCCTGAGTTGTATATCCCTTTTTATTTATAGCTCTATCAAGAGCTCTACTTACACCGTGATCTGTAAACTCTACTCCATCTTTACTTGTTTCTCTATAAAACTTAAAAGCTTTCGCTTTGAATCCAGGAGTCCAATTTTTATCTGCTAATTTTTTTAGGGTATGTCTATTTAATGTGGAGTTTGGAATTTTGTTTAATTCTTTTCTTACTATTATTTTATCATCTTTATCAACATCAATCCACTTTTTAGACCACACATCTTGCTTCTTGCCATTTCCAGGCAAATAATCAACAGTACATCTACAAAATCTATGCCTCTTATACACATCTTCAGGAACATCAGGATATTCATACACACCAACCACTTCTTTACACCAGGAGCAGCAATTTCCAACTTCTTTTCTTATGATTTTAGGCTTAAGACCTGCTTTGTGTTGAAAATCGACATTTCTCTTTATAGTGTCATCCACTATGGATTGACTAAAGTTGATAATCGGTTCATCTAATAACCATTTACCCTGATTGAAGTCATCATATTCACATATTTTATTGACAATACCATTAATTCTATCTTGGTTAATTTCAGGTTTTATAGCTTTTAATGAAATACTAGATTCTTTATTTAAAACTTCTTGAACATCTCTTGAATAATCGCTTACTATATCAAAGTTGTTCTTCATGTTTGGTTCTATTAGTCTTTTGGCTATGTTGTAATAGATCTTTCCATCAGGAAGTATATCTTCTGTGATCTCATTTTTAAAAACCTCAGCTAATATATTTCCAACTTCAACTGCAAACTCGTTTGAATCAAGGTGTGTGGCTTTACCAGCTTTAAGTGCAAGTATTTTCTGTTTCAAAACTTTGCTTTTTTCAGTCTTATTTTTAAACTCATTTTGAATTTTTTCTAAAAGTTCTGGCACTATGTCTTTAGTCATGATTTATCCCTGTTAGTTCAGAAAGATTGTCTTTATCAAAGTATTCTGGTATTGCTTGATTAATTTTAATTGCAGCATCTCCTATTCCTGAAAGTGTAGCTACGTCAGGTTCAAATACTGGATACCATTTAGGCTTTGTTAGATAAAATTGATCCCGCCTATATGGATAATTATCTTCCAAGCATCTTGCCACATACCCCGTATTTAAAAACCCACTACCGAAACATCTTTGTGCTTTTCTTGCCGCAATCCTTAAAGTTTCATGACTAGCTTTTATTGCTTCTGCACTTGATGGATTGTCTGTTACAAATCCCAAATCATCTAACGTTAAACCTGTCTCTCCTGCAAATCCACTCGCTAAAGTTCTTAACTGCTCGGTAAATGGACTCATTGACGGTTGAGTAAACTGGCCAAGTTTTGGACTGTCCCCATCCTCATCTTTGGTGAACTGTAAGAAACTTGATATAGTCGCTTTCCATTTCTCCATTGGCTCTGCATCTTGAGATAGCCCTACAATGTACTTTTGAGGGAATGAGTAAAACTCTGCAGTTACATCTGCTCTTTCAAGTGTTCTCTTAGCGTGTTGTTGAAAATATATTGCAGCTCTCGTTATTCTGCTTCTTCCAAATGGTCTTACTGCATCGGGTCTATGAATGATAGGTACTAGTGTAGGGACTCCGCTAGGATTTTCTATAACACTTATAATTTCATCTTTTGCATATATTTCTGTTCTATCAGGCAAAAAATATGCTTCTAGAATTGCTTTACCATATTCATCACGGTCTAACACTGCATAGCCCTCTTTTAAAAGTCCTGTTATAGGATCTATGCTGCCAGTTGCATTTGACCCCTCTATAATTTGCAATCTTGCCTTCCCATCCTCGTCCTTGCTCACATATACAAAACAGCAAGACCCAATCAAGGCAGATAATATTGTGCTATCGAAGAATACATCAGGATTGTTAAGATTGAAAATCTCATTAAGTTCAAAATTGTCGTTTGAAAACTCTTTAAACACAAGCCTATCAGCTAAAGTATCAACAGCCTTAGCACACCACCCTAGGGTAGATTTATACCTCTGCCTAATTGCAGGGGGGATTGTAATGCCTATATCCTCATCCTCATGTTTTGAGTCATAGAGCCTGTATTTATAGTCTACTCGCCTTTTGTGTTTTTCGAGTTTTTTTCGGAGGTTTTCCATTCCTTCGCTCATTTTCCATTCCTTTCCGGTTCTTTACATAACTTCACGCGAGAAAAAATGTACAGTGACGGCGTGAAACTCGGCTGCCCTAGGGGAGAGGGGGGTATGCCCCCTATTTACGCTGTGGCAACTTTGCCCAGTTTGTGCTAAGTGGCAAATTGCGGTTTCCAATGACTTTAGGCTTTTCATTAAATTCCTTGTCTTTGTACAACTTATCACTCTTCTGCCGGTTGCATGTCCAATGTGCTAACTGTAAGTTATTTATATCGCTTGGATGTCCTCCCTTAGCAATTGGAATTATATGATCTATACATGCGGCTAAAGGATCAGGATATTTAAGCGAGAAATCTACAGGCTTACCACATATCCCACATGTTGTGCCGGTAGCAAATATTTTTTTCTTATTCTTTTCAAATTGACCTCTGTGGGTCCCATTTCTGTCCGGTCTTTTTATCATAAGTCACGATGGGGGCTATTTTAGCCCTTAGTCTTAAATAGAGTTAACCCGGGTTATTCGCCCGGGCTTTAAGGAGTTTTGATGAAAAATCTATAAGACTGTTCCCTATAACTTTTCACACATACACTATAGCACAGAATTATAGTGAACTAATATGAACTCTTTACAGTTTACCCGATATTTTTTTAAGTGCTGATAAGTGCTTCTTGTGAATCCATCTCAGCGTATAATGCTCTCTCTGAGCTATTTCCTCCCACTTCATATACAGAAAATATCTCTTGTAGCATATGGAGTACTCAACGCTGTCTAGGTTCTCCCTGAGAGCTTTTTCCACCTCTCTCTTAAGGTCTATCAGCTCATCAACTTCAGCAGTAATCTCTCGCTCCAGCTTATCTATCTTAACTACGACACTTAGTGTGGGGTCGCTAGCTCCAAGACCATGACTACCTAGCCGCTCCATCGCCTGGCAAGGCAGGTTTCCTTTTCGCAGCCCATCTACTACCTGTAGCTTATAGTCGATAGCCATGTCCAGCTTTCGTATCTCTTGGAGTCTCTCTTTCGCAGTCATGGCTTTACTCCTGCCATAGGCCGAAGGTTATGAGTTTCGCGGGATCAATTACAACCACTTCACTTGTGCTATAAGTGAGGGCTGTGTAGATAACGGCATTTGCAATTTTGTTTTCTCCGTTAAGCGTTTCCTGCATGATTTTCGCGGTAATTTCAGATGTAATTTTTAAATTATTCCCCATAAAAACTTCTAAATTCATCTCCATAAGTTACTCCTCCCCTATTAATGGCTCGTAGATAATCTTTAATTTCTTTAGTCTTTTGGCGCACTTTTTCTGTATAGCAAGCTGCTCCTCTCGGGTTTTCTTAAACTTGCAGCCGTCGCAGTCCACTGCACTGGGCTTTAGGGCTGTGCACTTCCCTGGTATCGAGTCTTTATAACTTATGCATGTAGTATCCATTTTTAAAATCCTCCTACAAAACAATTCTGCTCTTTTTGATTAGCTTTTCTGCCTGTAACTGACCGTAACTTATACCTCTGCGATTTGCTTCGGCAATCTTTTCATTCAGCATTTTGTTTGGTTCCGGCTGGCTGATAGCCTTAGCCTCTTTGTACTTTCTTCTGTGGTAATCTCTTGACCTTTTGCGGTTCACAGCGTTTCTGCAATCCATACTGCAGTATAGGCTCTTGTGCTTGGCCTGAAACTCCTTACCACACCACTTACACTTTCTTGTCATAATTCCTCCTGTTTGACTCTATATTTTTTTCGCATATACTCCGGCATAGGTACACCTTTGCTTTCCTCATGCTGTGCCTTATCTATCTTCGGTACTTTAGGCCAATCATCACTTTTAGCGAACTTCAGACACACAGCGAAGTGGTTTTTCCTATCATGCTCAGTCAGCCATATACTGACTTTATCAATCAGCTTTTTAACTTGTGTGAAGCGTTGGCACAATCGCTCGTACTCTTCACTTGTCAAAAAAACATTCTGGAATTCTCCGTAAGGGTGTGTGTGTTCTCTTTCCCCGATTTTTTTTGCGTCGCCCTTATATATATAATTATTATATTTATTATTAACACACACACTATTCTTTTCATTCTTAGCATTCTTAGCATTCTTATGATGTTGCCCTTCGTTTGCCCTCCGTTTGCCCTCCGTTTGCCCTTCGTTTGCCCTAGAGTTTGCCCTCTTTGTTTCGTCATCTTGGTATAACCCCCAATTTTCAATGGTTATGAGGGTATAACGGTTTGCCCCTTTCTTTGCCACATTTTGGGTCTTTTCTAATTTCTCCAGTGAGGTTCGCACTTGCTTAGGTGTCAGCCCTGTGCCTTGGGAGAGGGATTTGATGCTAGTTATCACTTGCCCGGGATACACAATTATATCCTCGAACTTACTTTCTTTAAAATTTGCAATCAGCAGCAGATGAATAAATAGAAGTTTTGCATTGGAGTCAAGGTACCAACCCCAATCAAGTATTTTTCTATGAAGTTTTATATATCCATTTCTTCCGCTCATTTTTATAGTTCTTTCTCATAAATTTCTACTACCACTTTTGGTAAATCTGCCGAATACAATTTTCGTACAGTTAAATCAATAATTTGCGTATCGTCTTTATACGCTATTTTGTTCAGTGCATCACATATCACTTTCGCTATGTTGTCTGCATCAGGCTTCTTGGTGGGATACAATTTCCCGTCCATAATTTCTGCCCTCTTTTTCTTTGTCGTGCTTTTGGGGATCTCATAATAAGCACTAATAATCATTTGAAGCGGTTCACCATTGAACCAGCTTTCTTTTTCATCTGCTATCATGTAACATTGCTTAATCAAGTTTTCATATAAAACCGTTTTCTCCGGTGTTATGCTTTGGGTTCTGCCAAGACGAGGATTATAGAATGTCCTCGCCCTGGCTTTTCCCTGTGGCTTACCGTATATAGTAAATTCCAATGGTATCACCTAAAACGGTAAATCGTCTTCCACAGCTTCAAATGTTGGTGGCATATCCATTTTTTGTTGCTGTTGTGGTGGAGTTTGCTGTGATTGTTGAACATAGCCCTGTTGTGGCTGATACTGCTGTTGTGGTGGCTGTTGATAGTCATGTTCTTCATTTTTTTTATCTCCCCACTCCAGGAATTGCACCCTGTCGGCTATAACGTCTGTTGTATATACAGTGTCTCCATTTTTGTTCTGGTAACTTCCTGTTTGAATCCTGCCTTGAACAGCAACCAATCTGCCCTTAGCAAGATACCTGTCGCAGTTCTCAGCTGTTTTTCCAAAGGTTTTAACCCTTGGGAAGTCCGCTTGGTCCTCTTGTCCTTGCCTTTTCATTCTGTTTATAGCGACTGCGAAATTAGCTATTGCTAGGCCATCTTGAGTGTATCTTATCTGTGGATCTTTTGTAAGCCTTCCAATTAGATTTACGCTATTCATAATATCTCCAATCTGCTAGCCAAATAGTACGGAGTTTATATCCTCTGTGTCCGGTTTTTCTTTTATTACGTCTGCTTCAACCTCAACAACGTTTATATTGTCCTTTGGTACACTGCTATTTGGTATCTCAGTGGACTCTAAATCGTTTATTTCGGTGTCAACATAGTTTTTACTGCCGTCCTCATTTATAACCGCCATATCGCTATCTAATGCGGTTTGCATATCTATACTCATAATTCCCCATTTACTGATGAGCTGTCTCAGCATGGTTTTATAAGCCATTCCATCAAAATCTTTCTCCCAGAATGTATATCCTTTCTTGGCCTGATAGCCTTTAGAGTACTTCAGTGCATGGCTTTCCATTTTTTCACGGCTCCAGTAAATTGCCTTTTTGAATCCATTTAGATACTCAAACATTGCATAATATCCAATAGTCTTAGCTTTTTCTCTTTGTAACTCATCCTGGATTAGATTAACTTCAATCTCTTCATCAAGTGGATTGAACCTCACAAGCTCGCCTTCTTTGATTGCCATTACATTAAGTTTTTTATACTGTCCTGATCTTAGGGCTAGCTGAATGTACCCCTTATACCCGAGTTGGAACTGTGCCTCTGTAGTTTTAGCCCTGCTATTTTTAAAAGGTACCATGTAATATTGCCCCAGCTGAGGACTTGGGGAAAGTTTAAGGCTCTCTCCAACAAGAGCCGCACTCAGTATCGACTGATTACTGCATGTCTGGAGTGCTGTGTTTGCTGTTGTTGCTGATATAATTGCAGTAATAAGCCTCTGCCCGTTTTCGCCACCAACAACTTCATTGATCCTGTTCTTAATTGCGTCCTGAGACAGGTAAGCTCCTATACCCAATCTGCTGTTTTGCTTTGTTAAACTGTTCTGTACTGCCATTTCTTCTCCTTTTCTCTATGCTATGCTTTCTATAACAATTCCTTTTTTGTCACAAAATGCTTTAAGTGCCTTTGCTTCATCGATGCTCAGTAATGCTTTAAACTTTATCCACTGTTTACTCTCAGCTAGTTTTACCGGCTCTACTTCTGTTGGTGCTTCTGTTGCTATTGCTTCTGCTTGCTTATGAGTTGTTTCTATTTCAGAACTTTCAGCCTCTGATTTTTTTATTTCGGCCATTTCGGCTTCATGTTCCTGTTTTCTCCTTTGGATATCAGTCAACCTCTGCCCTTCGGCAATAGCTGCAGATAAATCAAGTGTTGTTTTGTAGTGCTCCATTGCTTCGAACGAAAAATCAGGTAGCTGATTTATAGCTGCAACATCATGACCTATACTAATCACTTTATTGTTCAGTTCATCCTCGATGGATTTGAGACTTACAGATTTATTAAGCCATTTAGGATTCCATATCTGTTCTAATTTTACGAATGATTGAAAGCCTGCCGTCTTGAACAACTCTTTGATTTTTTCTTTTTTTAAATCTTTTTCCTTTTCCTCATACTCTGCTACTTGGTCACTGATAAGTTCTACAGGTTCGCTGATTATAGCTACAAGTTCCTTTATCTGCTTTTCAAAGGCTTCATATGGTGCTAGGCACTGCTTCTTCACTTCTTTTCTTTTGTTTTCCAGTGCAGTAATGAATTTATTTAGTGATGCCTTATCGGCTTTAGCTTCTTTGATAGTTTCATCGGTGTACACCATATTTTTGTACAGTGCAGCTTTAGCTGTGATCTCATTTTTTAACTCTTCAAAGTTAAAGTTGATTACTTCCGGCGTTTTCCATTCTGTAATTTTTAATTCCATCTTACTTTCTCCTTATACTCATATTTAAATAACTGGTAAAACTAATGGCGGTCTTTCGTCTTTTTCAACATATTCCCAAAATTCTTTCTCCTGTCTTGCCAACAGCTCTAAATCATCTAAAATATCTTGCCTTTCAATAATGTAGTGCCGTGTATGAAGAAATACATCGTTGTTATAGCTGTATTTGAGCTGTGCCTTTAATATTGCAAATTCAAACTCTGTCACTAACATGTTATGAATCAACTGTATATAATAGTTATCCGGCACTCTCTCGTTCCACTTTTCCTTCTGCATTGATTTCAAGATTTCCGTTGTCTTTATCTCTAGTACTCCCATTCTTCCATCGGTATCTTTAATCCATCCATCAAGGCTTGCGTGGGCGAATGGATATTTGCTATTTGTGAACATGTTATTTTCTTTATATCCCACTTCGTATTCCGGAAAGTCAAGTGCGAACAACTCCCTCAGCGGAGCCTCTGCATGCGTTCCATAGAGCACATACGGTTTACTGGAAATATCTTCCGACTCCACTCTTCCGGTCTTAATCTCCCACAATCTCTGATTATCCATATATGGGTTTCTCCCCAGAATTGCAGCGGCTTCAGACCCTCCAACTCTTTTTCTTCCCTTGAGCCAATCATCACGGCTTTTAAAGAGCTCCATTTTCACTGTCATTGCCACTCACCTCTGTAAAAGAGTTTTCAAGGGCTTTGGCTACTTTGAGCATTTTGAATGCCCTCGCACGGTATTCTTTTATTGTATGGTTTATTTCTGCTTCGTTTCTAGCTAGCCAGTATCCTTTGTTATCGCTATTACTGCAAATTGGTATACCTTGTTCTCTCAAGCGAGCTATTGCCTCTCTTACTCCTCTATCGCTAACCCCTAGCCTACGGCTTAAGTCTTCTCTTTTTATGGGCTCATCTGATAACTGCCTTAATACTTGTTCTTTTAATTGTTGTTGCATATTGTCACCTAAATGATATAATTTACTTGGTTTATTTGATTGGCGCCTCCAGGCGTCTTTCTTTATGCGACCGCTTTTACTATCAGCCATAGCACTACTCACCCCTCTTACATCACTCGTACAATGTCATCTTCTTCGCCATCTTCATCGCCGTGGTTTAATTTATCGATTAGTTTCTTGACATTTTCACACCACGCTTCGGCATCCTTTACGGTAGTAAAGTTGTAATACAAAACTTTATTGTCATCACATTTTTTAACCCCTCGAATAAGAAGTCTAGCTTGGCGTATTTCAGGGGAGCTGACTGAACCAATTTTATAATCACTTCTTGATATTACCTCTCTTTTTTCTCTCAAGCTCTCGTCCTGCTCCAAAATCTTGCCGAAAACTAGTGTGTCATATTTGAATAACTCTACTCTTAATTTCATCTTTCCACCTCTATCCCTGTAATTTGCTTAAAAATTGCTTTATCGAAATTAGGTAAATTTAAAACTTCTTTTTTACTGTCATCTAGCAAGCTATCCCACCAATCTTGTCTTTCATGACTTCCGGGCATTAGATTCAAGATGTATCTTGCTTCCGACTTCAACCAATCATTTATTGTCCA
>JALENW010000024.1 GCA_022766365.1 Clostridiales bacterium | reverse complement strand
TGACAATTGTGTCTGTTGTTTTTGCACCGTTGTTCGGGTCAGGCTTATTATAGAATACAAGTTTAATAATTTATAATTCGTTTAAACCATATAACAGAATGTTTTCCGGGCAGGGCTGGTTCCATTGCCAGGGGGTTATTCTATGTGGTTGTAGAGAGTAATAGAGTAAGGAAATTTAAAAGCCGAGGTGTCTACGACCTCGGCTTTTATAGATGTATCGACCATCTCAAATCCCTTCATAGAAGAGATACAGACCAATTAGAAGCATGAGCAGAGCTAGCAAATATTTTGATACATCATATGTGAGTTTATATTTATCAGAAGATTTTAGATTCTTAATAATCCCGGTAAAGCTTCCGGCGACAACGGTTAGAGCACTGAATCCAAGACTGTACATTGCCATCATCGTTATGCCAAACAGATAGTTTTGTTTGGCAGATATGAGACTTAAAAGGAAAATTATAACAGGGGTTGCACATGGAGATGCGAATAATCCGCTTAGAATACCTATGAGGAATGCTCCAAGGGAGCCCTTTGCTTTGACCTTAGAAATAAGATTTGATGTAGGTAGAATGTTAGTAATCTCTCCGGTTTCCAAGGCCATGAATATCATGATTATTCCAAGAAATATCAGCCAATATCTCGTATAGCTTCCAAGTATTTGCCCTGTGCCTCCCGCAAGCACTCCGAGAATTGTAAACGTTGTACTGATTCCAAGTGCGTATATAATTGAGTTCTTGATACCGGCCTTTCTGGTTGTATTCCCTGCGGAAACATACCCCATTATCAGGGGCAGTTGTGAGAGTGCACATGGTGTTACGCTTGTAATTAATCCTGCCACAAGAGCTAGAAGTGGAGCTACCCATGTGCTTTCTCTCATGTATGGAATCAGGTTTTGAAGTATGTTGTCCATTATATCATTTCCTTTATGATTACTGTGAGCACTTCCTCCGGTAGAGGCCCTTGATGTAGGGTGTATATATGCTTTCCTTCTTTGTTTTTAATTACTTGAAATTGGAAGTTATCAATTAATTCTTGGGACGGTACGTACGGAGAACCGTCCTTATTGAAGATGACCTGGCTCGGTATATATTCAAATTGGAAATCGCCTTGAAGTTCAGGGTGCTTCCAAACATCAATATATCGTATATATAGCTTATCACCGTATTCGTCACTGAGTGACTGTAGAATCGGTTTAAATTTTCGGCATGGCGGACATCCCTCTGAGCCAAAATTTACGATGATAGGTTTGTTTTCGGCTGAGACTGATTGAAAATTAATTGGCTGATCTGTCTCGATTCCTTCATCTTTATTATTAGAATTCGGATCCGGTGCGGCTGAATTGGAAGTAGAGTCTTTTGCTTCACCTTTGGAAGCAGACGCGGACTGATGAGTATCCTGAGATATGGTAGCATTATGGTTTTTGTATAAGTATAGTGCTATTAGAAGCAAAACAACTGTTATTATTGCTATTATACTAATGATTTTCTTTACCTTTTTGTTATTCATAAACGACCTTTCTGTATAGATAATTTTCATATATTTTTGCATAAAAACCAAAATGTGTCAAGGATTTAGTTAAGCTTAAAAACCCCCGTATTTGGAATCACAACAGATTCAAAGTACAGGGGGATTTTTACATCAATCTGAGATATATTCTATTTGTTTTTAAATACGGCAGGACGCTTTTCAAGAAATGCTCCCATACCCTCAGCCTTGTCATCAGATCCGAAAGCAGCAGTGAAAGTTTCAATTTCAAATCTGCTTGCAGACTTAAGGTCCATATCATATCCGTTATTGATTGCAACCTTTGCAGAACCAACAGCGATAGGGGCCTTCTGAATGATAGTTCTTGCTACTTTCTCTGCTTCCGCGAGAAGTTCTTCCGGCTCACAAACCTTTTCACAAAGCCCTATACGGTAAGCTTCTTCAGAACCGATTATCTCTGCTGTCATTGTGAGATACTTAGCCATTCCTTTGCCAACAAGGCGAGGCAATCTCTGGGTGCCGCCGAATCCGGGAATAATTCCAAGCCCGACTTCAGGCTGTCCGAACTTAGCTTTAGTGGAAGCAATTCTGAAATCGCATGCCATGGACAGTTCGCAACCGCCACCGAGTGCAAAACCGTTAACAGCAGCAATAATCGGCTTCTCGATTGCTTCCATATAATTCATAAGTTTATGACCAAGGATCATCATATTCCTGCCTTCGAGTGCGTTCATCTTGCTCATAGCAGCGATATCTGCACCTGCTACGAATGCCTTGCCTTCACCTGTAAGGATTGCAACTCTTGCATTGTCATCATTTTCAAATTCAGAAAATGCATTGTAAAGCTCACTTAGTACATCTTCGTTTAAGGCATTCAGTGCTTTAGGCCTGTTAACAGTAACAAAAGCAATTTGATCCCTAACTTCATATTTAATATTCTCGTACATTCTCATCCTCCACTTTTAAAATTTAAAATTCATTTTTCGAGTGATATGAATGCAAACTTCATATCGTTAATATTGTAACATACCTATAAAATATTTCAAGTAGCTTAAAGTATTTTGGTTCTAATCGTTCGATTGACATATGAGAAGTTGTCCGCTTTTGAAGGAGAGCAAACATTTGTCAAAAAGAATTTCATTACTTATTCCAAGCGTTGAACCGTCATATAAAGTTGAATTTGAAAGGGGGTATTTGACCCCTGAAAGATATATCCCTGAGACTGAGGAGGAATAAGAAATAAGCGAGATGTATTTATATCCCTTCTTTTCGAATATATATTCTCCAGCATTTAAGAGCTTGACACTGTTATGTGAGTCAATTATTTCAACAGGGAAATCGTATTTAGAAAGAATGGAGATGTTCCCCATTGCGTGATCGAATCGTCCCCCGAGACCACCGAGAATGGTTACAGATGAAGGCTGTACGGTTGCAGCGATGTCTAAAGCTGCTTCGGTATCTGTCATGCTTTTTTCGACAGGCAGGTGAATCACTTCGGCCGATGTGACGGTGGGTGAGTGAGAAGAGTCGAAATCACCAATTTTTACATCGGGTGAAATACCAAGAATATCTGCATATTCATGACCTCGATCGGCTGTAATAATATAATCAAAATCACTTTTTTTAATTTTGATTTTTTCGATTTCAGGTAGATAACCTGTGATTATAAGGACGCGCATTTTTCTTCTCCTTGTATTTTCTGTGAATATATTATATAATATGTTCGAAGTTTTTGAAAGCAATAAGAAAATGAGGAGCTTATGAAACATATTAGAATGATAGTTAGTAGCGGTCCGATGAAGAAGATCGCCAAAGAAAAACTCAAAGGGCATTGGTTTGAGGCGGCAGCAATTTTTTTACTGTGGATAATTTTAGGAGAAGGGGCATATTCCTACATTAGAGAAGAATTCAAATTCACGGCTTATACGGCATCGGTTGACTATTATTGGAATATGTCGCCATTGCAGATTATAACGCTTGTTGTGGTGGGTATTGCAATATTTCTAGTCTCAGGAGCTCTCTCGGTGGGGGCTATGAGATATGTTCTAAACCTCGTCAGAGATGAAAATCCCAAATTTACTGATTTATTTTATGGATTTACATGCTATTGGAGAAGCTTCAAGCAATATTTTTTCTATAATCTAATCATTGCCTTGCCTGTAATTGTAGTATTCAGCGTAGCAATTATAATATCAGTTGCAATTTCTCAGCGGGTCGACAGCATGCTGATGACATTTATGATTTTGTTTATTATTATTTTGCTTGTATGGGTTGTTTATGCAATTGTGATGACATTTTCCCTGTTCTTTAAGTTCTTTGTAATCGCAGATGACAGGTTTCAATACAATGGAGCCATTGATTCTTTAAAGACATGTGCTTCCATGATGAAAGGGAATAAGGCTCATCTGTTCGGAGTTGCCATTTCATTTATTGGATGGTATATTTTGGCTTCGATTCCAACTTTTGTTGTATCAATGCTCGTAAGTCCTCTAGATCCTGCTCAGAGCCTGATATTGACCACATTGGTGACAATCATTTGCACTTCATTTGTAATGGTCTATGCTTACACAACTTTTGCTGTGTATTACAGGATTCTCCGTGGTGAGTTGAAAATCGATATTGTCGACGATATGCCGGAAGAGCTTATCTAAACTTTGCATATATCTATAGAAGTAGAATTTTAGAGATAATTACATGTATAATGAATTAACCCCACTTTGATTAGAGTGGGGTTTTGAGTATTTTAAAACAATTGTGAAACATAGGTGACCTATTTCATTTGGAAAGAAAGCCTACCAGTTTTGAGATGTCCTCAGGAAGATCTGATTTAAGAGATAGGGGATTCCCGGTTACAGGGTGTGTTAATGAAAGCCTGCATGCGTGGAGCGCCTGCCTCCCGATCAAATCGCCATGGTTGTCCCCATATAGCCAATCGCCAACGAGTGTGTGACCGATGTAATTCATATGAACACGTATCTGATGTGTCCTGCCTGTGAGAAGCTTAAGCTCTACAAGTGTGAAATGTTCACCGGTCAAAGGGTGTTGGAGCCTTTCCAGCACGTTCACCTTAGTTCTGGAAGGACAGCCGCCAAGATCTACGTCTAAAACGCTTCTCCTTATTTCATCCGGGGAGGGCCTGCCTATGGGCTTATCGATGATAAACTCATCCTCCGAGATGATGCCGCATACAACGGCAATGTAGTGCTTTTCGACTGTCCCGGCACGCATCTGTTTTGCGATTTCATTTTGAGAATATGAATTTTTCCCCACAAGTAATAGACCTGAAGTATCTGTATCTAAACGATTTATGAAACGAATTTTAAAACTTTGATCTGAATTCAGCATATGAGTCATTATCCCGTTCGCTATGGTGTGATTAGGGCATCCCTTTGTAGGATGAACAGTTATACCGTTTTGCTTATTTATAACAAGGAGATCATCGTCCTCATAAACTATATCAAGTGGAATATTTTCGGGAGCAAAGTCGCTTCTTTCTTCCGGTAGATCAATTGTTATTATATCTCCGATATCCACCGTATGCCAACCGGGAACAGGGGAGCCGTTTCTGTAAACCAGATTACCTCGTTTGATCTGCCCCATAAGTCTTCCGGAGAAATTGAACTGTGATCTGATGATTTTTTTTATTGGAAGTCCTGTGTCTTCATTGCTTGCTATATATTTAAATTTTGCCATTTGTTTAGTTTGTCTCCGGTTCTATATTTTTACAGTAAAAATTTGCTTTTAACTTTTTCCCAGAAATCATAGTTTTCAAATCTTAAAAGCTTTATAGTCCTTGTCCCCATGGAAACTTCCATGGATTTTATATCAGAGTATTCTTTATAGTAGCCGTCGAAAATAATGCGAATAGGTTTTTTATCTGTTCTGATATCAGGTGATATACCGAGTGTAAGTTCAGGCGGAAGCAGAATACTTGATGTAAATGATCTATATGCAATGGTGTTCATTGGTGCGATAGGAGTGAGCTGCAAAACATTTACCCTTGGATCAACTATCGAGCCTCCAAGGGAGTAATTATATGCAGTGGAACCGGCCGGAGTAGCTATTACTACACCGTCTCCCGAAAATCTTTGAATGAAACTTCCATCTATGGACATATTGAGGTGAATTGAATGATTATCGCTTCCCTTTATGGCTATCTCATTCAATCCGGTATGGGTGAAATAACAGTCATTTGTCCTCACATTTATGTCCACAGTTGACAGTTCCTGTATTGCAAATTTATCCTGACCATAATTAAATATAAAATCGTCTAACTGGCTAGGCATAAGTTCTTGGAAAAATCCCAGATGTCCTGTATTGATCCCTATGAACTGTGACTCAGGAAAATTGAATTTGTGTATAGCTTCGAGTAGAGTACCGTCACCTCCGATAACCACAATCAGATCTGGTTTTTCTCCTGCTGATTTCGCAAGGGAGTAACCTGACTTTTCAAGTTTTTCCTCAAGTCTTCTTCTGGTTTCTTTAGATGAAGAAGTACCATTCGAATAAATATAAATTTTCTCTTTACTTGTTAACATCTTTACTAATCCTCAATTGCATATTAGATATCTTTACATATATGTAGGAATATGAACGATATAGACTGCTATTTTTTTAATGTCTCAAATTCATCAAGGAGAGCGTTAAAGGTTTCCATGGCTTTTTTTACAGGCTCGGGAGAACTCATATCAACACCGGCGATTTTCAAAAGATCCACAGGATATTTGCTGCTTCCGAGAGTTAGGAAAGTCAGGTAGTCATTTCTTTCCTTTTCCCCACCTTCCAGAATTTTCTTTGAAATGGCAGTTGCAGCCGAAAAACCCGTTGCATACTGATAAACATAATATGCCCTGTAAAAATGAGGGATTCTTGCCCATTCGTATTTGATATAATCATCTTCTCCCACAACTTTTCCATAATATTTCCTATTAAGGTTCTCATATTCAGTATTCAGCCAATCAGGGGTGAGACTTCCTCCCGATTCAACAAAAGAATGGCATTTGTGCTCAAATTCAGCAAACATTGTCTGTCTGAAAAGTGTTCCTCTGAATTCTTCAAGGTAGAAATTCAGTAGATATTTCTTCATCTCATCATCAGGATTCTGATTAAGAAGATACCTGATCAGGAGCGATTCGTTGACCGTCGAGGCAACCTCTGCAGTAAAAATGCTGTGATCTCCGTAGACATATGGCTGTGTCTGCCTTGTGAAAAATGAGTGCATGGAATGACCCATCTCGTGAACAAGAGTAAAGACATCTTTTAAAGTGTCTGTATAATTCATAAGTGAGTATGGCATACTGTCATATGAACCGAAGCTGTATGCGCCGCTTGTTTTTCCCGGCGTTTCGTACACATCTATCCACCTCGATTCCACTCCTTTTTTTAAAGCATTGCTGTACTCTTGACCAAGTGGCTTCAAGGCTTTCAGCATAATATCAACGCCTTCTTCAAATGGGATGTTCCTTTCGGGGAGTTTGACTAATGGAACATATATGTCCCACATTTTAAGTTCATCGACTCCAAGTTCATCCTTCCTGAGTTTCATGTATCTATGCAAATTTGAAAGGTTAGATGAGACAACATTAATGAGATTATCGTAAACGCTTTCAGGAATTTTATCTCTTGATAAAGCTGAATCTCTGGCAGATGAATACTTTCTGACCTGAGAGTAAACAACATCAGTCTTAACGCTGTAGCTATAGGTTGTTCCTATGAGATTTATCATATCTGCATAAGTCTGGTACATTCTTTCAAAAGCAGTTTTCCTGACCTCCCTGTTATGGGATTCCATGAAATTTATGTAGTTGCCATGAGTTATTTCGATCTCATTTCCATAATCATCTGTGATGCTGCCAAATTTCAAATCGCTGTTGTTTAAAATGTTGAATATCGAATGTGGTGCAGAAGTAACCTGACCTAAGTTTGCTAATAAATTTTCCTCTTTTTCAGAGAGAATATGTTCCTTACGGTTGAAAATACCTTCAAGCATATGGCGATATACCCGGAGTCCGGGATTTTCGTCAATAAACATTTTGACGGTTTTCTCCTCTGAAGAAAGAATCTCAGGTGTGAGGAAACTCAATGCACTTAGGATTTTTGAAGCAGACGTGTTTATCTTGTCAAACATTGCCTGCCTATGACTATCTCTATTGTCCTCATCCATCTTCATTCTCGCATATACGAAAGCCTTCTCTATCAAGAGACCTATGTCGTCCATTGCTTTAAGAGCTTCAAGAAGTGAACGGGAATTATCCATAACTTTGCCTTTTCTTTGTAAAAACTCCTCAGTCAGTGTTTCTGCTTTTGATATATCCTTAAGCCAGAGATCTTCATTAGGATACATTTTCTCCAAATCCCATCTGTACTTCTTATCTATATCATTTCTATTTTCATAAACTTTCTTACCCATTTTTACCTCCCATGATGTATAATGGTATATTGAACAATTGGATTTATTATATCATAGATTTGGAGGAATTGTATATATGGACAACAGGCCTATAGGCTTTTTCGATTCGGGATTAGGCGGGTTAACCAGTATACCTCACATGATTAAAACTCTCCCGAACGAGAGGATAATTTTCTTTGGAGATACTGCCAGAACACCTTATGGGTCTAAATCTCCCGGAACTATTAAGTTGTTTGCGGAACAGATTGGAGATTTTCTTGTAAGCGAGGGGGTCAAGATGATAGTTATCGCTTGTAATACTGTTAGCGCTACAGCCCTGGATACGTTAAGAGCAAAGTTCCCCGATATACCTGTAATAGGCGTGATTTCTCCTACTGCACGGGTAGTTGCAAATACATGTACCCCGAATGATAAAGTAGGGATTATGGCAACGAAGGTCACTGTTGCAAGTGGTGCTTATGAGAAAAAAATCTACGAGAAAAATCCGTATATAAATACAGCTTCAATTCCATGTCCTGCTCTGGTACCTCTGATAGAGGAAGGCATAATAGACAACGAGATAATGGACCTTACTCTCAAGTATTATCTGGATGACTTTATTAAAAAAGAAATGATTGATACTCTGGTCTTAGGGTGTACTCACTATCCGTTGATAGCTGACAATCTTAGGAGACTATATCCGAACATCAAGATTATAAGTTCTTCAAAAGAAGTTGTTGAGGCAATCAGAATTGAACTTGAAAAAACAGATGCCTTTGCTTCAGGAAGTGCTGAGGAAAACAAATTTTTTGCCAGCGATTTATCTGAGAATTTTGTTAAAATGATTGAAAAAATCCTTGGAGAAGATAAGGCATCTTTAAATATTAACTTTAAGAACCTGGATATTTAGAATACGAGAATAAATAGATGAATAGAGAAAAATTTTATGAATTAGCGGATATAGAAACACCTGAAGATTTTAAATTTTACGATAATGTGGAGAACTTGGTTGAAGCTGATGAGCAATGGGACGCAGACTTATTATGGTCCGTTATAAGTGAGGTTGACGGAGATACGCTCAAGGAAATTTTCAAGGAGTATTTTCAGAGTTTGATGGAAAAATTACCTGAGGATAATACAGAGCTTTACACTTTGATTTACAATACCGGGAGAGCTATCACGGGCCTTGCCGGAGCTGGTGAATCAGACAGGGTGGATAATCTCAGAAGGCTTTCTGAAGAACTTGAAAGGTTCTCAGGGTGGTTTTCCAGGGACAGCAAAATTGAGATACAGGATGTGGATTCAGGAGATGTCAGCAGCATGCCTTTGAGAGATGCTCTTGCGTATATGAGCCTTGAAAAGCTGGGTATGGGAAACTATATCTTTAATTTTGACGGAGTTTTGGATTATGAAGTAGACGAGTATGTCATTAACCTTATGGATTGGAGTATTGATGATGATAACGCCGAGGAGGCAGATGATGAAAACCGGTGATGAGAAAAATCAATATAGGGTGGGTATCCTTGCAGCTGTATTTTGTGGATTTTTGTGGGGGATTCTTCCTATCTATTGGGACGCTCTTAAACCGATCAGCTCATTTACGATAATTATTTATCGTGTAGTAATGATGTCTCTTATGTGTTATATAGCCTGTATCTTCACCATAGGACCTGTTAAAGTGTTTAAAGGAATGTTCGGAGATAGTAAGAGATTTTTCAAGTATCTTACAGCAGGTATTTTAATTACTTTAAATTGGTCCACATACATATGGGCAGTCAACGCAGGATATGTGATTCAAACATGTATGGGATATTTCATAGAGCCTCTGATGGTCTGTGTTTTTGGAAGATTTATATTCAAAGAAAAACTCAACAATTTTAAACGTATTGCACTTGGATTTGCTGTGGTGGGACTTCTGATAATGATTGTCGGTTATCGTGAACTTCCGGCAATCGCCTTGGGGCTTGCTGCCAGTTTTGCAACCTATGCAGCGATCAAAAAAACTTATAAACTTCCTGTTATGCAAGCCTTGTTTTATGAGACAGTCACTCTTATACCCGCTGCAATTGCAATTATACTGTATATGGAATTTTCAGGAGTAGGTCTATTTGGGAACATTGAACTTAAGAAAATAGGTCTCCTGTCCCTATGTGGATTGTTGACTGCCGCACCACTTGGTTTGTTTTCATTTGCAGCTTCCAAGCTGCCTCTGGTAACTCTCGGGTTAACGGAGTATATTTCGCCGTCAATCTCGTTGATTTTAGGTATATATTATTTCAATGAACCATTTGATTTAATTCAATTTTCTGCCTTTGTCAGCATTTGGATAGGTCTCGGCTTTTTTACTTATGGAGAATATAGGGATTTCAGATAGGGGGATATGGCGGTTGAGAGAGTATAATATCAGTGCATTCACTGTAGCAGCTATCTATGTAGGAACTATAATTGGAGCCGGGTTTGCCTCAGGAAGGGAAATATGGCAATATTTCGGAGTGTTCGGCAAATTGGGAATACTTGGACTTATCTTCGCCGGACTGATGTTTATCATTATGGGCATGATGCTTGTATATATAGGAAGAAAACTCGGTACAAGCGATATAGGTCACGTGATTTTGCCGTTTCGAAATAAAACTGTCGCTTCTGTTTTGGGTTACGTTGTTGCGATTACAATTTTTGTTGCCCTTGTCACTATGTCAGCTGCCGGTGGAGCTTTTACAAAACAACAGTTCGGTATTGATAGAAGTGTGGGCGGTTTCATTATTGTAATAATGGTGATTTTCACAGTTCTGGGAAATTTTCAGAGGATTTCCGGTGTTTTCAATATGCTTATCCCTGTTTTGGTGTTAGTAGTAGCAGGCGGGTCTTTGTATGTTATTTTCACCCCTATGATAAGTGAAAGCGGTGCAGCGGATATTGCACCAAGCCCACTGGCAAACAACTGGTTTTTCGCTTCTATGATATATATGGCATATAACATGATAGGCACTATCCCGATAATGGCAAGAGCAGGGATACAGGCAAGAGATATGAAAACGGCTTTGAGGGGAGCGGCTTTGGGAGCTTTCGTTCTGTTTCTTATGGCTCTGACCCTTAATCTGGCTTTGTCCAAGGACCCGGCATTTGCGGATAGAATGGATCTTCCTATGCTTGGTATGGCAGGGCGAATTTCTTATGTTTTTAATGTGGTATACAGTGTGGTATTGTTCTTCTCAATATATTCAGCAGCTACCAGTACATTTTACGGGGTTACCACCAAAATCAAAGATGGGCCGAGAAAAAAGTATTTTGTTGTTATATTGGCAATGTTGGGCTTTTTGTTAGGACTTGCAGGATTCAGAGAAATCATCGCAATGGTATTCCCGGTTGTAGGCATGCTCGGTTTTTTTGTCACTGTAATGGTAATATTTAATTTTTTCAGGGTATATAGTGGACATGGGAGGAGCAATCAAATTGAAAAAACATGATAGGGACAGTTTTTCAGCAAGCATATATCACAGCTTCCCGGGTCAAGAGAGATTTGATTTTCCGGAATACCTTGCAAGGGTAACCTCAGGATTTGGCGGGGAAACTTTTTTGATATTCGGTTCAGAAAAGACTGCTCTTTATGACTGTGGTATGGCTTATTGCAGCAATGAAACCATAAAAAACATTGAGAAAGAGCTAAAGAGAAGAGACAGGAAAAGTCCGGACTTTATATTAATTTCACATACTCATTATGATCACATCGGTGCATTGCCTTATATTTTAAAAGTCTGGCCTGACGTTGAGGTTTGCGGTGCCGGCAAAGCATTAGAAGTCTTTCAAAGTGCCGGGGCTAAGAGAACCATGGAAAGACTTGGAAAGGCAGCTTGGGAGGTCTTTAGCAATGCATATAGAAATATATACGAAAATTCCGCTGAAGCAGAAATAACGGCTGAGGGAATGAGAATCGACAGAATAGTTAAAGATGATGATATTATAGATCTTGGAGATATTAAAGTCAGAGTTATAGAGTGTAAGGGGCATACGGATTGCTCACTGGCATATGCACTTGAACCGATGAGGCTTCTTTTAACGTGTGAAAGTACAGGAGTTCTGAGAAATCCGCAAGTTCTCCATACAGCCTTTGTAAAAAATTATTGGGAAAGTATCGAATCTGCGAAGAAGTGTAAAGCCTATGGTGCAAATCAGCTGATGGTTCAGCACTTTGGACTGACTCCCAAGGGATATACTGATGAATTCTTTGATTGGTACATGGAAATTGCCAAAGCCGAGAAAGACATGATATTGACTTTGCACAAAGCAGGCCTTTCAAAGGAAGAGATAATGGAGAAATATATTGAAGCCTTTTGGTCCTCAGAGAGGGGAAAGGCTCAACCTTATGCAGCATTTATAGAAAACGGGAGGCATATCATTAATAATATAATCAAATTATACAAGGAGTATGAACACTGATGTTGGAAATAAAAACTTTAGTAAATGGAATTGATTTAATCATGGATCCTGTGAATGAGGTGGAATCTGTAACTCTGGGGATATGGGTAAAGACAGGTGCGGTTAACGAAGATAAAAAGTATGCGGGTATATCTCACTTTGTTGAACATATGCTTTTCAAGGGAACAGAAACCAGAACATATCTTGATATTGCAAGGGATATCGACAAAATAGGAGGAAGTATCAATGCCTTTACAGGGAAAGAGGCTACATGTTATCACGTTAAGGTGATGTCTTCAAGACTGTTCGACGGTGCAGAGGTTTTATGCGATATGATCGAGAATTCCGTATTCCCGAAAAAAGAAATGGATAAAGAGAGGTTTGTCATCGGTGAGGAAATCAAGATGACTCTTGATTCTCCGGAAGATTTGTGTCATGACCTATCTACAGAGCTCATCTATAACGGCAACGTATTGAGTAAATCAATAATAGGCACCCCTACAAGTCTGAAGCGGATAACTCGGAATGTAATGAAGGACTATGTTAAAAAGAGATACACAAAGGATAATATTTTAGTGAGCATAGCCGGAAAATTCAACGAGGAAGAGGTAATTTCATATTTTGAAAACAGATTTTTAAATCTTGAGGAAAAATCTGAAGATATTGAATTTGAAAATTCGGAATACAGGCCCAAGGTAAAGGTAGTCCACAAAGATGTGGAACAGTGCAATTTATGCATGGGGCTTCCGACTTTTCCTATGGAAGATGTCAGATATTACCCTATGCAGGTTCTGAATAATATTTTGGGTGGAACTATGAGCTCAAGACTTTTCAGAAATATAAGGGAAGAAAGAGGACTTGCTTATTCTGTATTTTCAATGGTTTCCGGGAATAAAAATCTCGGATACTTCAAAATTTATGCAGGTCTGAACAAGGATAAGGTAAAAGATGCTATAGAAGGAATTCGGGAGGAAATTATTCTTCTTGCTGATAACGGTATCAGCGACGATGAACTGATAGCTTCAAAGGAACAGCTTAAATCAGGGTTTGTTTTCAGTCAGGAGAGTACTGCGTCAAGAATGTTCAATAATGGCAGAATGGCATTTCTGATGGATAGAATTGTGCCGATTGAGGAAGTTATTTCTTCTTATGACAAAGTTACGAAATCCGATGTAGAATCTCTGATTACTTTGATTTCTGATTTTTCAAGGTATTCAGCTGTGGCAGTAACAGGCAATGATGAATTGAATCTTAAGAAGTTATTCTAGGAAAACGGAGAGAAAATGCCAACAGTAAAAATATACAGTAAAGGCGGTAACATTCCCGCTTATGAAACTGAAGGTTCCTCAGGCATGGATCTGAGGGCATTCATTGATGAACCTATTTTGTTGAGACCCATGGAAAGAACTCTTGTTCCGACAGGGATTTATCTTGAGATTCCAAATGGATACGAAGGGCAAGTCAGGGCCAGGAGCGGTCTTTCCGTCAAACATGGAATTACTCTTGTAAACGGTGTCGGTACTGTGGATTCTGACTATAGGGGTGAATTGAAAATTCCTGTAATCAATTTGAGCAACGAAGAATTCAAAATTTCATCCGGGGACAGAATCGCACAAATTGTATTTGCAGAGTACAAACAGGTGAAATTAATTAAGGTGGAAACTAAATTTGATCTGGAAGAATCAGGCAGGGGCGAGGGAGGCTTCGGGCATACAGGCATTTAATCTTTGTCACATTTCAGAGCAGCACAGGAAGGGAGGGTGTTTAAACAATGCTTTTTCGAGTTGATGTAGAAAACCGTGAATTTGATACTCTATCACACTATGCCACAAAATCTGCTGATACAAGGGGGCGTGCAATTTATGAAACTCCTTGCAGGTATAGAACAGATTTTCAAAGGGATAGAGATAGGATTATACACTCTAAGGCATTCAGGCGTTTAATGCACAAAACTCAGGTATTTCTCGCTCCTGAAGGTGACCATTTCAGAACACGATTGACACATACTTTAGAAGTAGCTCAAATTGCAAGAACGATATCGAGGATTCTGGGACTAAATGAGGATTTGACAGAGGCTATTGCAATGGGTCATGATCTTGGACACACACCGTTCGGACATAACGGAGAAATGGTTTTAAATCAAATACACCCCGGAGGATTTAAGCACAATGAGCAAAGCATACGAGTGGTTGAAAAAATCGAAATGAGAAGTAGCGGACGAGGTCTTAACCTCACATGGGAAGTCAGAAATGGTATCGTAAACCACACCGGTTCCCTGAAAGCAGCAACACCTGAAGGCCAGGTTGTAAACATTAGTGACAGGATTGCATATATTAATCACGATATAGATGACGCGATAAGAAGCGGCGTGTTGACTGTGGATATGCTTCCTGAAGGGCCTGTTGAATTTTTCGGAGATAGAAAAAGTCAGCGTATCACAAAGATGATAGAGAGTGTTGTTACCAATAGCGACGGTAAATCCGAGGTTATGATGAATGCTCATGACAATCAGCTGCTTTTAGAGCTTCGATCTTTTATGTTCGAGACAGTTTACACAAATGCTGATGTTAAAAAGATAGAAGATGTAAAACTTGCAGAGAAAATTGTCAAGTTTCTGTACAACCACTATATTTCATATCCGGAAGAACTTCCTGACGATATGAAAGAAATCGCACAGGAAGAAGGCATTAGTGTAGCAGCAAAAGATTATGTCGCAGGAATGACAGATCGTTTTGCAGTGAATAAATATGAGGAGCTGAAATAATGGCAACTTCTTACTCACACGAAAGCATAGAAAGACTTAAGGATCAAATCGACATTGTCGACATTGTGAGCAATGCCATATCCCTTAAAAAAACCGGTGCAAATTATAAGGCGTGTTGTCCTTTTCATGGGGAGAAAACGCCTTCCTTTGTAGTGTCGCCGGACAAACAGATATTCAAATGCTTCGGCTGTGGAGTTTCAGGGGATGCGATAGAATTTGTAAGAAAATATTATAATCTTGACTTTGTCGAGGCAATTGAAAAAATCGCTAAGGATCAAGGTTTTACGCTTGAAAGAACAAAATACGATGATAGTCGAGACGTGTATTACAGAGCAAATAAGGACGCAGCCAGATATTTTGTGAGATGTCTCTTATCAAGCCCAAATAAGGCAATGGATTATCTGTTAGAAAGACGGAAATTATCCCAGGAAATGATTACAAAATTCGGAATAGGATATGCTGATGAAAAGTGGTCAAGCCTTTACAATCATATGAAAGCTCTCGGTTATGAAGATGATACCTTGTCTGAACTTGGTTTAATATCCATAAAAGGGGGTAAGAAGTATGACAGATTTAGAAATCGTGTAATTTTCCCAATAATCAGCACCAGCGGAAAGGTGATTGGATTTGGTGGCAGAGCTCTTGACGAAGATGGCGCCAAGTATATAAATTCGCCGGAGAATCCTATTTTTCACAAGAGCAATAATCTGTTCGCCCTTAATTTTGCCAGAGAGTATTTGAGAAAAGAAGATTGTCTCATAGTGGTTGAAGGATATATGGATGTTATAGGTCTGTTTCAGTACGGCGTTGGAAATGTCACAGCAACCCTCGGCACAGCTTTAACTGAAAATCACGGAAAGATTTTAAAAAGATATGCGAGGAAGGTCATTCTATCTTATGATTCCGATGATGCAGGTAGGAAGGCTGCATATAAGGGTGTCGATATCTTGAGATCGGCAGGTGTGGAGGTTTCGGTACTCCATGTAGATGATGGAAAGGATCCGGACGAATATGTTAAATTGCATGGCAAGGAAGGTTTCCTGAACCTTCTTTCAAAGAGTATCAGCGGTACCGACTATCAATTAAGACATATCGCCAGAGGTACGAATCTACAGACTGAAGAGGGAAAGATCAGATACATCAGAGATATTGCCCCTATATTTGAGAAACTTTCACCGGTGGAAAGGGAGGTCTATGCCCAGAAGGTCGGAAGAGCGCTGAGACTGGATTATAATAATATTTTGAATCAAGTCGGTAAAGAAAGGAACAATCAAAGAGAGAGAAGTCCGCAGAGGTCTGAAAATAAAGTAAGCCGTGAACTTACAGCAACAGAAAAAGTATTGATTAAGATAATATTTATGGATAGCAGTTATTTTGTAAAGCTGAGAGAGCACAGGTTTGCCGATGCGGCCGTTAAGACTGATCTTGCACGGGAAATTTTGAATCTGATAAAGGATGAATTCAGAGATTCGGACGGTTTCATAGACGAGCAGAGGATTAAAGATTCAATGGATCCGGCTGACGGTCTTAAGTTGGATAATATAATTAGAAACGTGCCTGTGGTGGATTTAGAGCAGACTTTCAGGGAGTGTATGAGGACATCGGGGCTTAATGCATTGTTAGAACAGGAAAAAAGACTGTTAGATGTTATTGCTATTGCAGATGAAGAAGAACAAGGTCAGGAAGGCGAAAAATTGCAGTTGAAATTGATGAATGTTCAAAGGGAAATTAAGAATTTGCGAGGGGGACTGGGTTTATGAGTCAAGGAAAGGTTCAAACAGCGGACAAAGGCGATAATAAGTCTGTATTGATTTTTGATAAATCCGCAATTGAAAAGATGACATCTGAAGAGATTAAAAATTACGTCATCAAGCAATTGGCTCTTGAAGCTGAGAAAAAGAAACGGAAGCTTACCTATACCGATGTTGCAGACTATCTGGAAGAGGTGGATCTTGATAAAAATGTACTCGATGATATTTACGAAACCCTTTTGTCTCACGGTGTAGAGATAGGTGACTCGCACCCGGAAGAGTTTTCGGAGATTCTTGCAAAGGATGATGCAGATGACGATGATGAGGACGATGGAATCGTTGTAAATGAGTCAGGCGAGATCGATATAAATGCCACTTTGCCAAAGGGAATTAATATCGATGATCCCGTCAGGATGTATTTGAAGGAAATCGGTAAGGTGCACCTTCTTACGGCGGAGGAGGAAATTGAATTAGCCAAGAGAATGGAAGCCGGAGATGAAACCGCCAAGAAGATGCTCTGTGAGGCAAATCTAAGACTTGTTGTCAGCATAGCTAAGAGATATGTAGGACGGGGTATGCTTTTTTTGGATTTGATACAGGAGGGCAATCTGGGTCTGATTAAGGCTGTAGACAAATTTGATTACAGAAAAGGTTATAAGTTTTCCACCTATGCTACATGGTGGATAAGACAGGCTATTACGAGATCCATCGCAGATCAGGCGAGGACAATAAGAATTCCTGTCCACATGGTGGAGACAATTAATAAGCTGATCAGGGTTTCAAGACAGCTTCTTCAGAACTACGGAAGAGAGCCGTTACCTGAGGAAATTGCAAAAGAAATGGGCATAACTGTTGAAAAAGTAAGGGAAATCCAAAAAATTGCTTTAGAACCTGTTTCTTTGGAAACACCGATAGGAGAAGAAGAAGATAGTCATCTGGGTGATTTCATTCCGGACGATGATGCACCTTCACCTGCTGAAGCTGCTGCGTTTTCTATGCTCAAGGAACAGCTTTTAGATGTCCTTGATACATTGACGGATCGAGAAAAAAAGGTACTGATGCTGAGATTCGGTATTGAAGACGGCAGAGCAAGGACTCTGGAAGAAGTAGGCAGAGAGTTTTCAGTGACCAGAGAGAGAATCAGACAGATTGAGTCTAAAGCTCTTAAGAAACTGAGACATCCCAGCAGATCAAAGAAATTGAAAGACTACCTGGAATAAAACCACAGATAATCATAGAGTATAAAGATATAGCGTCTAAGTTATATATTTAAGATTATAGATGAGATGTTAAGCGAAAGATTAAAAACTATTGCCGATTTAATCCCATATGAAGAAACCATGGCAGATATTGGAACTGACCATGGTTTTTTACCGGTATATCTTATTGAAACCGGCAGAAGTCCAAACGCCATAGCTACAGATATAAGTGAAGGCTCATTGCAAAAGGCAATTGACCTTGCAAAAGGGAAAAAACTGGATAATATGCTTTCCACGAGACGGGGTGACGGTCTTGATGTGATTGGGAAGGCAGAGGTGGATAACGTTATAATTGCAGGAATGGGCGGGATTTTGATATCAGACATATTGGGTAAAGATATTGAAAAAGCCAAATCTTTTAAACGGTTGATTCTCCAGCCAAGGAGCAAAATAGGTTTTTTGCGTAAATGGCTCCGGGATCATAATTTCACTATTGAAAGAGAGACTCTGGTTAAAGAGCTTGATAAAATATGCGAGATAATCGTGGCAATTCCATATGAGGAATTTCACGACGAGTTTCCGTTTTCAATCGTAAACAGTTCTAACAAATACACTCTGGAATATTTGGAAACCCACCTTAAAAAGAACACCATGATTTTGGACACCATTATCAGAGAAAAAAGCACCACGAAAAAAGTGTTGCAAATTGAGGATAGAATCAGGCATATTTCCAATCTCATTGAACTTTATAAAGCGGAAAGGAGAGAACATGAACATTAAGGAGCTTTTTATGGCTTTAGATGATTGTGTACCTGAGAGTACGGCGACAGATTGGGATAAATCAGGACCTCAGATTGTGTTTCCGGAACAGGAGGTGACCAGGATTCTAACGACATTGGAAGTTCTTCCAAGAGTAGTGGAAGAAGCCATTTCCAAGGATTGTCAGGTAATTTTATCACATCATCCGCTATTTTTTACAAGGTTTGGCTGTCTGGATATGGGAAAACCTAAAGATATCATGATTTTAAATGTACTGGATCATAGAATTTCAGTTTACTCCGCACATACCAACTATGATATAGCTTCGGGTGGTACTACTGATTATTTGGCCAAACAACTTTCTCTTTTGAAAGTGCATGAGATACCGGGTTCTGACGGGTTTGCAAAGGCAGGGATATTGCCCCGAAAAATGAGACTTGATGAATTTGTTGAATACACATGCGAAGCAACCGATACACCCGTTTCTGATGTGAGGTTTGTGGGTAATAGTGATTCGCCTGTTCTGAAAGTTGGAATATGTGCAGGCGCAGGATCAGAATTTGCATTTGCAGCTGTTAAAGACCGATGTGACGTTTTCCTTACCGGAGATCTTAAATATCATTTAGCCCAGGATTGCGTGCTTACAGGTATCAATCTGGTAGATATCGGTCACTACCATTCTGAGAAGCATTTCTCAACAGAAGCTGCTGTTCTGTATGGCAAATATATTGAAAACGTAGAATTTATTCCATCTGAGATTGATATAGATCCTTTTTCTGTGTTATAATATCTGAAGGCAGACCAGGCAGTCGCGTGCATTGGGAATTCCCAATGCATGAGGAAAGTCCGGGCTCCACAGGGTAAGGATGCCAGATAACTTCTGGCGTAGGTAACTATAGGGAAAGTGCAACAGAAACATTCCGCCGAAACGGGTAATGCCGTGGTAAGGTTGAAATGGTGAGGTAAGAGCTCACCGGCATTTCGGAGACGAGATGGCCGTGTAAACCCCATCCGGAGCAAGGTCAAATAGGGCATTAGGAGGGCGACCCGTCACGGCCCGAGAGGTAGACCGCATGAACGTGCAGCGATGTTACGTCTTAGATAGATGATTGCCTAATACAGAACCCGGCTTACGGTTTGCCTGACTATGTTTATTTTGCCTCCCCTTCGGGGAGGTGTTTGATTTTTATGGGTGCGTTAACCTAATAACACATCCGGATTTTTGTTTTAATATGATTGACTGAATACATTAGATGTATTTTTTTAATTTTATGAGTTGTGTTGAATTTATATTTTTAAGGAGGGGTTTGTTTGACAGAAAAGTTTAGTGAAAATAACGAAAATAACACTGCAGAACATGCAGATAACCATGAAATTGAGAATAATAAAGGTGCTCACAAGATTAATAAGATGGGAACTATGCCAATAGGGAGACTCCTGTTGTCCATGGCGTGGCCGCCTACGATTTCAATGAGCATTAACGCATTTTATAACATAATTGACAGTATATTCGTGGCGATGTTAAGTGAAGGATCTCTGACAGCGGTCTCTCTTGTTATGCCCATACAGATGCTTATGGTATCGATAGGTGCAGGCTCCGGAGTTGGAGTAAATTCATTGATTGCCAGAAGGCTTGGCGAGAATAGAAGAGAAGAAGCCGATTTAGCGGCCAGCATTGGTCTTAGAATGGGATTTGTAAACTATTTGATATTTGCTGTAATCGGAATTTTTTTTGCTCCGGCATTTATAGGAAGCTTTACAGATGATGCACATATATTGCAGTCCGGTGTCATATATCTTCGAATTGTAACTATCGGTTCAGTTTTTTTCATGTTTCAGCTTGTAATTGAAAAGATTATCCAGTCAACAGGACAGATGGTGCCTTCTATGCTCATCACCTTGACGGGAGCCATAGTGAATCTGATTCTGGATCCGATTCTGATTTTCGGACTTTTGGGTGCCCCTAAACTTGGAATTGCAGGTGCGGCAATCGCAACTGTAATCGGACAGATTTGTGCCGCATGTCTCGGCATTTACATTTGTTTAAAGCACGTACATGGAATTCGTATAAGACTTACAGGTTTTAAAATGAATTGGCAAATTATAAAGGATATATATGGTGTCGGACTTCCGTCTATGATAATGCAATCCATCGGGTCTGTAATGGTGTTTGGGTATAATGCTATTCTTGCTTCTTCGCCTACGGCGGTTGCAGTTCTTGGAATTTATTTTAAACTTCAATCGATAATATTCATGCCGCTTTTTGGTATGAATCAAGCAGCAATGCCTATAATGGGTTATAATTTCGGAGCTCGTAAGAAAGACAGGCTCATGGAAACATATAAGAAGGCTCTTATGGGAGCAGTGGGTATCATGGCCATTGGATTTGCCGTATTTCAGATATTTCCAAGGGAACTGCTTTTTCTGTTCAGTGCATCGGAAAACATGCTCAGCATGGGGATACCGGCTCTGAGAATAATAAGTCTGTGCTTTATACCTGCTGCCTTCGGTATTATTAATTCTACTATTTTCCAAGCAACAGGAAATGGTTTCTACAGCTTGATTGCATCAGTCATAAGACAGCTTGCGGTAATTCTTCCTGTAGCTTATCTGTTTGTTCAGATCGATGGAGTGACGACTTCATGGTATTCATTCCCAATTGCTGAGATAGTAGGATTGATCCTTTCAGCAGTTCTTTTGAGAAGGTTGTATAAGACTAAGATTGCAATCCTTGACATGCCATTGCAGGAAAGCAGAATGTAATTCAGCGCTTATCTTCGGAAAGGGCAAAAACCTTGAACGATAAGGGTCTTTGTAGTATAATGTAAACGTAAGAATTGAGAAAAGAAATGAGGATATGTCTATGGGAAGACACGGAACTATTGCAGGACGTAAAGCTGCTCAGGATTCCAAGAGAGCGGCTATGTTTACCAAATATGCCAAGGCGATTACAGTAGCTGCTAAGGATGGTGGAGATCCTGACTATAATTCGGGCTTGAGACTTGCCATTGAAAAGGCTAAGGCAATCAGCATGCCTAACGATAATATTCAACGTGCCATCAAAAAAGGTACGGGAGAACTTGAGGGCGTTAACTATGAGGAAGCTGTTTTTGAAGGTTACGGACCCGGCGGTGTTGCCATAATAGTGGATTGCCTTACAGATAATAATAACAGAACTACTTCATTTGTACGCTCAACATTTGACAAGTATGGGGGCAATTTGGGAACTCCCGGTTGTGTTTCCTACATGTTTTCGAGAAAGGGTATTATACTTCTTGAAAAGGATGAGGGCATGGATGAGGATCAAATTATGGAGCTTGCCCTTGAATCCGGCGCTGAGGATATGATTGCAAATGAAGACAGTTTCGAGATACAGACAGAGCCTTCAGGATATACAGATGTGCATAATGCAGTAGTTGAAGCAGGCTATACTCCTGTGGAGTCGGATATTGAATACGTTCCGTCCATGGAGGCCACTCCCGATGAAAATGATATTCCAAAGCTTAGAAAGCTTATAGATATTCTGGAGGATAATGATGATATCCAGAAGGTACATACAAATTGTGCGATAGATCTATTTGAATAATTGATTGTAGCTTAAACCTAGAACTCTCGTTAAGGAACCATAATTGAACCTACATTTATTGAAAGGGAACTCGAAGTCTTTCTTTTGATGACATGCCTCCGCAAGGTGGACTTCAGATTTTGAAGGCAGGGTACCCACCTATCGTCAGATAGGCATCAATTATATCCTGACGGAGATTCCGGGTTTTTTATTTATATGTATATATATGAGGTGTGTTTCGGATATGCAGGATGTGAAAGAAAAAACGAAAAAGAAACTTGTAGCAATTGACGGTACCAGTCTTATTTACAGGGCTTTCTTTGCTATTCAAAATGAGATGAGAAATCAAGAGGGTCAAAGTACCAGAGGCACTTATGGATTTTTATCCATGATATTTAAACTTATGGAGGAGTATAATCCAGACTATTTTGCCGTTGCATGGGATTTGAAAGCACCGACATTTAGACATTTGGCCTATGATGAATATAAAGCAAACAGGAAACCCATGCCTGATGACCTTGCAAGTGAAATGCCCATACTTCAATCGGTTTTGGAGGCTCTAGATATTAAGAACTTATCCATGGAAGGATATGAGGCAGACGATATTCTGGGGACGATAGCTAAGAGAGGCGAGGAGCAGGGTCTTGATGTTTTAATCGTGACAGGGGATAAAGATGCCCTCCAACTTGCTACTGACCATGTCAAGGTGATGATTAACAGGAAGGGGATTACAAACTTTGATATCTACGATAGAGCAGCTATGATTGAAGAATACGGTCTCACACCTATTCAATTTATTGATTTAAAAGCTCTGATGGGAGATAAATCCGATAACATACCGGGGGTACCGGGAGTTGGAAAGGTTACAGGGCAAAAACTGATAGAGAAATATGGCAGTTTAGAAAACCTGAAGGTCAATATAGACAATATTTCAAAGCCGAAGTTGAAACAGTCTCTCTCTGATTATGCCGAAAAATTTGATACAAACCGAAAACTTGTAACTATAATCAAAGATGTTCCAATTGACTTCACTATAGACGATCTGAAATTTGACAACATCGATGAGAAGAAAACGAAGGAATGGTTTGTTAAGCTGGATTTTAAGAGGTTTCAAAAAATATTAAACTTGGACACTGTTTCAATTGATAATATGGAAAATCAGGGCAAAAATAAATCCGAGTTGTTCCCAATTGATGTAAAAGTTATCGATTCTTCAAAAGATATTATTCGTGTCATTGACTCCGTTAAAGAAAAATGGGACGGAGATTTGAACAGTTCAAAAGTTTACATCAAAACTTTTACGGACAATAATCATTTGAAAAGGCCTGAGATTCACGGATTTGGGATTTACTTTGATTCGACAGGATATTTACTTACAAAAGGGACAGAAGCCGTGTTGCTGATGCAATACTTGCAGGTCAATGGATTACCGCTATGCGGTCATAATCTGAAAGAAGATATCTATCCGTTTGTATTTCGGGGAATTGATAGCCTTAATACGTACTTTGATACTCAGATAGCTGAATATGTTATCAACCCTTCAAAAAGGGATTACGATATAGGTTCTCTATCTTTAGGATACCTGTCTGTAGACAGGGTTACAATCAGAGATGATAAGAAAAAATCCGTGAAAAAGAAAAGTACCGATGCGCATGAATTTAAGTCAGAGGACGAAATCGCAACTTGGCTTGGGAATTATTTTGTTGCACTGCAAGAAATAGAGAAAAATCAAATTGATAAACTTGCCGAAGGTTCCCTGTTTAAGGTTTTCAATGAAATAGAAATGCCTTTGGTTAATGTTCTTGCAAACATGGAAGCGGTAGGTGTTTCTGTTGACAGGGATGCACTTATTGAAATGGGCGAAAAACTTTCAGAGCAGATTGGAGAATTGGAAGAGAAAATTTATGAAGAAGCCGGTGAAAAATTCAATATAAATTCTCCTGCGCAGCTTGGTGTCATTCTCTTTGAAAACTTGAAACTTCCGTTTGCCAAGAAAACCAAGACAGGATACAGTACCGCTGTAGATGTTCTCAATAAGCTTAAGGACAGTTATCCTATCGTTAATCTTGTTCTGGAATATCGGGCAGTGACCAAATTGAAAAGCACATATATCGACGGACTTTCAAAACTCATAGGCGAAGATGGACGGATAAGACCACATTTTATGCAGACTGTTACATCTACAGGCAGACTTAGTTGTATAGAACCTAATCTACAGAATATCCCCATAAGAACAGCGCAGGGCAGAATGATAAGAAAAGCTTTCGTTTCTGAGGAAGATGGAAGCTGTTCGAATGAAACTTCACGAAAAACTCTTGTCGGTGCTGATTATTCTCAAATCGAACTCAGAGTCTTGGCTCACCTTTCCGGGGATAGGGCTTTGATAGACGCTTTTAACCGAGGACAAGATATACATAAACTCACTGCTATGAAAGTATTCGGGCTTGCTGAAGATGATATTACACCTTTGCATAGGAGCAGGGCTAAAGCTATCAACTTCGGAGTGATTTATGGTATGAGCGGTTTTGGCCTTTCAGAAAATCTGAGCATAACAAGAAAAGAAGCTGAAAGGTATATTGAGGACTATTTTCACAAATATAAGGCGGTAAAGGACTATATGAATGGAGAGATAAAGTCAGTCAGAGAGAAGGGTTTTTCTGAGACATTGCTCGGAAGACGCAGGTATATAGGGGACATAAACGCAACTAATTTCATGGTAAGGAAGGCTGCTGAAAGACTGGCAATGAATTCTCCTATTCAGGGGTCAGCTGCAGATATCATAAAAGTTGCCATGATCAACGTATTTAAGAGGATAAAGAAAGAACTTCCGGAAGTTAATTTAATCCTTCAGATTCACGATGAACTCATACTGGAAGGACCTCAAACTTCTGCTGAAAAAATGAAGAAAATTTTGGTTGAAGAGATGGAAAATGCTGTGTCGCTCTCCGTGAAGCTCGATGCTAATATCGAAGAGGGACGCTCATGGTACGATCTCAAATAATTTTATTCTATCAGTTAAATGAGGAAATTGATGAAAAATTGTGTTAAAATTGGGATTACAGGGGGCACGGGATCCGGAAAATCGACTGTATGCGACCATCTGCGCAGACTCGGATATGAGGTGATCGATAGCGACAAAATTGCCAGGACTCTTTTGACCCCGGGTACAAAAGAATATGTTGCTGTTACAGAGCACTTCGGTGATGGGATTTTGTCTTCAAGTTGTGCTTCAATAAATACAGATAATGTTACACAGATCAATAGTTCAAAAATTACTACAGCACGGAAAGGGATTTGTGAAATAGACAGAAAAAAACTTGGGGAAATAGTATTTGCTTCGCGTTCAGAACTTGAGTTCTTAGAGAATGTGGTAACTAAGGGTACCATAGAAGAAATCCGAAGAATCATCGGCAACTTCTGTAATTGTTCAACCTGTAGTATCCAAGGCATCAATAATGCTGAAAAAAGCCGGATTATTTTCGTGGATGCACCTATTTTGTTCGAGACAGGTCTCAACAAAGAAATGGACTATGTATGGGTGGTTTATTCATGTAAGGCTTTAAGACTTAAGAGGCTTGCAAAGAGGGACGGTCTTACTGTGGAAAAACTTGAACAGAGAATGGGTAGCCAGATGCCGGAAGAGGAGAAAATTGCAAGAGCAGATTTTGTTATTGAAAACAACGGAACAATTACAGAACTTATTATTCAAATCGAAGATGAGCTTGATAAACTGCGAACGTAAAAATCAAAAGAATACTTTCCGGGGAATTGCGATTAATTCCAATTGCGTTTTATGGACCGGAAAATCAGGAGGGATTAGTTCTAAAATATGAAAATTGAATCCAATAGATCGCTCTTGCGAGATACTGTAGACTTTCTTCATAAAAATATAATTGCTGTAATCGTTTGTTTTGTAGTGATTTCCGGAATAATCGCTATTTTATTCATATACATGGATAATGATTCAAAAAAGGAAAAGCAAGACGCAGTTAAATTCAAAGCGTCTGATACACTGTTTTTTTCCATAAGGCAGCCCAAGAATATGAATATTTTGACATCAAATGAGGTTGATGTGTATCAAATGTGGCACCTGCTATATTCCGGACTTTTTTACTTCAATAAAGACTTAAGCGTATCTCCCGACATTGTGGATACATATAAAACCGATGAGAGCACAGGAACGGTTTCTCTAAAACTGAAACAAAACGGAGCATTTTCAGATGGTTCACCAATTAAGGCTGACGATGTTGAATTCACTGTAGATGCCATCAAAGATATCGGAGAAGAAGGGCCTTTCTTTTCCTACGGGAACAAAATAGCTTCAGTAGAAAAGACAGGTGAATTTGATATCACAATTAACTTCGCCAATCCGGGTGACGCAAGTTTATCGAATTTGGTATTTCCGATAATTTCGTCAGAACATTTTAAAAAGGACTTAACAGGATACGATCAGGTGACATCGGGGATATATTCTGTCTCATCTCAGACTGAAAATGGGTTCAAACTTTCTCCGAACAAAGGATATTTTGGGAAAAAAGCCGGAAATGACCTTGTCTTTTCTTTTACTAAGCAAGGAGAAGATTTGGATGGTCTTATTACTATAGGTGCAGTCACATCAAAAATGGCGAAGGGTATAAACGCCCAATCAGATGCTGACGATTTGCAGCTTGACTTTACGCCGATAATCTCAAATCGCATGGAGTATATAGGATTTAATTTCAGAAATGAATTTTTAAAGGACAAAACTCTACGCAGAGCAATAATAAAGTCAATCAATTTTAACTCTCTTGTGGATGATTATTTCGGCGGATTGGGATTGCCCAATAATTCAATTTACTTTCCTGACTTCTTGAGTGTTAAAGACACTAAGAGTGTTGATTACAGTCCGTCAAAAGCCGTTGTATCGTTGGAAAACAAAGGATATAAAAAAATTGATGACAACAATTCTCTTGTCACAAAAAAAGGTGAAAAGGTTACGTTGAGACTTTTAATCAATGATTCCAATTCTTTTAGGAAATCAATGGCAGAAGATATTAAGAATTATTTAAAAAAAATCAATATTGATTTGCAAATTGAATCAGTGCCTGACAGTGAGTATTTTTCAAGGCTGGGAGAAGGTAATTTTGATATATTTATCGGCGGAATGGAATTTGACCCGAGGTACGATTTAAGAAAACTATTTGACAAATCCGGATCAATCGGTTATTCTAATGAAGATGTAATTAATCTTGCTGATCAGATGGAACACTGCATCTCACCTGATAAACGTCAGAAAATTTTCAGAAAACTTTCTGAACGTTTGACTGATGATGTACCGTATTATTGTATAGGTTACTATGAGTACGGTCTCGTTTCGGGAGGTAAGTGGGTAGAGAAACCGGATCCGACTTTCTTCAATATCTACGACGGTTGTGAGAACTGGAAATGGAGCAGACCGGATTCTGTCAAAGATAAGTCTAATCTTAAGGAAGATGGGGAAGGCAAGAAATCATAACAGACGGAGATTAATTCTCTGTGCGGCCGTGGCGGAATAGGCAGACGCGCACGTTTGAGGGGCGTGTGGGCAACCGTGCTGGTTCAAATCCAGTCGGCCGCACCATTTTATTTGCCGGCGTGATGGAATTGGCAGACGTGCAGGATTCAAAATCCTGTGGTGGCAACACCGTATGGGTTCGACCCCCATCGCCGGCACCACTATATTTAAAGATACTCAAATATAAATTTCGTATTGAATTCATACAAGGAGGTAGAACATGCCAGCAGGACTAGGTGCAAACTTTGTCATTTTAATTGTTTTTATCGTAGGTATATATTTCCTACTCATCAGACCACAGAAGAAGAAAGAGAAGGCTATCGCTTCAATGCGAGACAGTATTCAAGCAGGAGATCGAATTGTAACAATAGGTGGTATATGCGGAAAGGTTGTAAAGACCAATCCTGAAACTCTAATTATTCAAGTGGGAGCAGACAAGACAAAATTCGAGGTCATGAGATGGTCCGTTTCAAGTGTCACAAGTAAGTCCAAGTCATCTTCGGATAGAACTGACGAGAAGAAAGAAGTTAAGAAATTCACTCCCAAGAAGCTAAAAAAAGACAAGGAAGAGAAGAATAACGAAGATAAAGTTAAGCATGGTGCTGATACTGCAGCAGAGACCGGTGCAGTAGCTGCCGAGGAAATCAAAGAATCAAACGCAGAATCGACTGATTCAGAAAAAATCCGGAATAATTCTGAGGTAGCGGTAGGATCAGATGCAGTTGATTCGGAAGAAAACAAGGATAGCTTAGGGGATTTGCAAGTGTAATCTCTCTGTCGTTTGCCTGATTAGTTTTATATAATTTTATGCGAATTATGGTGTATGAAATATACACCATTTTTTTATATACATTACAAAAATGATGGTATCAAAACTAACGAATCCTCTTTTCGTTGTCTAAAATGAAAGGAAATACGGTGTTAGCCCTTGCCGATTCAAAGGAAAAGTAGTAAAATACAATATGTATGAAATTATTTTTTATAAGTGAAGGTGACGTTATGAATCTTAAAGTCAGAAGAATTTTGTCCTTGCTCATACTTGCCGTAATGGTTTTCGGTTGGTATGTTTCCGTCTTTGGTATAGGTAATTATAAATCTATCAAAGATGCGTTGAAATTTGGTCTTGACATCAACGGCGGCGTATACGTTGTTATGGAGGCGGAAACCAAAGCTCAGGGAGCAGAACTTAAAGGTATCATGGAACAGACCAAGGAAGTTCTGAACAACCGTGTAAATGCAATGGGGATTTCCGAATCCACTGTTGTGATCGAAGGTAAAAACAGATTGAGAGTTGAAATGCCCGGAGTTAAAGATGCTGAATCAGCTATCGATCAAATAGGTAAGACTGCACAGCTGAGATTTGTTTTAGCAGACGGTTCTGAGGTTTTGACAGGCGATCGAGTAAAGGATGCATCCATAAGTCCGGATTCACAGAACGGTGGATATAAGATAGATTTAAAATTTGACAGCAAAGGGACCAAGCTCTTTGAAGAAGGAACCTCAAAGGCAGTATCCGGAACGGTAACTCCTTCAATTCAAGGAATGTCACCTAATGAGATAGCAATTGTACTTGACGATAAGATAGTAACTCATCCAAGGGTTCAGCAAGTTATAAACAGCGGGAGCTGCGAAATCACCAGTGGCAGCGGAGGATACGCTAAGGAAGAAGCAAGCACTACAGCTGCACTGATAAGAGGAGGGTCGCTTCCTGTTACTCTCAAAGAAATCTCTTCATCAGTTCAAACTGCAACAATCGGTGAAGATGCTCTGGCTAAATCAGTTATTGCCGGAATTATAGGTATAGCTCTGGTATTCTTAATTATGATAGTTTGCTATAGATTACTTGGCGTTGTAGCAAGTGTATCCCTGCTCCTATATGTACTTTTGGTACTTTGGTCGATGTCAGCTATGGGAGGAGTTTTAACCCTGCCGGGAATTGCCGGTATCATACTGTCCATCGGTATGGCGGTTGACGCAAACGTAATAATTTTCTCCAGAATTAAAGAAGAGATTTCAGCAGGCAAAACAGTAAGGGTAGCAATAGATCAAGGTTTCAAACATGCCTTGACTACGGTACTGGATGCACAGATAACAACTTTGATTGCCACAGTTGTTTTATATGAGATCGGATCTACTGTAGTTAAGGGTTTTGCCCTTACGTTGATGATAGGTATTATTATAAGCATATTTACAGCTGTAATTATTACCCAGATTTTTGTCGGTATCCTGGCTAACAGCAAGAGGATTAGTAAGACAGCACTTATTGGAATACCGGCTGACGGCAAGGTCAAATCATTCTCTGGCACAGAATTTAAACTGATTGAAAAAAGAAAAATTTTCTATGGAATCAGCGGAGCAGTTATCATCATTGGACTTTTATTCGGAATTATAAGAGGGTTCAATTATGGAATCGACTTTACCGGTGGTACCATGATGGAATTTGATTTAGGTAAGAAGGTAAGCTCTCAGGAAATAGAAAAAGCTCTGGACAAGTATGACCTGAATCCACAAATTATTTTCTCGGGAGAGAAGAGTGAAAGGGCTGTGATTAAAACTATCAAAGCATTGGAGAATAAGGAAAGAGGCAAGATTGTTGATACGATGAAGAAGGAGTTTAATCTCAAAGACGACTCAGTTCTGGCATCGGAACAGTTTGGCCCTACAATCGGGAGAGAGCTGAAAACCAATGCGGTAAAATCCATTGCTCTTGCTGCTGTCGGCATGCTGATATATATAATATTCAGATTTAAGTCATGGAAGTACGGTGTCTCTTCCATAGCCGGAGTTCTACATGATGTTTGTGTAATGCTTGCATTCTATGCCATATTCGGAGTAACAATTAACAATCCGTTTATAGCAGGTATCCTGACAGTGGTCGGTTATTCTATAAATGACACTATTGTAATATTTGACAGGATCAGAGAGAATAGACATCTTTACAGGAAGAAGCCTCTGATTAATATTTTGGACGTCAGCATAGGACAGACACTGGACAGATCTTTGATAACTTCTTTGACAACAATTGTTTGTATGATACCACTTTTCATAATGGTTTCCGCTTCAATCAGGGAGTTTGTACTTCCTCTTATGATAGGTGTTATAGTCGGAACATATTCCTCAATATTCCTCTGCAGTCCTCTTCTGTACGAATTTTCAAAAGGTGAGGAGAAGTCAACCTATGAAGCCAAACACAAGAAAATCAAGAAGGAAAAGAAATAAGCAAATTAACAAATGATTCGTATATTGCCCCAATGGATTGAGGCACGATATTAGAAATGTGCTTGATACCAGCAGAGTTTCAGTGAATTCTGCTGGTATAATTTATCATTTATTATTTGATTATATTTGCCTTAACAGGGTAGGAAATTTATAGTTATATTATTTGATTTTGACGGAACAACTCATGCAATCTAAAAAGGAATTTTTAAACACATTACTCAGCATAAACAGTAATTATGACGTCGATTTAATAGGAAGAGCTCTTGATAAAGCTATGGAGCTTCACACCGGGCAGATGAGAAAAAGCGGAGAACCGTATATTATTCATCCAATGTCCGTTGCGGTGATTCTCGCTCAGCTCGGAATGGATGAAGCCACTATTATCGGCGGACTTTTGCATGATGTTGTTGAAGATACCGATTATACAAGAGAAGAACTCGTAAATGATTTTAATGAAGAGATAGCCCTTCTTGTTGACGGTGTTACTAAGCTTGGAGCAATTAAATTTGACAATAAAGAAGAAGCCCAGGCTGAAAATTTGCGTAAAATGTTCCTGGCTATGTCCAAAGACATACGTGTTCTGATAATCAAGTTAGCAGACAGGTTGCATAATATGAGAACATTGCAGTTTATGACTCCTGAGAAGCGAAAGGAAAAAGCGCAGGAAACATTGGATATTTATGCGCCTCTGGCAAGTCGTCTCGGAATTTACACTATCAAGTTCGAGCTGGAGGATATTGCTCTTATGTATCTGAAGCCCGATGAATACACACAGCTGTCAAAAGAGATAACAGCAAAGAAAAATCAAAGGGAAGAATTCATAAACCAGACCATGGACGAGATAAAAGATGCCATGAAGGATATGAATTTAAAATATGATATCACCGGAAGGTCCAAACATATATACAGCATATACAAGAAGATGAAGCTGCAGGATAAACAGCTTGACGAGATATTTGATCTGACTGCTATAAGAATAATTGTTGAAACAGTTAGGGATTGTTATGCTGTGTTGGGGATAGTCCATACAATATGGAAGCCAATTCCGGGGCGTTTTAAGGACTATATTGCTATGCCTAAGGCGAATATGTATCAGTCTCTACATACAACTGTTCTCGGAGATAATGGTGAGCCATTTGAAATTCAAATCAGGACTTACGAGATGCACAGAGTTGCTGAGTATGGTATAGCTGCTCACTGGAAATATAAGGAAGGCAAAAGCGGAAAAAACAGTAACAGCGAGGATATGAAGCTGGCTTGGCTAAGACAAACTCTGGAATGGCAGCAGGAACTCAATGACCCCAAAGAATTCCTGGATACATTGAAAATGGATTTGTTCTCCACACAGGTGTTCGTTTTCACTCCAAAGGGAGAAGTGATTGATTTACCTTCAGGTTCAACGCCACTGGACTTTGCATATAAGATTCACACCGACGTAGGAAGCCATTGTGTCGGAGCCAAGGTTAACGGCAAGATGGTTACAATTGACCATGCCCTCCAGAATGGAGATATTGTTGAAATTGTAACATCTTCAAATTCCAGCGGACCTAGCGTAGACTGGCTTAAGATTGCCAAGAGTTCTTCCGCACGAAATAAAATCAGACAATGGTTAAAGCGTGAAAATAAGGGAGATGACGTTGCAAAGGGAAAAGATGTCCTTGACAAGAGCATTCGTAAAAAAGGACTTGATCCTCAGCTTGTAGCTAAGTCAGGAAGTATAAATAAGGCTGTCAAAGAATTTTTATATTCGAATTCAGATGAGCTTTATACTCAGATTTCCCGCGGAGGAACTGTACTAAGCAAAGTTGCTAATTTTCTGATCAAACTTCACACAGATGAAGTCAATGCAAAAAAAGATGAGAGTAAGGAAGAAGTAATTGAGTCCATTAACAAAGTGGACAAACGCCCCAGGAAAAACGATGATCCCGGTATTACGGTAAAAGGCGGTCTTGATAACCTTATGATCAGAACTGCAAGATGTTGTAATCCTGTACCGGGGGATAAGATAATAGGCTTCATTACAAAGGGGAGAGGGATTTCAGTTCATAGAACCGACTGTCCTAATATTATCTCCTTGCCCGATGAGGAAACTTCCAGACTGATAGAAGTCGAATGGGAGGATATGAAGCCGGGTAAATCATATGATGTGGATATTACAGTAATTACAGGTGATAGGAAAGGAATCTTTTCTGATATATCAAGAGCTTGTGAAGATATGGACATACATATTGCAGGGGTGAATGCTAAGCCTAGAGGTGATGATACTTTAAAGATAACCTTGACACTTTCAATTGCCAGTACCCAACATATGCAGAAAATCCAAAGAATTCTCCGAAACCTTCAGGGCATAATAAGCGTATACAGAGGATAGACAGTTCAAATTTAAGATTAGAGAAAGAGAAATGCTATGCAAATATATAGATTTTTAACCTCACCTATTCAGGTGAACACATATCTTGTTTATGATGAAACCAAGAAAGGTTTCATAGTAGATCCGGGTGGATATGAACCTAGGCTTACAGAAATTGTTAAGGAAGAAGGAATCAATCCGGAATACATAATTTTAACCCATGGCCATGGAGACCACATAGGAGGCGTTGCCGGATTCAAGGAGGATTTTCCAAATATTAAAACAATTGCCTATGAGGAAGAGAAGGAAATTTTAAACGATACAAAGTTAAATGCAGCAAAAGATATATTCGGATATGATATTTCAATGGATGCAGATATCTATGTGACAGATGGGGAAGTCCTAACTATTGGGAACACAGAACTTAAGTTCATTCATACACCGGGCCATACAAAGGGTGGAATGTGTATAGTTAGCGGTGACTATATGTTCACAGGAGATACTATTTTTAGAGAATCTATAGGAAGAACTGATTTTTACAGTGGAAATTACGGAGAAATAATAAATTCCATTAAACACAAAATATTCAAATACCCCGACACAATGGTTCTTTTACCGGGCCATATGGGTGAAACCACTATTTTACACGAGAAGAGGCACAATCCTTTTGTACAAGATTAAGATACATAGCTACGAAAAGAAATATCTTTTAGATGAGATGATAAAGGTTTTCTTATCACCGGATGAATATGTTCTCGTCGAGGAAGATGACACGAATACAATTCACTTCAACCTTCAGGGAAGTCAAGATAAAAATGTAATTAAGAGTGAAATTTTCAACAAACTATCTAAGCTGACTGACCATAGACCTGAATGGGGAATTTTGACAGGGATCAGACCGGTTAAACTTTGGGGAGAAACGCTGCAAAGACTCGGCGACATCTGTGAAGCAAGAAACTTTATGAAAGAGGAATTTCTGCTTTCGGATAAGAAAATAGATTTGCTTGAAGACATCTATAACTATCAGATAAAGAGTATCGGAGGTATTGATGCGAGAAACTCCTCCATGTACATAGGTATTCCTTTTTGCCCTACACGGTGCAGTTACTGCTCGTTTGCGTCCAATCAAGTACCCGACACTGAAATAGATAAATATTTTCAAGCACTGCTTACAGAGATAAGAGCTGTCGGTTCAATGATGTCAGAAAACCGGATGATGCCCAGATCCATTTACATTGGCGGAGGCACACCTACAACGCTTAGTGCGCCTCAGCTGAGAGAACTGTTTTGTGCAATAAAAGAAAATATACCTACAGGCAGACTTAAAGAGATGAGCCTTGAAGCAGGTCGACCGGATACAATAACTTCAGAAAAGCTGAAAGCTGCATATGAAGGCGGAGTGGACAGGATAAGCATCAATCCTCAGACTATGAATGACGAAACTCTAAGAAGAATCGGAAGAGAACACAGTAGTCAAATGATTCACGAAGCTTTTAAAATTGCTGAGAAATTTCCGTTCAGGGGAATAAATTGTGACATAATTGCAGGGCTGCCGGGAGAAACTCTAAAAGATTTTCAAAACACTTTGAAAAAAGTAATTGATTTAGGTCCAAATAACATTACCATTCATTCTATTGCTGTTAAGCGAGGATCAAAACTTATAGATATAGACAGAAGTTACTACCACAAAATAGCTGACCTGGTTGGAGACATGCTTATGTCAGGAGCTAAGGAATTGAGATTCCGTGGATTCAGGCCTTATTATTTATATAGACAGAAACACATGGCAGGAGCATATGAAAATACCGGATATTGTAAAGACGATAATTTCTGCATATACAATATGGCCATAATGGACGAACATGAGGATATAGTTGCTCTGGGGGCCGGTGGAATCAGCAAAGCCTTTTATCCCGGTGAGAACAGACTGGAAAGGGTACCTAATGTGACCAACTATCAAGAGTATATCTCTCGCATCGATGAAATGGTTGAAAGAAAGAGGAAAGGGCTTTTTAGCCGATAATTTGAGAGGAGGAGAGCAAATGCTTACAAATGCGCCCAGGGGCACAAAGGATGTATTGCCTGAAGAGAGCTATAAATGGCAATATGTTGAGAATGAATTTGCAAAGATGTGCAATTTATACGGGTTTGAGGAAATTCGAACACCCGTCTTTGAACATACAGACTTATTTGTAAGAGGCGTTGGAGACACAACAGATATCGTGAACAAGGAGATGTACACCTTTAAAGATATGGGAAATAGAAGTATCACTCTAAAACCTGAGGGAACATCTCCAACTGTCCGAGCATTTATCGAGCACAAACAGTATGCCGAGATACAACCGACCAAATATTATTACAACACTCCGTGTTTCAGATATGAAAATCCCCAATCAGGAAGGCTCAGGGCTTTCCACCAGTTTGGAATAGAAGTCTTTGGGACTGATGATATGATGGCAGATGCTGAGGTTATTTCTCTAGCTCATGACTTTCTTAAAAAAATGGACATTAAAGATGTTGAACTGAGGATAAACAGTGTGGGATGTCCTGTGTGCAGGAAGGCACACAGAGAAGCATTAAAGAAATTTTTGACTTCGAAATATGATAGGCTCTGCGAAACATGCAAAGTCAGGTATGAGAAAAATCCAATGAGAATTTTGGATTGTAAATCTCCTGTGTGTCAAGAACTTGTGGCAGGAGCTCCGATGATGTTAGACTATCTTTGCGATGATTGCAAAGAGGCATTTGATCAGCTGCAGGAAAACTTAAAAGCCATGGATATAGAATTTACGATAGATCCGAAAATTGTAAGGGGACTTGACTATTACACCAAAACGGCATTTGAGTTTGTAACCACCAGTCTTGGGGCTCAGGGTACAATTTGCGGAGGAGGAAGATACGACCATCTTATTGAGGAAATCGGCGGACCTCCCATTCCCGGGGTAGGATTTGGACTTGGCATAGAGCGACTTCTCATGTTGATGGAGTATTGTAACACAGAAATCAAGAAGCCGGATCCTATAGAAGCTTTTATTGTATATATTGGAGATAAAGCGAAAAAATACAGTCTCGGTCTGCTTACTTATCTGAGAAGTCAGGGTATTAAGGCGGAAATGGATACTCTGGCAAGGAATGTGAAAGGACAGTTTAAGTATGCCGGAAGAATAGGGGCTCTGTATACCATTGTTATTGGAGAAGATGAGATGGATACCGGTGAGTTGTCTATAAAAGAAATGGCAACCTCGGAGCAGACTAAAATCAAAGCAGAAGAACTTGTAGATTTTTTCATCGGCAGGGAATAATAATCCGAAATTGGAAGGAGAGACTTGAAAGTATGAAGGAGTTGCTTAAGAGAACTCATATGTGTGGAGATCTTAGAAGTGAGAATATAGGAGAAGAAGTTGTCTTGAACGGCTGGGTAGCAAGCTATAGAAATCTGGGAGGCCTGATATTTATAGACTTAAGGGACAAAACAGGGATAAGCCAGATAACTTTTCCCGACAGTTCGCCGGAAGATCTGATTTCAGCTGCATCACATCTGAGAAACGAATATGTAGTCGGTATCAGGGGAAAAGTTGTCGAGAGATCCTCGAAAAATCCTAACATACCAACGGGAGATGTAGAGGTTATCGTCCGAGAACTTTCGGTATACTCTAAGTCAGAGACTCCTCCGATTTATGTTAAAGATGATGATCAGGTTTCAGATGCTTTGCGACTTAAATACAGATACCTTGATTTGAGAAAACAACATATGCAAAATAATCTAACGCTAAGACATAGGATTACTAAAGCTACAAGGGATTATTTTGATAAGGAAGGTTTTACAGAGGTAGAAACACCGATGCTCATAAAACCTACCCCTGAAGGCGCAAGGGATTACCTTGTGCCCAGCAGGATAAATAAAGGAAGTTTTTATGCATTGCCACAGTCGCCTCAGATGTTCAAACAGCTCCTCATGGTGGGCGGAACCGATAGATATATTCAAATAGCAAAATGTTTCAGAGATGAGGACCTCAGAGCAGACAGGCAGCCTGAATTTACCCAGATTGATATGGAGATGTCATTTGCTGATCAGGAAGATATAATAACCATGCAGGAGGGTTATCTTAAATATCTCATGAAAACTGTAATGAATGTTGAAATAGAAACTCCTTTACCAAGGCTCAGCTACGAAGAAGCTATGAATACATACGGATCCGATAAGCCTGATACCAGATTTGGCTACAAGCTTGTAAAGCTGAATGAGATTGTCAGGGGTACCGAATTTAAACTCTTTAATGATTGTTTGGAGTCCGGCGGATTGATCAGCGGTATCTGTATTCAAAAGGGAGGATCCAAATACAGCAGAAAGGCCATCGACAAGCTGACTGATCTTGTAAAAACATATGGTCTGAGAGGACTTGTATGGATTAAACCTGAAGAAAATAATATTAATTCTTCAGTGAACAAATTTTTTGATCAGGAAAAGTTGGGAGAAATTGTTAAAGCGATGGATGCTGTACCGGGGGATCTTATTCTGATAGCCGCTGATACTTGTAAGCACGTTCTCAACGGCCTGGGTTTTCTACGAAGGCATATCGCCGAAGAAATGGGACTTCTAGACAACAGTAAGTATAATTTTCTTTGGGTTGTAGATTTTCCGCTGTTTGAAGAAAATGAAGAAGGAGAGCTGAAAGCCATGCATCATCCGTTTACAAGTCCTAAGATGGAAGATGTGGATAAGATGGAATCAGATCCGAAATCAGTCAAGGCGAATGCATACGATATAGTTTTAAACGGATTTGAACTCGGCGGAGGAAGCATAAGAATCCATGATCAGGAAGTACAGAAGATTATGTTCAAAACGTTAGGGCTGACTCAAGAGGAATGTGAAGAAAAGTTCGGCTTCTTCCTGGAAGCACTCAAATACGGCGTTCCACCACACGGTGGTATAGCATATGGCCTGGACAGGATGGCTATGTTGCTTGCAGGAGAGGACAGCATCAGAGAGGTAATAGCATTTCCGAAGAATCAAAATGCTCAGTGCATGGTCAGTGAAGCACCTGGAATTGCTTCAAATGAACAGCTGAGAGAACTTGGTTTGAAGTTGGACATCGGAATATAAAATGAAAAAAATAGGAATTTTGGGAGGCACTTTTGATCCCTTCCATCTTGGACATGTGTCAATTGGAGAGCGTAGCATCGAGGAAGTAGGTTTAGACGAGCTCATACTTCTGCCGGCAAATGTTTCCCCTTTCAAAATCAACCGTGAAATGGTTGAAGAAATACATAGAATAAATATGTTGGAAGCTTTTGTCAAAAACCATCCTGATTTTTCTGTTTCCAGGCTTGAAATAGATACGGATAATGTGTCTTATACATATGATACCATGGAGACTTTTCGAAAACTTTATCCGGATGACAAAATATATTTCATATGCGGATCGGATGCTTTGGTAACAGTGGAGAATTGGTATAAAGGGAAAATGCTACTTGAAAGTACGGACTTTATAGTGGCAAACCGACCCGGTATTGATGGAGATGTTTTAAATGAAAAAATCAAGCACTATGTTGATTCATATTTAACAGAAATTATTTTGTTAACCAATCCGATACTGGAGGTATCTTCTACAGAAATTAAAGAAAAGTTGAAATTAGGTATGAGCATTCACAATCTTGTGCCCGGGGAAATTGAAAAGTATATTGATGAATATGCACTATATAGGTAACGATACACTTTTGAATAAAGTCAAACAACATATCACCTCCAAGAGGTTTATCCATACTATGGGCGTTTGCAAGCTATCTGTCGAGCTTTCCAAGCATTATGGTGCTGATCCTCAAAAAGCATGGATTGCTTCATTGTTACATGACTACGAAAAGACAATCTCAAGATCAGAATCTAATGAATTAGTGAAGAGATATGCGCTTGATAATAAGTACATAGATAATCAGAATCTGGCACACAGCAAACTGGCTGCCATATCAGCCAAGGAAGATTTTAATATTACTGATGCTGATATATTAAATGCAATTTCTTATCATACTACAGGAAGAGCCGGAATGAGTCTGCTGGAAAAAATCATCTTCGTGGCAGATACGTGTGAAGAGGGAAGAACATACAAAGAAGCTTCTAAACTTCGCAGACAAGCATTTGATGATTTGGACGGAGTTTGTGTTTTTATTCTGGAATACATCAAAAAATCACTTGAGAGCAAAGGAGAAAAAGTAGACAAGGACACATTGGATGCCCTGGATTTTTTCAAAAGCAAACTTTAAAGAAAAGAGGTATAAATGGAGAATTTTAAACTTGTTGAGATTATCGTAAAAATTCTCAGCGATAAGAAGGCAACAAATATTGTAGTGATAGACGTAAGCAGGAAGTCATCGTTTACGGACTACCTGATTTTAGCCAGTGGAGGGTCGCTCAGACAATTAAATTCGCTTGTGAATGATATTGAAGACAAGCTTGCAGAAAATGAAGTCTTGCCGAAAGCTGTTGAAGGTAAACAGAATTCTGATTGGTTGCTGATGGACTATGCAGATGTCGTTGTTAATGTGCTGACAGAAGATGCAAGGGAACGATACAATATCGAGAGAGTGTGGGGTGATTGTGACACCGTTGATATTAAAAAAATGATATAGACAGATAAATAAATTGAAAGGTTAAAGATACATATGAATGATCACAGAGATAACAGGTATGATTTCAAAACAATCGAAGCCAAGTGGCAAAAAATATGGAAAGACGAAAAGAGTTTTAAAACATATGATGATTTTAACAGGGATAAATATTATGTTCTGGAAATGTTTCCATATCCATCAGGTAAGCTTCATATGGGACATGTGAGGAACTATTCCATTGGTGATGCAATAGCCAGAATTAAAAAAATGCAGGGTTTTAATGTCCTTCACCCTATGGGGTTTGACTCATTCGGTCTTCCGGCAGAAAACGCTGCAATTAAAAATAATGCAGAACCTGAAGCATGGACAGAATCCAATATCAAAGAAATGGAACAGCAACTTGATAAACTGGGATTTGCCTATGATTGGGATAGAGAAGTTAGCACATGCAGACCTGAGTACTATAAATGGATGCAGTGGATTTTCATACAGTTTTACAAAAGAGGGCTAGCATACAAAAAAGAGAACCCTGTTAACTGGTGTCCCAGCTGCAAAACTGTACTGGCTAATGAGCAGGTGGTAAATGGAGAGTGCGAACGATGTAAGTCACAGGTGGGGAAAAAGAACCTTTCGCAATGGTATCTCAGGATTACTGACTATGCAGACAGATTGCTTGCAGATCTGGACAAACTGGAAAACTGGCCGGATAAAGTTAAGATAATGCAGAGAAATTGGATAGGTAAATCCATAGGGGCACAGATAACATTTGATATAGTAGATTTCTCTGAAAAGCTGGATGTATTTACAACACGAGCCGATACTCTGTATGGCGTCACGTACATGGTTTTAGCTCCTGAGCATCCATATGTTAAGGATCTTATTTACGGTCTGCCCGAAGAGAAAGCTGCCCTTGACTATATTGAAGAAGTTTCACACAAAAATGATATAGAGCGTTCCTCAACTGTTGGTGAAAAGACCGGCGTTTTTATAGGAAGATATGCAATTAATCCGATAAACGGCAAGGAGATTCCGATCTTTATTTCCGATTACGTTCTTATGGGCTATGGGACAGGTGCTATAATGGCTGTTCCTGCTCACGATCAGAGAGACTTCGATTTTGCCAGGAAATTTAATCTGGAAATAATACCGGTTGTCGATAGTGATGACCCTGAAATTGATGTTAATAATCTTTCAAAATCATTTGAAGCAGAGGGTACGATTATAAACTCCGGAGAATTCAATGGCCTTGACAATAGAGAAGCTATTCAAAAAATGATTTCTTGTCTGGAAGCGAAAGGGATAGGAAAGAAAACTGTTAATTACAGACTGAGAGATTGGCTGATTTCAAGGCAGAGATATTGGGGTACTCCTATTCCAATGATAAATTGTCCGAATTGCGGTTGGGTACCTGAGAAGGAAGAAAATCTGCCCGTACTGCTTCCAAAAGATGTAGAATTTACCGGCAAGGGAGAATCTCCACTGGCTACATCCGAGAGTTTTGTTAACTGCAAATGTCCTGTTTGTGGATGTAATGCCAAAAGAGAACTTGATACCATGGATACTTTCCTTGATTCTTCATGGTATTTTCTCAGGTTCTGCGATCCTGAAAACGAAGATATACCTTTCTCGAAAGAGAAGACAGATTACTGGATGGCAGTAGATCAGTACATAGGCGGAGTTGAGCATGCTATTTTGCACCTGATGTATGCAAGATTTTTTCAGAAGGTATTCAAGGATATGGGACTAGCTTCTCACGATGAGCCTTTCACTAACCTTTTAACTCAAGGCATGGTTAATAAAGACGGTAAGAAGATGAGCAAGTCCATCGGTAATGTCGTTGCACCTGATGAAATCATTACAAAATATGGTGCAGACACAGCTCGCCTGTTTATTCTGTTCGCTGCTCCTCCTGAGAAAGAACTGGATTGGTCTGATGAAGGAGTAGAGGGAAGCTATAGATTCTTGAATAGGGTTTACAGACTTGTTTCAGAAACTCTCAAAAGAGCACATGAGGCGAAAATAAGCACTGACGTGCATTACGAACCTGTCAGGGAGAAATTGAATTCAGATGACAGAGAACTTCTTCTGGTTATGAATGCTGCTATCAAAAAGGTCACTGAAGATGCAGGAGGCAGATTTAACTTTAATACGGCTATAAGTTCAATTATGGAACTTGTTAATCAGTGTTACAGGTACAAAGAACTTGCCGGAGCAAAATTGGAACTTTTGCTTGAGGCGGTTAAAACTGTTATTATCTTGTTGTACCCTTTCACCCCACATATTGCAGAAGAAATGTGGGAAGGTTTTAATATGGGAAGAATGTGCCACGTAAAATGGCCTGATTATGATCCGAATGCGCTTGAAAGAGATCAGGTGGAAATTGTTGTTCAGGTGAACGGAAAAATCAAAGAGAAACTCATGGTAGATGCCGGTTTGGATAAAGATTCACTTGAGGCTTTTGTAATGTCTAATGAAGCTGTCAGGGAGCACATTAAGGATAAGAATATTGTCAAGGTAATCCCTATCCCGGGAAGACTTGTCAACATAGTTGTAAAATAATTGATAATTTGTTTTTGTTATACAAACAAAAGGAGGGATGATGAAACAAATGAAAAAAAGGCACTCCTATAGCCCTCGAAATGTAAAAATTACACCCCTTGGGGGGTTAAACGAAATAGGGAAAAATATGACGGTGATAGAGTATGGGGATGAAATGATCATAATAGATTGTGGACTTTCATTCCCGGAAAATGAAATGTTAGGAATCGATATTGTAATTCCCGACTTTCAATATATCATCGACAATCAGCATAAACTAAAGGGACTTGTTATAACCCACGGTCACGAAGATCACATTGGTGCGATACCTTATCTTCTAAAAATGGTAAAGGTTCCCCTTTATGGGACGAAGCTGACATTGGGCCTTGTTGAGAATAAACTGAAGGAGCATAGAATATCTGCTGAAAAGCATGTTGTCTCTGCAGGGGATGTGTTTAAAATAGGATCTTTCGAGATAGAAACCATAAGGGCTACTCATTCCATTGCCGATGCAATAGCACTTTATATCAAAACACCTTGTGCAAAGATTTTTCATACTGGAGATTTTAAAATCGACTATACTCCTGTTGATGGAGAACCGATGGATTTCGGTAAACTGGCAGAGATAGGTGAAGAAGGTGTTGATCTTCTTCTTGCGGATAGCACCAACGCTCTTAAGCCGGGATTTACAAGATCCGAGAAAGTTGTCGGAGAAACCCTTGAAGGTATTTTCAGACAGGTTGAAGGCAGAATAATAATTGCCACATTTTCATCAAATGTGCACAGGGTTCAAAAAATAATAGATTTAGCAGTAAAATACGGGCGAAAAGTTGCAGTTTCAGGAAGAAGCATGGATAATGTTGTGAAGCTGGCAACGAATCTGGGTTATTTAAATGTACCTGCAAATTCCTTCGTAGATTTGAGGAATACGAGAAATATTCAAGATAAGAAACTTATCGTCATAACTACGGGAAGCCAGGGTGAGCCCATGGCAGCTCTTTCCAGAATGGCAAATGATGAACACAAAACTGTGAAGATTAAACCCAATGATACGGTTATTTTTTCTTCTACTCCGGTTCCGGGAAACGAAAAAACAGTTTCCAATGTAGTCAACAGGCTATATGAAAAGGGAGCAGATGTTATTTATCATGACATAGCGGATATTCATGTTTCCGGGCATGCATGTCAGGAGGAACTGAAGATCATTCATTCGTTGATCAAACCGAAACATTTCATGCCTGTTCATGGTGAGACCAGACATCTGATAAAACATGCTGAACTTGCAGAGAACCTTGGAATGAATAGGAAGGATATACATATACTCGATAACGGAGATCAGCTGACTCTTGATAAGAAGAAGGTTTCTGTAAAGGAAGCGGTTGCTTCAGCAGAAGATATCCTTGTTGATGGACTTGGCGTCGGTGATGTAGGGAATGTTGTTCTTAAAGAGAGGAAACAACTTTCCGAAGCGGGTCTTATCACCATCAGTCTCGGACTCGACAGCTCATCAAAGGAACTGGTGTATGGACCGGAGCTCATAACGAGAGGATTTATCTATGTTAAAGAAAATGCCATATTTATTGAAGAAATGAAAGCGAAGGCAAAGAAAATAATAAATGCGGCTATTAACGAAGGTATCCAAGATGAAAATGCAATCAAAGGTATGCTTAAAGATCGGATGAGGGAATACCTTTTCCAAAAGACCAAGAGAGAACCAATGATAATTCCGATTATTATGAGAATTTAAAAATTAACAATATAATTTTAATATTAAAGTATTTCTATTTTAAAGAATTGCATTTCAATGATATATGACCGATAATAAAAATACACGGAGGTGAAAACATGAATGTTTATGATCAGGCACACGGATTAGCACAGGCAATAAGAGAGTCAGATGAATTTAAAGACTATCAAGCTCAGAAATCTGTTCTGGATCAAAATAAAGAGCTTGCTGAAATCGTAGGAGACTTCCAGCAAAAACAGCTTGAAATGCAGGCTAAAGCTCTAACCGGAGAAGAACCGGAGGGTGATTTTCAGTCAAAGATTCAGGAACTATATGGAATAATTATGCAGGATCCGCTGGCTGCTCGTTATATGCAGGCAGAAATGAGGTTCTCGATAATGATGAATGATGTCTACAAAATCTTAGGTGAAGTTATGGGTATTGGCGAGAAGGGTTCTGACGCTGATAAATAATTAAGACACAGGGATTCTGCTTTGAATTATGTATGCAGAATTTGCACTGCAGACTGTTTTTTGCTATAATACATGTTGACGAGTGTCCTGTTTTTAAAGGAAATTTAAGAAAGAGAGAACTATAGTATGATATCAGCAGGTGATTTTAGAAAGGGTATAACCTTTGAAATTAACGGAGAACCTTATGTGGTTTTAGATTTTCAACACGTTAAGCCGGGTAAAGGTGCTGCCTTTGTAAGAACCAAGTACAAGAATATATTGACAGGGGCTACAAGGGAAGAAGCCTTTAATCCAAGTGACAAGTTCCCTAAAGCCCACATAGAGACGAAAGTTATGCAGTATCTATACAGCGATGGCGACTTATATTACTTCATGGATACTGAAACCTATGATCAAATTCCAATCAGTAAGGATCAGATGGAGGATGCCATCATGTACCTCAGGGAAAATGATGAGGCTACTATCAAGTTCTATAAGGATGTTGCGTTCCTGGTTGAACCGCCTAACTCGGTTGTTCTTAAGGTTATTGAGACAGAGCCCGGTGTCAAGGGAGACACAGCAACTAATGTTACCAAACCTGCAACAGTTGAGACAGGAGCTGTTATACAAGTTCCTATCTTCATCGACGAAGGTGAGTCAATACAGATAGATACACGATCAGGTGAATATCTGGGAAGAGCTAAATAAGATTTGCCGGGGGACGTTTTCACGTCCCTTGTTTTCACTTCAAAATAAAAGGAGAAATGAATGAAGAAAAGGACCAAAAGCTTATTTGTGCTTCTTGCCATATGTGTTGTACTGCTGATCGGATTGTTTTTTGCCTATATCGCCATGACAGGATCGGTAGATTCAAATTCAACAGACGATGTGCAGGTTGTAATTTCTGAAGGATATGGCACAGGGGACATAGCTGCTGAACTTAAAGATAAGGGACTCATAAAAAATGAATTGGTATTTAAATTGGTATCTAAGTTAAAATCTTATGATGGAAAGTTTAAAGCAGGTACCTATTTCCTAAATAAATCCATGGATATGTCCGCCATAGGTGATGCCCTGGTGACAGGCAGCCAAAATGGAAATAATGTCACAATACCTGAGGGATACAATCTCTACAAGATTGGGCAAGTAGTAGAAAAGGCCGGTATTGCAACGCGAGCCGAATTCGATGCTGAAGTGGAAAACGGTACATTTGATTATGATTTTCTTCCTTCTGACAGAAAGGGAAAGGAACGACTTGAGGGTTACCTGTACCCTGATACATACTCATTTACAGATTCAACGTCAGCTCACGATATTATTGATATGGCTCTTAAAAACTACGAAAAGAAATATGAGGAGTCAATCAAAGGCCTAGTCAAGAAATCAGGAAAGAGTTTAGATGAGATCGTGACTGTTGCCTCCATTATTGAGAGGGAAACAGTGAAAGCGAAAGAACGGCCTGTGGTATCAAGTGTAATATACAATCGCTTGAATGAAGATATGAAACTACAGATGTGTTCAACGATACAATATATTCTTAAAGATGACAAGCTTATACTGACATATGATGATATAGAAATACCATCACCATACAACACTTATGCTAATAAGGGTTTACCTCCCGGACCGATATGCAGTCCGGGCATGGATTCCATAAAGGCTGCAGTCAATCCAGAGAAAACCGATTATCTCTATTTTGTTGTAAGTGCAAAACTTGACGGCAGCATGGAGTACACCAAAGATTATGATAAATTTGAAAAATTCAAAGCTGAATATTACGATGCCTTGAGAAAAAAGGAGCAATAAGAAATTTATGATTAGAACTGAATCTGTGGACAAGTTTATATCTCAATACTATAGACCTGTAAATTCCCAAATGGGTGCATTGCGAAAACAAGGAGAGGATGAGCATATTCCAATCATTTTAAAAGAGACGGAAATGTATCTGTCTTCTATTCTCAATATTATTAAGCCGAAACGAATTCTTGAGATAGGGGCGGCAATCGGTTATTCGACTCTCTTCTTTTCTCATGTATGTCCGGAGGCGGTTATTATGTCTGTGGAGAGAGATGACAAAATGTGGAACAGAGCTAAGGAAAATGTATTTTCTCAGGGAAAGGAAGACCAAATTTTTATCGGTCATGGAGATGCATCAGAACTCTTCTCAATGTTAAAAGATGAAGGAGACTGGCATGTGGATCCATTCGATTTCATCTTTATTGATGCTGCGAAAGGGCATTATAAGGAGTTTTTTGAAAGGATACTTCCTATCACTAAAAGCGGCTCAGTCATTGTATGTGATAATATCCTTATGAAAGGTATGACAGCTGAGGAAGACATCAACAGGAGGTACAGAACCAGTATTATCAGAATGAGGACTTTTATCGACTATTTGTATCAGATGTCCAATTCTTCCACCCAGGTTCTTTCCCTTGGGGACGGTATAAGTATTACGAGAATAGACTGATCAATCAAAAATATCGGCTATATTTGATAAACTATATTATCTAAATGGAGGTTAGATGACAAAAATTGAACTTTTAGCTCCGGCAGGAGATCTGGATAAATTAAAAACAGCACTTATCTATGGAGCGGATGCTGTTTATTTTGGAGGCGAAATGTTCAGCCTGAGGTCAGGCGCAGGAAACCTTACTATAGAGGAAATTAAAGAGGGTGTAGATTTCGCTCATAATATGGGTAAACAAGCCTATCTGACAACTAATATTTTTGCTCATAATGAAGACGTAAAGCCCTTTCTCGAATATTTGGAAAAGATTAAAGATATTCCAATAGATGCTTTTATAATTTCAGATCCGGGAGTGCTCGCGATGGTAAAATCGGTGATCCCGGACGCAGAACTTCACTTATCCACTCAGGCAAATATGACTAATTACATGACTGCTAAGTTTTGGGAAGCTCAGGGTGTAGAGAGACTTGTTCTTGCAAGGGAACTATCCTTAAAGGAAATTGAAGAAATTAGCGAGGAGATTGGGGATAGAATGGAACTTGAAGCCTTTGTCCACGGGGCAATGTGCATATCCTATTCCGGCAGATGTCTTTTGAGTAATTTTATGATAGAAAGAGACGCCAACAGAGGAGAGTGTGCTCATCCATGCAGATGGAAATATCAATTAGTCGAAGAGAAGAGACCCGGTGAATATTATCCTGTCGAGGAAGACGAAAGAGGGACTTATATTATGAATTCAAAGGACCTCTGCATGCTGGAACACATACCGGAAATAATTCAGTCAGGTATAACTTCCCTTAAAATTGAAGGGAGAATGAAGAGCAAATTCTATGTGGCCACTGTGGTAAGAGCATACAGAAAGGCTATTGACAGCTATCTGGAAGACCCTGATAATTATGTTTTTGATCAAGGGTGGATGAATGAGCTGAAAAAAGCGAGCAACAGGGAATTTACAACGGGATTTTATTTCGGAACACCTGATAATGAAGATCAGAATTACAAGACCAGTGCATATTCCCGAGAATACACCTTCATTGGTGTTGTCAAGAGATATGATGAGACTGCCGGAATGGCCCTGATAGAACAGAGAAATAAGATTAACATAGGTGATCAGATTGAAGTATTCGGTCCTGAGATAGAATTTTATACTATGACAGTTAAAGAAATGTACGATGCTGAAACTAAAGAACCTATATCATCTGCCCCTCATCCTCAGCAGATGATAGAAATTCCAATGGAGTTTCACGTTCAAAACGAATACTTGCTAAGGAGAAAAAGATGAAACCTGACCCCAGTTTGTACGGAACCATTTTCATACTAGGATGCATCTTACTATTGTTAGGTTTACTGCAAAGTTTTACAGTAGCCTTAGATAGTACCAGTCAGAGTAGAATCAAAAAATATATCGAGGATAGGGGTTTGATGAAAGAAAAAAGAAAAGAACGGTTTACCCTATCTTTGATTGAAAGACCTTTAAAATATCAGTATTCAATCAAGTTATTTACGATAATTCTATTAATTTACTCGTTTACACTGATATGGAAAATTCAGTGTAGTCACATAATTGCAGGCGTAATTTGGGTTCTCTTGCTCGTTACAGCGGTGCTTTTGGCTTCGAAGGTAGCATTACTTCACAGTGAGAAAATCGCCTTGAAATGTTGCCATGTGGTTCATGGGATTCATATGGTAAGCTTGCCTCTTTTCTGGCTTTCAAAAGGAATTGTGAATCTAATTCTAATAATTTTCAAACAGGAAATTCACATTGAGAACAAATACTTCTCAGAAGATGAAGTGATGTCCATGCTTGATGTTGGCAGGGAAAGCGGCATAATTAAGGAGGAAGGTCAAAAGATGATCTCTTCCATATTCAATTTTGATGACGAGCTTGCGTATGAGATAATGACACCAAGAACTGATGTTTTTGCTATAGATATTCTCGAACCTACATCGGAGTACATAGATAAACTCATGGAGCTGAGATACTCAAGAATTCCTGTGTATGAGGATGATTACGATAATATAATAGGAATTCTCAATATTAAAGATTATCTGATCAGGGCCAGAGAAACCGGTTTTGATAAGGTGGATATAAAGGAAATATTGAGAGAACCGTATTTTGTGCCGGAAACTAAAAACATCGATTCTCTTTTTTTCGAACTCCAAAAGACCAAAAACCACATTGCAATCCTCATTGACGAATACGGGGGTTTCAGCGGGATTGTCACTATGGAAGATATAATTGAGGAGATTGTAGGAGATATCGATGATGAGTATGATGAAGATGTGCATATTGTGGAAAAAATAGACAACAATACATTCATGATAGACGGAAACGTAAGTCTGGATGACTTGGAAGAAGACTATGATATCAAACTCGTATCGGATACCAGTGAGACCATAGGCGGATTCATCATCGACATATTGGGAGAGATCCCCACTGATTCTGACCTAAATAAAGATATTCCGGTAGGTGATTACATACTTCGTATCATGTCAATCAAAGAAAGGCGAATTGACAAGGTTAAGCTTACGACAATTCCTAATACGGAAAACGAGAGTGAAAATGATAAAAAGGAAAAATAATGGATATCAGCAATGAACAGCTACTCATACCTTTGATACAAAACGTTGTAATGAATACTCCGGGTGTATCCGGTCTATCGGAGAACTTTACAGAGCAACTTTCTAAGAGTCTTCTGGGTATAGATTCTCCAAATAAGGGTATAAGATTAGGCAAAGATAAGAAGGGCATGCTCATAGACATTTACGTTACAGTCGACTATGGGGAAAATATCCCTGAGGTGGCGTGGAACATACAGGAAAAAGTGGCCAAAGAGCTAAAAAGCATAACTAATGTGAATGTAGGTAAGATTGACATTCACGTTCAGGGAGTGGATTTCAAAAGGATAAATAGAAGAAATGAATGTTAATAAACGTAAACTAGCCAGAGAACATATGATGAAAGTTGCCTTTCAAATGGATGCCAGAAATGACTTCCGTGGAGAAGACAGGGAAGTGTACATGGATAGAGAGAAGATCAAATACGACAAGAAATATTGTGAAAAAATGTATGAGCTCCTGGTTGCCCATCATGATGAGATTGATTGTAAAATCAGTGAATATTCGAAGGATTGGGAGATTTCCAGAATACCCAAGATAGATCTTTCCGTTATAAGGACGGCACTTATTGAGATCCTGTATTTCGATGATATTGATCCTGCCATTTCCATTAATGAAGCTGTAAATATGGCAAAAAAATACGGCCTTGATACCTCTCCCGGCTTTGTAAATGCAGTACTTGGAGCTATATATAAAAATGAAAATAAGTAACAGAAACTCTGCCATAACGGTGTCACAGCTTAACAGCTATATTGAAGAACTTTTCAGGGGCAGCTCTGTTCTCTCTGATCTGAAAATACAAGGAGAAATTACAGGTTTCAAAAATCACAGCAGCGGTCATAAATATTTTTCTATTAGAGATGAATATGCTAAAGTAAATTGTTTTTTATCAAAAAATCAAGCAGTGTTCTTAAGATTTATCCCTGAAGACGGAATGCATGTTGAAATTACCGGGTTTTTAAGTGTATATAAGCCGAATGGAACATACTCCGTATTCGTAAAGAGTATCACTCCCGCAGGTGAAGGAACTTTTTCCTTAGCGTTTGAAGCTCTTAAACGAAAATTGGACTCAGAGGGATTATTCAGTCCCGAGTCAAAAAAACCCATTCCTCGTTTTGCCTCCCACATCGGAATAGTGACATCTGAAAATGGAGCGGCTGTGGATGACATAATAACCACTATAAAAAAGAAAAATAACAAGGTGAAAATTTCCCTCTTTCCGTCTCTTGTTCAGGGAGAGCATGCAGCTTCGGACATTGCAAACAAAATAGAGTCGGCAAACAGGATTTATCCTGATATGGATGTTCTCATTGTCGGTAGAGGAGGCGGATCCGTTGAAGATTTATGGGCCTATAATGAAGAAGTCTTGGCGAGAGCAGTATACAATTCATCCATTCCAATAATATCTGCAGTGGGTCACGAAATGGACTGGAGTATATGCGATTTCGTGGCGGATTACCGTGCTGAAACTCCAACCGCCGCAGGTGAAAAAGCCGCCTATGATTCAAATTTACTTGTAGAAACCCTAAAAAACAAAGCTGTTTTGTTGAAACAGGCTTTAAAAAACAAAACGGACCTATTGCTGGAGCAGGTAAACTTAGCAGGGAGAGAAATAAATAGTGAAATGGACAGCCTCATCAGACACTGTGAGTATCAATGCGAAAGGGCAAAACTGAGTCTCAGCGCAAATAATCCCAATTCAATTATGGAAAAGGGATATTCCATGGCGGAAAGTATGGAAGGAAGACTGATAAGGTCAGTCAGATCTGTAAAAGAAAATGACAGAATATCGATAAACCTTATAGATGGACGACTTTTATGCACGGTTAACAGTATTAAAAAGATGGACATTACACATAAGCAGACGGTAGAGAACGGAGGTCCGAACAATGGATAGAGCATCATTTGAAGATAATCTAAATAAACTCAATGAAATGAGTGAAAAAATCAGGACAGCAAATATACCACTTGAAGAAAGCCTTTTGTGCTATAAAGAGGGAATGAACAGTTATAGAATTTGTATGCAAATTTTAAACGATGCAAAGCTCGAAATAGAAAAAGTGATTGATGAAGAGGAAGGTAATGAAGAATTTTAGAGAAGCATACGATAAATACAGAAATTCGGTTAATGAATATTTACTGGATTTTCTACCTAGAATTGATGAGAAAAGCAGCAGCCTGAACGAGGCTATGAAGTATTCACTGGAAGCCGGCGGAAAACGTCTGAGACCTGTGCTTTTATTAGCTGCATGTCAATTTGCAGGAGGTGACTGTAAAGAAGCTATGCCCTATGCCTGTGCTATAGAGTATATTCATACGTATTCGCTAATTCACGATGATCTTCCCTCTATGGATAACGATGATTTGAGAAGGGGAAAGCCTACAAATCACAAGGTGTTTGGAGATGCTATTGCTACGCTTGCAGGAGATGGACTTCTAAATACCGCCTTTGAAACTATGATTAAGGATCTTTATCTTCATTTTGATGATACTGATAAGATGAAGAGAAGAATTAACGCTATGTACACGGTAGCAAAACACGCAGGTGTTAAAGGAATGGTTGCGGGTCAGGTTTCCGATATGGAAGCCGAAAACCAGGATAGTTCTCTCGAAATGATCGAATATATTCATATCAACAAAACAGGAGCACTCATCGTTGCAGCAGTTAGGGCAGGTTTATATCTTGGCGGCGCCGACGATGAAATGATGAGCAATATGACCACTTATGCTGAATATCTCGGTCTTGCTTATCAAATTGCTGATGATATTCTGGACGAAATCGGTAACAGCAGCCATCTGGGGAAAAATACAGGAACCGACAAGGCTAGAAAGAAGATCACATATGTTTCAAAAGAGGGATTGGAGGCTTCACTCCGGAAACTGAATGAATATACAGAAAATGCAGTAGCAGCCATAGAAGGCTACTATGACAATGCGGAGTTTTTCCGAGATCTGGTGCTAACATTAGCTAAGCGAAAGAGGTAAAAAATAAAAATGTCAAAATCAATTTATGATTACAACTTTCCTGAAGACCTGAAAAGGATGAATGTAGACGAACTTGATCTGCTTAGCTATCAGATTAGAGAATTTCTAATTGAGAAAGTCTCAGCAACAGGAGGACACCTTGCTCCGAACCTTGGCGTAGTCGAACTTTCCCTTGCTCTTCATAAGGTGTTTAACAGCCCTGTAGATAAGATCATATGGGACGTAGGGCATCAATCCTATGTACACAAAATACTCACAGGCAGAGCAAAGGGCTTCGATTCTTTGAGAACTTTTGGGGGTATGAGCGGCTTTCCTAAGGTTTCTGAAAGTCCGCACGATGTCTTTGACACAGGGCACAGCAGCACAGCCATATCACTGGCAATGGGTATGGCGGTCAGCAGAGACCTCAATTCTGAAAACTACGAAGTAGTTGCAGTCATCGGAGACGGAGCCATGACCGGAGGCCCGGCTTTCGAAGGCCTTAATAATATAAGTGAAAGCGGCAGAAAAGTTACAGTCATACTCAATGATAACGGAATGTCGATAGCACCGAATGTGGGAGGGCTTGCCAAGCATCTCAGTAATCTGAGAACATCAGCTCCATATTTGAATGCAAAAAAAGCTATGCGTCAGGTTGCAAATCTTCCTAAAATCGGTGACATGCTATACAATGGAATGCGAAGTGTCAAGGAACATATGAAATATGCCTTACTTCCTAAGGGCGTTTTGTTTGAAGAGCTGGGTCTCACATATCTTGGACCTATTGACGGTCACAATCTTATTGAACTAATGGAAGCTATGGAATCTGCTAAGAAGATAGACGAACCCGTGCTGATACACGCTATTACAAAAAAAGGAAAAGGATATCGAAGTGCAGAGCTAAACCCTGATAAATTTCATGGGGTTGGAAAATTCGATCCGTGTACAGGTATCGTAAAAAAATCAGAAGGGAAATCCTACTCTAGCATAGCCGGGGAATCTATTCTTGAACTTGCCAAACAGCACGATAATGTTGTTGCAGTATCGGCGGCAATGTGTGAGGCCACAGGTCTCGGAGATTTTTCAAAGAGATATCCGAATAGATTTTTCGATGTTGGAATTGCCGAAGCTCATGGAGTGACATTTTCTGCCGGTATGGCAGCCAACGGGCTCAGACCTGTTGTAGCAATATACTCTTCTTTTCTTCAAAGAGCCTATGATCAGATTTTAGAAGATGTATGCATTCAAAATCTTCCGGTAATCTTTGCTATAGACAGGGCAGGAGTAGTAGGTGCAGATGGTGAGACACATCACGGTGTTTTTGATATAGCATACCTTTCTTCCATGCCTAATATGACAATACTTACTCCTAATGGTGAGGATCAGGTAAGGGAAGCTTTTCAAAAAGCGTATGATATACATGGACCTGTAGCAATCAGATATCCAAGAGGCGAATGTCCAAAGAGTGATAAAGGTGACAGTTCTTCATGTGCTGCTGATAAGCCTGAAAGAATAAACTCCGTACTTTTATCCAACGAAGAGACAGATGTTATGTTTAGGAACGAACGAATTGCCAAAGGCAATGATGTGGATATATGGGCAGTTGGCAGAATGGTTGAAACCGGAAAGAAAGTTGTGGAAAAGCTTTCCGGTATGGGTATCAAATCAGGCCTCGTTGATGTTAAACAGGTCAAGCCAATGGATATTTCACTTCTGGATGATGATATATCTACTGTTATAACGCTGGAAGATGGGATAGAAAACGGTGGTTTTGGGCAGCAGCTTGCGGCAAAGTGCTCACTCAAGCATCCGAAAGTTAATGTCATGAGAATTACGTGGCCGGATAAATTTGTGGAGCATGGAGATATTGCAAGTTTAGAAAAAAAATATGGCATGGATGCAGATTCCATAACTGAAAGGATTTATGAAGAAAGAAAGGTTGGATAAAATACTCGTAGAGTTAGGTTACTTCGAGTCTAGAGAAAAAGCAAAGCGAGGAATAATGGCAGGTCTTGTATTCGTTGACGGACAGAGAGAAGATAAGGCAGGGACCACATTTTCTGTTGATAGGGAGTTCACGGTAAAAGGTGCCGATTGCCCTTATGTGAGCCGTGGCGGCCTTAAACTTGCCAAAGCCATCGATTTATGGAATATATCATTGGACGGAGCTACGACTATGGATATCGGCGCTTCCACCGGCGGGTTTACCGATTGTATGCTTCAGAACGGTGCTTCAAAGGTATATTCAATTGATGTGGGATATGGACAGCTTGACTGGAAGCTGAGAGAAGATCCTCGTGTAGTTAATATCGAGAAATGCAACGTCCGATATTTTGAATGCCCGGAGCTTGAAGAGCAGATTGATTTCATATCAATAGATGTTTCTTTTATATCTCTCAGTCATATATTCCCCATAGTTAAGACAATGCTCAAGGAAAATGGAAAAACTGTTGCTTTGGTTAAACCGCAATTTGAGGCCGGAAGAGAACAAGTTGGGAAAAACGGCATAGTGAAAGATCCTAAGGTTCATGAAGAAGTTATAGAAAAGATAATCACGTATGCTCGGAATTATGGACTTTATCCAATCAATTTGAGTTATTCTCCCGTCAAAGGCGCTAAAGGTAATATAGAATATCTTTTATATCTGGAAAAAACATTAGATTTGAGTTATAATGATTTATGTATACATGAGGTGGTGATGGCATCTCATGAGACTCTTTAACGATATTTTATTCAGGAGAAAAAGGAGAAGTAAAAATGAAACTGTCGGAAAAAGTATTAGCCATGCAATTTTCACCAATCAGAAAATTCAATCCAATCGCTCAGAAGGCAAAGGATGCCGGTAAGAAAGTTTATCATCTTAATATCGGACAACCTGACGTTCCTACGCCGGAGGTATTCATGGATGCTATCAGAGCATATGACAAGAAAGTAATTGCATATGCCGAGTCCGGTGGAAATACTGAACTTCAGGATGCGGTTATCGATTACTTTAAAGGTTATGGAGTGGACTTTGAAAGAAAGAATATCATAGTAACAACAGGTGGCTCTGAGGCTTTGACTATGACTTTCATTGCACTTTTAAATCCGGATGATGAGGTCATCATTGCTGAACCGTTTTATACCAACTATCACACATTTGCTACTGCTGCAGGTGGAAAGGTGGTGCCTATTACAACTAAAGCTGAAAATGGTTACCACTATGCTGACAAAGACCAGATTGAGGCTTGTATCACAGACAAAACCAAAGCTATCGTCTGCATCTCACCGGGTAACCCTACAGGGACAGTTCTAACTCTTGATGAGATGAGACTCATCGGTGAAATTGCCAAGAAGCATGATCTTTGGATTATTGCAGACGAAGTCTATAGAGAGTTTGCTTATGATGACAGAGAAGTGACATCGTTCTCAATGCTTCCGGAATATGCTGACAGAGTTATAATCGTTGATTCAGTTTCAAAGAGACATTCTGCTTGTGGTGCAAGAATCGGACTTCTGATTTCAAAGAACGATGAATTTATGACAAATGCAATGAAGATAGCTCAAGGAAGACTTTGTTCTTCAACAGTAGATCAGGTCGGTGCAGCTGCACTGTTCAGACTTCCAAAGTCATATTATGATGAAGTAAAGGCTGAATACTGTGCCAGAAGAGATGTAGTGTATGATGAACTTATGAAGATTCCGGGAGTTGTTTGTCAGAAACCGGGTGGAGCATTTTATATGACAGCTAAGCTACCGGTAGACAGTGTGGAGGACTTTCTTATGTTCCTGCTCACAGAGTTTGATGATAAGGGTGAGACTGTAATGTTTGCACCTGCGGAAGGCTTTTATGCCACACCGGGACTCGGTAAAGATGAGATGAGAATAGCTTATGTCCTCAAAAAAGAAGATATGAGAAGAGGAGTTGAACTCATCAGGTTGGGTCTTGAAGCCTATAACAAAAAGAATAACAAATAAATTTAATTCAGGAGGAGAGCTTATATGAAACTTTCACCCATGATGGAGCAATACATGGGAATCAAAAAACAATACGAAGATTGTGTTTTATTCTATAGACTGGGGGATTTTTATGAGCTCTTCTTTGAAGATGCCTTGGAAATATCCAAGGTACTTGAACTTACTTTAACGAGTAGAAATTGCGGACTGGAAGAGAAGGCGCCTATGTGTGGGGTGCCTTTTCATTCTGCTGCTGCCTATATAAGCAGATTAGTGTCAAAAGGATATAAGGTTGCTATCTGTGAACAGATTGAAGACCCTGCGCTTACTAAGGGCCTTGTTAAAAGGGAAGTAGTTAGGATAGTTACTCCGGGAACTAACATCATTAGCGATGATTTTGATGTTCAGGAGAATCATTACCTATCTGCTTTTTATTTTAGTGGAAAATCTTTGGAGCTTGCGTTTGTAGATGTGGCTACAGGAGAGCTTTCGGCAACTTATACAACTTGGGATAAATCCTATGGTCAAAAGTCACTTGATGACATGCTCAACGAAATCAACAAATTAAAAGTTTCGGAAATAATTGCCAATGAAGGTTTAGAAGTTATTATAGATAAAGAACATCTCAGCAGCATTACAGGGGCATATATCACGCTTAAACCTGACAGCTATTTTGGGATTTCAGCCGGAAGAGATGTAATCAAAGCACACTTTGAAATCTCGAATCTTTCGGCACTGGGGCTCTGTGAAGAAGGTGGTGCCCTTGAAGCTTTGGGAGGGATACTCATATATTTGAGGGAGACTCAGAAGTACAAGATGGATCATATAACAAAGGTTCATGAATATATGCTGGGTTCCAATATGGCTCTGGACAGTGCCACTCTTAAGAATCTGGAGCTAACTGAGACCCTTTATGATAAAGAGCTCAATGGTTCTCTTTTGCATGTTCTGGACAAAACAAGAACAGCACATGGTGCCAGACTGATGAAGCAGTGGATTCGTGAACCCCTGAATGTTTCATCTGCTATCAATGAAAGATTAGATGCTGTGGAGGAACTTTATAATAATCATCTTCTTTTAAATGACTTGAGGCATGCACTTGATACTATTTACGATTTTCAGAGAATTACAGGTAAAGTTGCATCTGCCTCATTAAATCCACGCGATTTGATCGCCTTAAAAAAGTCTCTGCTGGCTCTTCCCGAAATCAAACTACTCATTAAAAGTACTGATGCCGGTCTGCTTAGCAAACTCACAGAAGATATACACACGTTTGAAGCTATGGCTGAGAGTATAGAAAGAGCCATTATAGAAGACCCTCCTTTAAGTCTTAAAGATGGGGGAGTAATAAGGGCAGGATACTCCAATAGGCTTGACGAACTTAACCATTCCATAAAAGAGGGCAAGGAATGGATAGCTTCCCTTGAACATACAGAAAGGGAAAGAACAGGTATCAAAAACTTAAAGGTAGGTTTCAATAAAGTATTCGGTTATTATATCGACATCAACAAGAGTCAGTTAGACAAGGTGCCTGAGGAATATATTCGCAAACAGACTCTGGTGAATAACGAAAGATATATTACTCCTAAGATGAAGGAGGTGGAGTCAACAGTTCTGAATGGTCAAGAGAAGATAAATAAACTGGAGCATGAACTTTTCGACGACCTCCGAAAAAGCATAATCCCGGCCATTCCTAAACTTCAAGAAACTGCTGTAGCTATTGCAACACTTGACGTATTGGCTTCATTGGCATTTGTAGCTTTACGTAACAATTACATCAAGCCACTTATAGATGATAGCGATACACTTCAAATTGAGGAAGGAAGACATCCTGTAATTGAAAAAATGGAAGAGGGTATCTTGTTTGTTCCAAATGATGCATATCTCAGTCGTGATGAAAACTTCATGGCAATAATAACCGGCCCCAATATGGCAGGCAAATCCACATATATGAGGCAGACGGCACTAATAGTGTTAATGGGTCAAATGGGCTCATTTGTTCCGGCATCAAAGGCACATATAGGAATTGTGGACAGAATATTTACCAGAATAGGAGCATCAGATAACCTCAGTCAGGGAAAATCGACTTTTTTTGTTGAGATGAATGAGTTAGCATATATCCTATCATCGGCAACTCCGAAAAGTTTGATAATCCTAGATGAAATAGGTAGGGGAACAAGTACGTATGACGGTATGAGCATAGCATATGCTACCATAAAATATTTATGTAAAGAAAATCGCAAAATCCGTTCGATGTTTGCAACTCATTATCACGAACTTACAGTTTTACCCGAAGTTATAGACGGTGCATTTAATCTTAATGTCGATGTATTAGAAAAGGGTGGAGATGTTGTATTCCTGCACAAAATAGTTGAGGGAGCGGCCAGTCAGTCATATGGCATTCATGTTGCAAAACTTGCGGGTGTACCGAAGGAACTTCTTGAAAATGCAGAGATAAAGCTTAAAGAATTGGAATTTAAGTCAGGGGAAGTAACAATTAATATGGATTCTGATATCATAAATAAAGATGAAGAATATTCTCCATTTCCACATTGCTTGTTGGAAGAGGATATACTCGAAAGAATCAAAGCCCTTGATTTAAATGATATGAAAGCCTCTGAAGCTTTCAGTATTCTGGAAAAGTTAAAGGATATTATAGATGAAAATTAATCTTTTAGATAAAGCTGTAGCTGATAAAATCGCAGCAGGCGAAGTTATAGAGCGCCCGGTTTCTATAATCAAGGAGCTGGTTGAAAATTCCATAGATGCAGGGGCTGATTCAATAGTTTGCGAGATAAAAAAAGGTGGTAAAACTTATATCAGAGTTACCGATAACGGAAGTGGAATAGAAAGTTCTGAAATCGAAAAAGCTTTCTTACGTCACGCTACTAGCAAAATTACCGGTGTTGAGGATCTTGGAAATTTAAGAACTCTCGGTTTTCGTGGCGAAGCACTGGCAAGTATTGCAGCAGTAACACGAATGGAAGTTATTACACGATCGAAGGGTGATAAGGTAGGAACAAGAATTATTATCCACGGAGGCGATATAATATCAAAGTCTATGATCGGTTGTCCTGAAGGTACAACTATGGTAATCGAAGATCTATTCTACAATACCCCTGCAAGACTTAAATTCATGAAATCCGAAGCCTCTGAAACCGGCAGAATCACTGAATTTCTAAGCAACATTGCAGTAGGATTTCCCAGCATAAGCTTCAGATATTCAGTAAACGGTAAAATTGTTTTTACGACTTCAGGAGACGGGAATTTGGAAAACAGTGTTTACCGAGTTTACAATCATCAGGATTTTAGAAACCTCATACCCATTTCAGGGGAGATTCCGGGTCTCAAAGTTACAGGTTATATTTCTAAGCCTTCAATAAGTAGAAACAGTCGAAAATATCAGATTTATCTTGTAAATGGTCGTATTGTAGAAAGTTCTGCGATAGATCGCGGAGTCCAAAGAGGTTACAGAGAGAGATTGTTTGAAGGGCGTTTTCCGATTACGTTTATTCTATTGAATATTAACCCTATGGACATCGATGTAAATATTCATCCAAACAAAAAAATTATTAAATTTGATCAAGAACAAAATGTTATTGATTTTATAAGTGAAACGATATATAAGAGTCTCACTACACCGGAATCTGTTCCAAGACCTGCCATTGAAATGGAAAGAATTCAAAGAACTCTGGGTAAAAATGAGATTTTAAATTTATCCCCTGATATTGATCGTTTCGAGAATCTAATGACTAGTGAATCATTTAATTCTGAGGAAGGTGTTTTGCTTCAAGAAGGCGAAAACAATGAGGATGCTCAGTATAATCATATGGTGCAGGAATCACCACTGGACATAACAGGCAGTGAACAAGTCACGCTAAGAGATATTTTGAGGAATGAAGACGATACGGCCACTGAAGATTATGAGTATCTTGAGAAGATTAAAGATTTTGACCTTGACCCCGGTGCCGTTATGTTTTCATGGGACGAAATCAGACCTCTAGGGATTGTGTTTTCAACGTACATCCTGTGTACAGATGACAAATATTTTTATATGATCGACCAGCATGCAGCCCATGAAAGGGTGTATTACGAAAAGCTCGTCGGTAATTACCTTAAACAGGGATTTTCCGGCAAAACAACTCAACTTTTAGCCATAGGAACTGTTTTGGATCTTACCCATAGAGAAATGGATATGATTGATACGTGGAAGAAAATTTTAGAATCATTAGGTTTTGAAATTGATATTTTCGGACCGTCTTCTGTGATAATTAAGGGTATTCCGGATTTCATGTCGATTGAAGAAGGGAAAAATTTCGCTGCAGAACTTATTGAGAATTTAGATACCACGGATATTTTCAACAATAAAATTGCTATAGATAAACTCATTACTAAATCCTGTAAAAGTGCAATTAAAGCACACGATTATCTCACTTCTGAGGAAATAGTCGGACTTCTCAGTTCCCTAAAGAAATGCAGAAACCCATATTCATGCCCTCATGGCAGACCGACTATAGTTAAATTTACCCAATATGAGCTTGAGCGGATGTTTAAGAGGGCTTAAAGTGGCCTTATCTGGCTTTTAAAGAAAGGACAGAAATAATATGATAAAACCTATACCTGTTCTGGTCGTTGCCGGACCTACCGCAGTGGGCAAAACAGAATTTGCAATCAATCTTGCAAAGAAAACAGGAGGGGAAATCATAGGCTGTGATTCCATGCAAATATATAAGTTTATGGATATTGGGTCTGCTAAACCCACTGTGGAAGAGCGTAGAGAAGTGCCACATCATCTTATTGATTTTGTTGACCCACGAAATGAATTTTCGGTTGCCCGGTACCAGAATCTTGCAAGAACCGCTATAGAAGGAATCGACAACAGAGGAAATATCCCTATAATTTCAGGCGGTACAGGTCTTTTCCTCGATAGTATAATATATGATATGGATTTCTCTCAAAAACCTGAGGGCGGTATTTTCAACAGGAGAAGAGATGAACTTTTCAAGGTTTCAGAAAACCATGGAAACGAAGCATTACATGATATTTTGGTTAAACTTTCTCCTGAAACAGCTGCTAAGATTCATCCTAACAATGTAAAGAAAGTAGTGCGAGCTATTGAAGTGCTGGAAAACGGTGGCAATATTCCTGACTATAAATCGGTACAGCGAAAGACATTTTATAAATACGATACTAAGATGTTTTGCCTCACAAGGGATAGAAATGAACTTTATGACAGAATAAACAAAAGAGTTGATGTGCTAATGAACAAGGGATTGTTAGGAGAAATTGAAAATTTGCTCAAAATGGGTCTTTCTGAGAAACAGATTTCTATGAAGGGAATCGGTTACAAGGAATTATTTTCATATCTCAACGGTGAAACAGATCTTGAAGAAGCAGTGCGCCTCATTAAGAGGAACACCAGGAGATTTGCTAAAAGACAGCTAACTTGGTTCCGTAGATATGATAATATGGAATGGATAAATTTAAGCAGGTTTAAAGATATCGATGAGGCTGTGAATACAATTCTGGAGGAAGAAAATCATGGCAGAGAAAGATATTCGAATTCATAACAAAAGTGATAAACCATTTAACATTGTGAAAAAAGAAGCCGAAATCTTTCAGCAATGTGAAAAAATTGAAGAAGAACTACCAAGATTTATGCGGGGTTTTTTTGCATACCTTAAAGGAAACGTTCTACCTATGACGAGGTTGGCATACCTTCAGGACATTCTTTTTTTCTTCAACTATTTAATAGAAGAAACCGATCTCACAGAAGCACAAGAAATCCGGAAAATCAAAGTTTCGGAGCTGAATAATATAAAAGCTGTAGACGTTAATATGTTTATTGACTATTGCCGAAAATATAAGGTCGAAGGAAAAAACACAATAACTATCTATGAAAATAACAACAAAACTCTTGCTCGCAAGAAATCATCTATATCAGTATTATTCAAGTACCTTTATCGTGATGAACTTGTTGAAAAAAACATCACTGATGGCTTTGACCCGATAAGGGTTCCTAAAGCAGGTGAACGAGAAATCAAGGTCCTTCAGGACGATGAAGTCATGATAATGCTTGATGCCGTAACGAACGGCATCGGAATGACAAAGCATCAAAAAAGCTATTGGGAAAAAACCAAGAAACGGGATAAAGCTATTTTGCTTCTTTTTTTGACATATGGTCTGAGGCTATCCGAACTTCAACAACTTAACTTAAGTTCTTTCAACTTTAACAGGGGAGAATTTAAAATATATAGGAAACGTGGCAAGGAAAGTATTATGCCACTCAATGAATCTGTTACAGAATCACTTGTTGATTATATTAATAATGAGAGACCTGAAGAGGACAGCATAAGAGATGATTCGAAAGATGCTCTCTTTCTATCTCTTCAGGGAAACCGTCTGACTGAAAGGCAGATTAGAGAATTAGTAAAGAAATACACAGCTATTGCTCTGAAAACGAGTAGCAAAAAAGGCTACAGCCCTCATAAACTCCGCGCTACCGCCGCTACCAGCCTCATAGGCAGGGGGAATTCGATATACGATGTGGCTGCACTTTTAGATCATGAACAGGTTACAACGACTCAGCTTTATGCTGCACATAAAGAGAATGTAAAGCGTGATCTTGTCAAAAATATGGAATGGGAAAAAGAACGAAGGAATGAAAAATGATTTGCCTGATTTTGGGATGATTTCAGGGATATTGGAGAGAATAAGTTTAAGGGGTTAACATGAACAGCAATTTCGGAAATTTTAGAAATGTATATGATAATTTTGATATACCAAATTCAATTATTAAATTAGTTGAAGACGTTGAGACAAATTTGTCAGTTAAATTCTCTGAGGTTGACAAGACAGCTGAGGTCAATCAGTATAAGGTTCTCAAGGCTATGCAAGAGGAAGGTTTATCTGATACTCATTTCAATTGGAATACAGGCTATGGGTATGATGATGCCGGCAGGGATATAACTGAGAAGATTTTTGCCAGGGTTTTTGGTGGAGAATCTGCCCTTGTAAGAACCGGCTTTGTTAACGGAACTCATGCTTTGGCAGCCAGTCTCTTTGGGATTCTCAGGCCAGGCGACGGACTTGTATATATTTCAGGTAAACCCTATGATACATTAGAGGAAGTCATCGGTATTCGTGGTCAGGGCATGGGCTCACTAATGGAATATGGTGTTGTATATAAGCAGGTTGACCTGAAATCCAAGTACGATGACACAGAAACTCCTTTTGATTTTGAACGTATCAAGGAGACAATAGACGAAAAAACAAAAGTCTGTGCAATCCAGCGTGCCACCGGTTACAGTTGGAGACGATCAATCACAATGGAAGAAATTTCCGATGTAGCGACTTATATCAAAGGTATAAATCCGGACATCATTATATTTGTTGATAACTGCTACGGGGAATTTCTCCATACAAATGAGCCCCTTGATGTTGGTTGTGATCTCATGGCAGGATCATTGATAAAAAATCCCGGAGGCGGTCTCGCACTCTCCGGAGGGTATTCAATAGGTAAGAGAGAACTTGTGGAACAGGTTTCTTATCGCCTTTCTTGCCCTGGAATAGGAGGGGAATGTGGACTAACATACGGTCAGACGAGAACAATACTCCAAGGACTTTTTATCGCTCCAATGGTAGTATCAGGGGCAATCAAAGGAGCTATGCTGTGTGGTGAAGTTTTTTGTAAGCTGGGTTTTCCTGTGACACCATCAAAGGATCAGCCAAGAAGTGACATAATTCAAGCCATTCAACTGGGAAGTAAAGAAAGACTTGTTTCATTCTGCAAAGGAATTCAGGCAGCCGCACCTGTAGATTCTTTTGTAAAACCTGAACCATGGCCTATGCCCGGATATGATAGTGACGTGGTGATGGCTGCAGGAGCATTTGTACAGGGCTCATCTATAGAACTTTCTGCAGACGGGCCCGTAAAACCTCCTTATAATGTTTATTTTCAAGGTGGAATGACATATAGCCACTCAAAGATGGGTGTTTTGTTCGCTCTCAAAGAACTTTATCAGGAAGGACTGTTGGACATAAAATGACAAAGGAACGATCTAAGACATTAAAAAAAATATCAGCAGCCCTGAAACTTTTTCTTTTGCTTTTATTTGTTTTCGCTGTACCGATATATATTGGACTGTTCCGCCGAGATTTAATAACCCGAATGGACTCGATTCAGGAAGTGACAGCTTTTCTGGATACCAACAAAACACTTGCAGTCTTTGTATACATTGGGCTTCAGATACTTCAGATTATCGTTAGTGTTCTACCCGGACAGATTTTTCAGGTGGCCGCAGGGTATTATTTCGGTTTTTTCAGTGGACTTGTTTTCTCTCTCACCGGAGCAGCAATAGGAACAACACTTACATATTTTGTTGCAAGATTACTTGGATCAAACTCCGTAAAAATTCTCTTTGGAGAGGAACGTATCAACAAAATAGTTGCCATGCTCAACAGTCACCGTGCTTATAATATTGTGTTTTTGCTATATTTGATTCCGGGACTGCCAAAGGATCTTGTGGGTTATGCTGCGGGTATATCACATATTAATTTTAAAGTTTTCATAATCCTTTCGATTGTCGGCAGAACTTTCGGTATGAGCGGAAGTCTCTTGTTTGGATATCTTTATGCACATAAACAATATGTGCTGATGGGCATAGTAGGGATCCTGGCTGTTCTGATTTTTATATTATGTATCATTTACAGAAAGAAGATTTCTGATTATATGGATTGTTTCTATGAGAAAATGGATTGAACTACTATTCTATATGTTTTTTTCATACTTACTAACCATATAATTAAAGAAATCTATACATTCTCGTGACAAAACTTCCAAGTCATCATATATTATATATACATCCGATGGCCATGGATTCTCCACTATATCCATTACAATAATATTTTCCATATTACTCGATACTATCGTTGAAGGAAGTAGTGCTAAACCGGCACCTCTTCTTGCTAAAAACAACGCTGTGCTTGCACTATCGGTTCTGCATTTTATTATATAATCCATAGAGTATTTTTTGAATGTATCTAAAATTAAGTTTTCCCATCTTCTGTATATAATTAAAGGATATTTTGAAAGTTCATTTAAAGATATTTTATCATTAAGATAGTACGTTCGATTCTCTGTTTCTAACGTATCGTTCCCCAATTTTAACATTTTATTATTAAATATATTTTTATGCCCTAAGGCTATCAGTCTGCTATTCTGCAATTTCATCGTTTTAAATTTGGACATAGGGAAGGGGGAACGAACAATTCCAAAATTTATGTGTTCTTTATGCAAATTGTCTATAACAGCATATGTATCTGATTCATAAAACTCAAAATTTATATCTTCTCTGTCGGTTGCAAAACTCGCTATTTTCTGTAATATCTCTGAACCTATTATTGAAGAAATTATTCCGATTTTTATGGTATTACGCTGATCTCTAACAAAGGATGTTACTTCATCCTTGGCCATATTAGTCATGCTAATAATGGACTTCGCACGATTATAAAGAAGTTTACCTGCAGTTGTTAAAATCATTTGCCTTGGTGTACGAATAAACAATTTGGTTCCCAGCTCATCCTCTAATAGCTTGATTTGTTGTGAAATTGGCGGTTGGCTGATAAATAATTTTTTTGCGGCACTAGAAACTGTCCCTTCTTCTGTTACTGTAACAAAATATTTCAATTGTTTGCTATTCATTTTTCCTCTTAATTCATTTCTTTTTTTATTTATTATATCATATAATATTATATTCGGCTATATTATCTATATAAAAATCATATAGTATACATCTTTTTTTAGTATTTTATTTATAATACTACAGATGCTATACTGAAGATGCTTAGATAAATTATAAACAATATTTATACTTGAAAGGTGTTCATAAGATGAAAAAACTTATAGAAATATTTTTTACGTCAATGAAAGTTGGTGCAATGACTTTTGGTGGAGGGTATGCCATGCTTCCTATTTTACAAAAAGAAGTTATAGATAGAAAGCACTGGAATACAGAAGAAGAAATATTAGATTACTATGCAATGTCTCAATGCCTTCCAGGTATTATTATGGTTAACACTTTGGTTTTTGTTGGGAAAAAACAAAAGGGAAGACTAGGTGCAATTGCAAGTGCATTGGGATCTGTGACACCTTCTTTTATTATAATAACGGTTATAGCATCTGTTTTAACAGCATTTGCTAACGTACCAGCTGTACAACATGCATTTGCGGGTATTAGAGTGTGTGTTTGCATCTTAATTTTTAATTCTATTTTAAAGTTATGGCGAAGTTCGGTAATAGATAATAGATGTTTAGCAATATTTATTATTGTCGCTTTAGGATCATATTTTCTAAATATAACTCCAATCGCATTTGTGGTTGGTGCAGGCATTGTTGGTCTTGTATTGCATATTATATATAAGAAAAAAATTTCAGGAGATGAGAATTAATGACATATTTGAGATTGTTTTATGAATTCTTCAAGATTGGTTTATTTTCAATTGGTGGCGGTATGGCAACATTACCATTTTTATATGCATTGTCAGATTCTACAAAGTGGTTTTCACATGAACAAATTGTCGATATGTTAGCTATATCTGAATCTACACCTGGTCCAATTGGAATAAACATGGCTACTTATGTAGGATTTACCTCCGGCAGTATACTTGGTTCTTTAGTAGCAACAATTGGAATGATCATTCCTGGAATAATTCTTGTACTTATAATAACAAGAGTTTTGAACAAATTTAAAAACAATTTTTATGTCGAAGGAATTTTTTATGGTTTAAGACCTGCTTCAACTGCACTTATAGCATCTGCCGGTATACTTGTTGCTAAAATAACTTTTTTACATATAACATTATACGACGCTACAGGCTCGCTTACAGATTTATTTGATATGAAAGCTATTATATTAGCATTTATACTACTTTTTTTTACAAGATCATTTAAAATGACAAAAGAATTACATCCCGTAATATTTATAGCTTTTTCTGCTGCGGTTGGTATAGTCTTCAAATTTTAAGGCTTAAATAAATAATTTAAAAATTTAACGGAGGTAAAGTACAATGAAGATCAAAGAAACTGACAAAACAGTTCTACCATGGCAAGCTATGCTTATGTTAGTAGTTGGCATTGCGATTATCGTAATTGGATTATTGCTTTTAGAAGCGAATAGTAGAATTGTATTAGCTTTTGACGGAGTTGTTATGTGTTTTATGGCATATATTTTTGGAATAAAATATGATGCTTTACAAAATGGCATAAAAGAAACCATAACTTCTATGATAGTAGCTATACTAATTTTGTTGGCAGTTGGGGTTCTAGTTGGTACATGGATGAGTTCTGGAACAGTACCTGTAATGATATATTATGGAATGAAAATTTTAACTCCTAATTTATTTTTACCGGTTGTATGTCTTTTATGCACAATTATGTCCACTGTGGCAGGTACTTCATGGGGAACATTGGCAACAGTTGGTGTTGCATGTATGGGGGTAGCTCAGGGCTTAGGTGTTCCTTTAGAAGCTGCTGCAGGTGCTATATGTGTTGGTGCCTTCTTTGGAGATAAAGTTTCGCCATTGTCTGATTCACCTGTGATAACTTCTTCTGTTACGGATGTTCCTTTAATTGACGGAATCAAGCACTCATTAGTTTCTACAGGACCTGCATACATTATTTCTTTAATATTTTTTCTTATATACGGATTTAAATACAGCAAAGGCAAAGTAGATGGAGCAATATATGACGAAATTCTTAATACAGTAGATAACAGTTTCAACTTATCACCTTTTTTGCTATTACCAGTCATTGTTGTTATAGTTTTAATACTTATGAAAAAACCTACGTTACCAACATTTGTTGCCGGTATTCTCACAGCTGCAGCTCTATCAATGATAATTCAAAATGAATCCCTATCTAGTGTTTTAGAACATATGTATTCAGGATATGTAGGTGAAACCCATTCAGAGGTTGTAAATAATATGCTGACAAGAGGTGGATTTACAAGCATGTTGGGAACTGTTGGATTGTTAATGGCAGCAGGTATATTTGGAGCGCCTTTAAGAACAGCAGGTGTAGTAGATGTTTTATTAAAATTTGTAAAAAGATACGCACATAGCTACAAATCTATGTCTCTAGGTGTATTAATTTTACACGGCGTTTTCTTCTCGATAACAGGTGCATATTATGTTTCATATCCTGTTGTTGGAGGTATGGTAAAGGATTTATATCCTGAATACAATATTGATAAAAAGAATTTAATGAGAACTATGCTTGATACGGGAACCGGCTTGGCGCCTATGATTCCTTGGTCTACAACAGGGTCATACGCAGCAACCACATTGGGTGTTACTAATTCAGCTTTTACACCTTTTGCACCTATGCTATGGTTATCAATAATATTTTCAATTATATATTCCATAACAGGATTATTTGTTGCTAAACTTAATGTAAATAAGGAGGATAACTAATATGAGCAGAGTAGTAGATCGATGGCTTGACATGATCAAAATTAATAGTATAAATGGGTATGAAGTTGATCTTGCCAATTTTATTGCTAAAGAATTAAATTCTATAGGAATGAAGCCAAATTATAGTTACTTTGAAGATGATAAGAACCATGTAAGACCATCTGTTTGGTCATATTTGGATAGTGGGAAAAAAGGGGAAACCTTAATGTTAATAGGCCATATTGATACAGTGGATGTGGCAAGAGGTTGGAACACTGACCCATTTTCACCTACTGAAGATCCTGTGGAAGCAGGGAAAGTTTATGGACTGGGTTCGATGGATATGAAAGGAGGGCTATCATCAATTATAGAAACTTTAAGCTACTATTCAAATCATAAAGAGGAATTCACAGGAAAAATCATTGCCTGTTTTGTATCTGATGAAGAGGGGCTATCAAAAGGTACATATCAATTGGTTGACGAAGGAATTTCTGCTGATTATGCTATTATGGCGGAATGCAGGTATGATAACGTTGCTATAGGATTTAGAGGTAGATATAGTTTTGAAGTAATAGTTCATGGTGAGGCTGCTCATGCTTCAAAATATCCTGATGTAGGTGAAAATGCTTTAATCACAGGTGGAAAATTGGCAGCTGCAATTGAGAAACTCCCAACACTTAAACACAAATACTTAAAACATGGAACTTGGTGTATTAGAGCCTTAGAAGGTGGGAATAAAGGAACATTAGTGGTTCCAGATTTATGTTCAATCTTCGTTGATCGTTACGTAGTCCCTGGTGAAGATGATAAAACATGTATAAGACAAATAAAAGAAGCTGCACAAAAATTAGGTTTGGAAGATAAAGTGGATATAAGACTAAAGCCTAGACAGTCTCCTTATATGAAACCATTTGCGCTGGACAAAGATCATAAATTAGTTGTTTCGATTAGAAAACATTTTAAAGATGTGACAGGAGATGAACTTAAAATAGAGTATGACCCTTCAGTTTGCGATTCTAACATACTTGCAGTAACGTTAAACATACCAACAATAACATTTGGACCATCAGGTGGAGGAATGCATTCTCCTAATGAATATGGATATAAGTGGCAAGTAGAAAATTGTGCAGAAATATATAAGCGTATGGTTAGAGATATTTTAAATTAATAATTTTGTTTAAAGGAGGACTATAATTTAGTCCTCCTTTAAACATTTGTTCTTTTTTCTATTGACTTAGAACATATATTCTGCTATACTCCTATTAAAGAACAAATGTTCAACAAAGGGGAGTGTAGTGATGAGAAGATATAGAATCAAATCAAAGTTAAGATTTACAGTATTTTGGGCAATTATAGCTATCGTTGCTTTAAGCAGTTACATGGGGATTATTGGTCTCGTAGATGTTCAAGGTAATACTGTTGAACAATATGACATCATACATGTTACTGCCGGTGAAAGTATTTGGTCACTTGTTGATGGTCATGTTCCTAATAACATGGATAAACGCGAATACGTTTATCATGTAGCTAGGTATAACGATATTGATCCCGGTGACATACAACCCGGTGATGAGATTAAACTGCCTGTATTTTAAAGAATAACAAATATATCCAAATAATATATTTGCAATACAGCTGTTAATCCATGATAGTATCCTTGAGAAATTTCGCTATTTTAACTAAACTATAATTTTAGAGAGTGGATTAATATATCGATGATGGTAAATAAAATCCGTTAAAACGCAAATGAGAGCCTCGATTTTATGCAATTTATTTTCAATGATCGAGTTTTGAGTATGCTGAAGATATAATCAGTCTGATGATGGTGAGATTATATAATTCGAACATGAGAACATAATATGGAATCAATTATTACAGGGTATAATATAAATGGGCATATAATATTCCCAGACTGATATGAAATCCTGGAAGCTTGTAACCATATATGATGTATATATTTTCTTTAATAGTTACAGTAAGATTGCATTGAAATTGCTACAAATGATTAAGCATGGAAATAAGTTACTTTAAGTGTTGTAATATACGATTACAATAGAAGTTTATGCACCTTATTGTAAGCAAGGCACAGTTTAAAGAACAATGGGAGATGGAATTAAATTCAACAGCAAATATAAACTATGGCTTCCACGAAGATTGTCTCAATTGTTTTTAAGTGTATATAACTATTCCGAAAATTATGATTTTAGGAATAGTTATATTTAATACCATAACCTCCATCGCCTAACTGAGACAGATATAGCAAAGTCGCCATAATAAGTGATAATTCGATTATTATGGCGACTTGTTGTTTTAATCAGAATCGGTAATAAAAGTTTTACACATCGTCGAGTTCCCAGGAAATAAAAATATATTATCTTTTTATTTCCAAAACCACATCTTTCTACTTAAAGTATTCTACTGCAGCCTTGAACATTTCCATATCATATTCCCCCGGAACATTTTTGTACAGATTTTCTCCTATTCTTTCAGAATGGCCCATCTTACCAAGAATCCTTCCATCCGGAGATGTTATACACTCAATACCAAGGTATGATCCATTAGGATTACAATGTATCATGTATGTACCGTTTCCTTCAAAGTCAACATACTGAGTATTAATCTGTCCATTTGCTAAGAGAGTATCGATTACCTCATCGGAGGCAACAAAACGTCCTTCTCCATGTGATATTGGCACCTTATATATCTCCCCTATCTTCGTATTTTTGAGCCATGGAGAGGCATTAGACAGGACTTTCACATCAACGATTTTTGATTGATGACGACCGATTTCGTTTAGAGTAAGAGTTGGGAAGTTTTCGTCAACATCTAAAATTCTGCCGTATGGAAGAAGCCCAAGTTTTATAAGTGCTTGGAATCCATTGCAAATGCCGGCCATAAGGCCATCTCGATTTTCCATAAGATCCTCAACAGCCTCTTTTATCTTACGATTTCTGAAAAACGCAGTTATAAATTTACCGGATCCGTCAGGCTCATCACCACTTGAGAACCCTCCAGGAATAAAGATAATATTAGATTCACGAATTTTTTTTGCAAATTCATCTACAGATTTAGCAATATGTGCACTTGTTAAATTATTGATTACAAACACTTCAACGTCTGCTCCGGCAGCTTTGAAAGACTTAGCACTATCATATTCACAGTTAGTACCCGGGAATACAGGGATAAGCACTTTAGGCTTATCTAATGTAAATCCTGCATGACTTTTTATTGTTCTGATTCCTTTAAAAGATAAATCTTCACATATAGCATGAGAGCTGTTTCTCTCAGGCAATTTTTCATCAACATGGAAATTATAAACAGGCTCAAGTTTGCTTTCATAGATTACATCAAGTGTTCTAAGCTCAATTTCATCTCCCTTGAAAATCAATTTCTCAGTTGAAACAGTCTCACCGAGAATGGAAATTTTATCATCTTTTTTTAGTGTTGCAATATCACAGTCATCAGAAAGCTCGACAATGAAACTTCCGTAATTATAAGCAAACAATTTATCAATATCAGTATCATTGGAATATTCAAATCCTATGTTATTTCCTATCGACATTTTATAAACAGCTTCAGCAACACCGCCATAGCCACAGGTATAAATGGAAAGTGCTTTCTTTCTTTCGACCAACTCTCCCACTAAAGCAAAAACTTCTTTCAAAGACTCTCCGGTTGGAAGACCATTGTCGTCAATCTGTGGCGTAATCATAATTACATTATGGTTAACTCCTTTAAAATCACCGCTTATAACTCTGCCTACCTCACCGGTTGTCACCGCAAATGAAATGAGTGTAGGTGGAACATGTAGATCTTCAAAGCTCCCGGACATGGAATCCTTGCCGCCTATTGCTGCTATTTCCAGAGCAATTTGAGCTTTCAATGCACCCAATACAGAGGCAAGTGGCTTTCCCCACTTTTCCTTATCTGTTCCAAGTTTCTCGAAGTATTCTTGAAATGATAGATAAATATCATTAAATTCAGCTCCGGCAGCCACCAGCTTCGAAACAGATTCCACTACAGCAAGATATGCTCCGTCAAATGGTGACAATTCCGAAATATAGGGGTTGAAGCCCCATGACATAAATGAAGCTGTACTTGACGTATCTTCTTCCATGGAAATAAGATTAACCATAGCTTGATTAGGCGTACGCTGGAACTTTCCACCAAACGGCATAATTACGGTACCTGCACCGATTGTAGAATCAAACATTTCAGAAAGCCCACGTTTTGAACATACGTTAAGTTCTCCTACCATTGCTTTCATATCTTTGATAAAATCTCCACTTGATGATTTACCGTACGGTTTACCCTCTAAGACCCTTGCTTCTATATGCTTATCAGTTCCATTGGTATCAAGAAATTCCCTTGAAATATCTACGATTGTATTTCCTCGCCAGCACATTACAAGACGTCCAGTGTCATTTACAGTGGCTACCTCAGTACATTGTAAATTCTCCGATTCTGCAAGAGTTTTAAATCTCTCGACATTTTCTGACCTGACTACAACAGCCATTCGTTCCTGAGATTCACTGATAGCAAGCTCCGTTCCATCAAGTCCTTCGTATTTCTTAGGAACTTTATCAAGGTTGATATTCAGCCCTTCCGCAAGTTCACCGATGGCTACTGAAACTCCTCCTGCTCCAAAGTCATTACAGCGTTTAATCAATTTACTTGCTTCCGGATTTCTGAAAAGTCTCTGAAGCTTTCTCTCTTCAGGAGCATTACCTTTCTGGACCTCGGCACCCGCCGTTTCGATTGAATCTACCGTATGGGATTTCGATGATCCGGTTGCTCCTCCACAACCGTCTCTTCCTGTTTTACCTCCTAAGAGCAAAACAATATCCCCTGCTAAAGGTGTCTCTCTTATAACATTTTCTGCCGGTGCAGCTGCTATGACTGCTCCGACTTCCATTCTCTTAGCAACATACCCTGGATGATACAGTTCATCAACCTGTCCCGTAGCAAGTCCAATTTGATTGCCGTAAGAGGAATAACCCTTAGCAGCTGTGGTAACGATTTTCCTCTGAGAAAGTTTTCCCTCCAGCGTCTCATCATCAGCCGCAAGAGGATTTCCGGCTCCGGTTACTCTCATTGCAGAGTAAACATATGAACGACCCGAAAGCGGATCCCTTATGGCTCCACCTATACAGGTTGCTGCACCACCAAATGGTTCAATTTCTGTAGGGTGATTATGTGTTTCGTTTTTAAATAGAAGTAGCCAGTCCTCTGTGCCTTTTGAACTTTCAACTTTGATTTTGACAGTGCACGCATTAATTTCTTCAGATTCATCCAAATTATTTAGCTTTCCAAGGCTACGTAAATATTTTGCTGCAATTGTTCCAATGTCCATCAATGAAATCGGTTTGGAACGCTTTAAATCTTCTCTGATTTTTATATATAAATTATAAGCATCACTTACATTTTTATCTTCGAATTCCACATTGTCAATTACAGTGTTAAAAGTTGTATGTCTGCAATGATCTGACCAATATGTGTCTATAACACGAATTTCTGTAATAGTGGGAGGTCTGTTTTCATTGCGGAAGTACTCCTGTGTGAAAGTAAGATCCGAAAGATCCATAGCAAGACCCATATTTGCTGCCAAGGTTTTCAAATCTGCTTCGTCCATTTGATTGAAGTCATGGATTATTTCCACGTCCTGTGGATAATCCGCAGCAAGGTTCAAATCTTCATATTCAGAGAGAGTTGCTTCTCTTGCCTCAACAGGATTAATGATATATTTACGTATTTTTGCCTTGGCTTGATCCGAATCAATACCGGTGAATACATACAGCTTAGCGTACTTGACTACAGGCTTTTTTCCTTGGGAAATCATCTGTATACATTCTGAAGCCGCTTCCGCTCTCTGATCAAATTGCCCGGGAAGAAGTTCAACCGCCAAAACAAAATCAGTTTTCTTGAAATTCAGTTCATCATATGTTAAAACCTTGTCGACTTGAGGCTCTGAAAATACCGTATTAACGGCGTTCTTAAATACCTCTTCATCAATATCATCTACGTCGTAGCGATTTATTATGCGGACATCTCCCAGACGATCCAATCCCAAAAAACTCTTGATATCCCTTTGCACTTCTTTTGCCTCGTGGGCAAACGCCTGCCTTTTTTCGACAAAAACCCTTCTAACCATTATTATACCTCTCTTAATACTTTAAGTGCTTTATGTCCGATGTCTTTTCTAAAGTATTTATTTTTGAAATTGATGCTTTCAGCTGCCTTATATGCTTTGTCTATGGCTTCTTTAAGGGTTCCTCCTTTTTTAGTTATCCCGAGAACTCTTCCACCGTTTGTGACAAGACAGTTATTTTCCAACTTAGCACCCGCCACGAAAATATCCCTTGTTTCTTCATCGTTCCAGCTGATAGCAAATCCTTTCTCATATGCCTTAGGATAGCCTTTGGAGGCAAGCACAAGGCAACATGTGAAATCTCCGGAGAACCTGACCTTTGAAGAATCAAGCTTACCTTCTCTTACATCCATCATTATCTCCAGAAGATCCGATTCTAAAAGTGGTAAAACAGCTTGGGCTTCAGGATCTCCAAATCTGCAGTTATATTCTATAACTTTCGGACCATCTGCAGTGATCATGAGGCCAAAATAAAGACAGCCTTTAAACGGTCTGCCAAGGGAATTCATGGCTTTCAAAGTCGGTAGAAAAATGTCATTCATAGCTCTTTCTGCAATTTCTTTTGTATAGTATGGATTAGGTGCGATTACTCCCATGCCCCCTGTATTAGGTCCAATATCGCCGTCAAAGGCTCTTTTGTGGTCCATTGACGAAATCATAGGTACAATCCTCTCCCCATCTGTAAATGCAAGCACAGACACTTCAGGCCCTTCAAGGAATTCTTCTATTACGACTCTGTTTCCACTGTCACCGAAAAGTTTATCTTTCATTATAGTTTTCAGGGCATTCAAGGCTTCATCATGGGTTTCGGCAATGATAACCCCTTTCCCAAGAGCGAGACCATCAGCCTTTATAACTATAGGAACAGGATTCTCTGACACATATGCCGACGCCCCCGTAAAATCGTCAAAGGTTTGATATTTTGCAGTGGGAATATCGAAATTCTTCATCAGTTCTTTAGAAAATGCCTTACTCCCCTCTATAATTGCTGCTCTTTTGTTCGGACCGAAACAGGGAATCCCTGCTGCTTCAAGCTCATCGACCATTCCGAGTACCAAAGGATCATCGGGTGCCACTACAGCAAAATCTACATGCTCTTTTACAGCGAAATCCTTAACTCCCGAAAGATCCGTAGCCTTTATATCGACACAGGTTGCGTCGGCTGCAATCCCACCGTTTCCCGGAAGTGCAAATATTTCTTTAACATTCGGATTTTCCTTTATTTTTTTGATGATGGCATGCTCTCTGCCACCGCCACCTACCACGAGAATTTTCATTTACGAATACTCCTTGTTAATTGTAATTACTTAGTCGGAAATATCAATCCATCTTTAATACTGATATTTTTGAAAACTAATGATGAAAAAGCCTCATTCCGGTGAATGCCATTACCATGGCAAATTTATCACATGTTTCAATTACATTTTCATCTCTAATTGAACCGCCTGGTTGAGCTACAAAGCTTACACCGCTTTTTACAGCTCTTTCTATATTATCGCCAAATGGGAAAAAAGCATCTGATCCAAGGGCAACTCCATTAATTTTACTCAAGTATTCCGTTTGCTCTTCCTTAGTAAAAGGTTCAGGTTTTACAGTGAACACATCTTCCCATTGTCCGTCACGAATGACATCCATATAATCTCTACCCAGATATACATCTATAGTATTATCCCTTACAGCACGTGGAATATCATTTTTGAACGGAAGGCCCAAGACCTTCTCCGATTGTCTCAGATGCCATATGTCAGCCTTATCTCCAGCAAGTCTTGTGCAGTGAATTCTTGACTGTTGCCCGGCACCGACCCCGATCGCCTGCCCTTCCTTGGCAAAGGCTACTGAATTTGACTGTGTGTACTTTAAAGTGATCAGAGCCACAATCAAATCCCTCCTGCCCTCGTTTGTGAGGTTTTTATTCTTGGTAACGATTTTTCCAAGAACATCACGATTTATTTTACAATCGTTTCTACCTTGAGAAAAAGTGACTCCGAAAACCTGTTTTGTTTCTTCGTGAACCGGAACATAGTCGGGGTCAATTTCAATAATATTGTAATTCCCTTTTTTCTTGCTTCGCAGAATCTTCAGTGCGTCTTCATCAAATCCGGGAGCTATTATTCCATCTGAAACCTCCCGTTTAATGAGTTTGGCTGTTACAACATCGCACGGCCTTGAAAGAGCGATAAAATCCCCAAATGAAGACATTCTGTCGGTTCCTCTAGCTCTTGCATAAGCCGTTGCCAGCTTTGAATCATCAAGATCTTCCACATCGTCAACAAAACAACTTTTTTTCAAGGCATCACTCATGGGAACGGCTATTGAGGCCGAGGTCGGACTTACGTGTTTGAAGGACGTTGCAGCAGGCTCTCCCAATGCTTCGTCCAGTTCCCTAACTAATTGCCAACTGTTGAGAGCATCAAGAAAATTGATGTATCCTGGTCTGCCGTTTAGAATTTCAAATGGAAGCTCTCTGCCGTCTTCCATGTAAACTTTTGCCGGTTTCTGGTTAGGATTACACCCGTATTTCAATTCAAATTCTTTCATTATGTTACCTCTTTTTCAATCTGCTTTTTTTGTCTGCCTATTGCTGTATATTCTTGTTAATTATATAGGTTTTTACCTGACCGTTTTCTAAATCTATGGCTTTTGCCACGAGTGAAATTCTATTTTCCACATCAAGAGAGTTCCAAACTCTATCTGCAAATTCCGTCAATGTCCCACTAATTTCTATCTCTTTAGGTTCACCTTCATAAGTTGGAAGTGGATTGCCATCTGTTATATATGTGTGTATGAGGTGCCCTATTCCGGATACAGCTTCGTAATTGTAGAAGAAGCGGTAGCATTTTTGTCTTTCAGGGTTTCCGCATTTAAGTATGGACAGCTTATATGTAAGCTCCTCATTGAGCTCCATAAGTCCGCTGATTCTAGGGGTATAATTGGGGGCATCCGGCTCAAATTCTCTTGTTTTCAGGGCATCTGCAAAGCTCTCACCTTCCAGCATGAAATTATAGATAGTGTCTGTTTGATCTCCATTTGTTACAATGAGCTCATAATTTTGAGCTCTCATAGGATAATAAACGATAAGAGATGAATCTTCCACTTTCGATTCATCAAAAGGCTTGATCATTATATCATCTCCATCTTCAAGAAAGATTCTGTTTCTGCTGTTTTCGCTTCGCCCCATGATGAAGTAAACTGCAACGGCATTTTTCCCTCCCTTAGCTTTTCCTAGGATTATTCCTCGTCCGGGATATGGATTTCCTTTAAGGGCTTCTTCTACAGTTATTGTTTTCATATTATACAATCCTCTTTCTTCCGTCTTTTCGCTCCGATAATCTCATTGCCTACAATAACACATGCTTGTGGAAGGAGTTTCCACTCCGCCTCTTCCATTATACGTCTCTGGAGGGTTACAGGAGTATCATATGGTTTAACTTCCACAGCTTTTTGGAGTATTATTTCACCGCCATCAGGAATTTCATTCACAAAGTGAACCGTTGCTCCACTGATTTTTACGCCATATTCAAGCGCCTTCTCATGAACGTGTAGTCCATAGCACCCCTTCCCGCAGAAAGATGGAATTAATGACGGGTGAATATTAATAATCGGCTTTTGAAAATTACGTATGAATCTTCCTGTTAAGATTTTGAGATATCCGGCCAAAACCAGCATATCTATCCTTTCATCATTTAAGATTTTAAGGAGTTTTGATTCGTCCTTACAAACCAGTGCCTTGATACCTTCATTTTCAGCCCTCTTAAGAGCATAGGCGTCTTCGTTATTTGAAATTACAAGGCATATTTCGCAAGGGCTGAGGCTTCCGTCTTTTTCGGCATCTATTAAAGCCTGTAGATTAGTCCCCCCTCCGGATACCAAAACCGCCATATAAACCTTGTCATTAATATTTTCTACCATAAAACAACACCATCGTCTGACCGTATCACTTCTCCAAGGGTATACACTTCTTCTCCTGAGGCTTGGAGAATGTTCTTCGCCTTTTCCTCATCCTCCTTTGAAATCGTTATAACCATGCCGATTCCCATATTAAATGTATTGTACATATCTCTTTCAGAAATACTGCCTTTTTCCTGAATATATTTAAAAATAGGAAGTACCGGTATTGCTGATTTTTTTATTTTGGCTGTCATGTTTTCCGGAAGTGCTCTTGGAATATTTTCGTAGAAGCCTCCCCCCGTAATGTTTGCAATAGACTTGACATTTACATTTTCCAAGAGTTTAAGTACAGGTTTAACGTATATTCTGGTTGGCTCCATCAAAACTTCTCCCAGGGTTTTATCTTTGAGCTTACTGATAGGTTCAGAGAGGTCGATATTCTCAACATCAAGTACCTTCCTTACAAGTGAAAAGCCGTTTGAATGAATACCGGAAGAAGCAAGACCAAGTATAACGTCTCCCGGCATAACATTTGCTTTATTGATAATTTCTGACTTATCCACAATCCCAACTGCAAATCCGGCCATGTCGTACTCTTGTTCACCATAGAACCCGGGCATTTCCGCTGTTTCGCCGCCTATAAGTGCACATTGTGACTGAACACAGCCTTCAGCTACACCTGAAACTATTCGGGAAACTTTTTCCGGGATATTTTTCCCTACAGCAATGTAGTCGAGGAAAAAAAGAGGCTTGGCTCCTACACAAATTATATCATTAACACACATTGCCACGCAGTCTATTCCAACAGTATCATGTTTATCTGTAAGGAATGCCATCTTAAGTTTTGTCCCGACACCATCTGTTCCACTTACCAGAACCGGTTCTTTGATACTGCCAAGTTCAAGCTGAAACAACCCTCCAAAACCGCCTAAGCTATCTGTCTTTCCGAATATCATGGTTCTCGCCACATGTTCCTTCATGAGTTCGACAGCCTTATATCCCGCTGTGATATCAACTCCTGCATCCTTATAACTTTCACTGTAACTTTTTGTCATTTTAATACTGTCAATCCGGTAAATATGCTAATCAATAATCCTCCGGATTTTTCCTTTCTCCGAATATTTTTTAATATTAGCTGTTTTCCTTTTCGCTTAGTTTCTTTTCAAATCTTTCTTTATTACTTTTTGTAGGAATGTCAGTAGCATATTCTCCTGTGAAGCATCCTTTGCAAAATTCCAGGTCGTCACGTTTACATACCAGAGATTTCAGACTGTTTATGCTCAGATATCCCAATGTATCAGCTCCGATTTTATCTGCTATCTCAGAAATGGAATATTTGCAAGCTATGAGATTATCTTTAGAGTCCACATCTGTTCCGTAATAGCAAGGATCTATAAAAGGCGGTGCGGCTGACATCACATGAACTTCTTTAGCCCCTGCCTCCCTAAGCTGTCTGACTATTCTGGCACTTGTCGTTCCCCTTACAATCGAATCATCAACGAGAATTACCCTCTTACCCTTTACAGTTGAGGACAATACATTCAATTTAATTCTAACTTTATCTTCTCTGGCTTTCTGTCCGGGAGCTATGAATGTTCTTGCCACGTATTTGTTCTTGATAAAACCTATTCCATATGGAATCCCGCTCTGCTGAGAATAGCCCAGAGCAGCATCAAGACCTGAGTCAGGCACTCCGATTACAACATCGGCGTCCGTAGGGTGTTCTAGGGCGAGACATACGCCGGCACGCTTTCGCGCCTCGTGAACACTGATTCCTTCGATTACCGAATCAGGTCTGGCGAAATATATATATTCAAATATGCAAATCTGTGCTTTTTCTTTCCCGCAATGGGTGGTTATGGATTCAACACCTTCTGCGGTGAAAACCACAATTTCTCCCGGCTCTATATCTCTGATATATTTCGCACCAACAGCATCTAAAGCACAGGTTTCGGAAGCAATAATGTAGGTTCCATCTTCACGTTGACCGTAACACAACGGGCGATACCCTCTTTTGTCTCTTACGGCAACCAGCTTAGATGGGGACATGACCACAAGCGAATAAGCTCCCTCAATTACATCCATAGTTTTTGATATGGCTTCTTCTATTGACGATGATCTTACCCGATTCTTCGTGATAACATAAGAAATCACTTCCGTATCACTTGTGGTGTGGAAGATGGAACCCTCCTCTTCAAGTGATTGCCTGATCTCATATGAGTTGACAAGATTACCATTATGTGCAAGAGCCATTCTGCCTTTATGATGATTTACGACTATTGGTTGAGCGTTGCTTCTGTCATTTCCTCCTGTGGTACCGTACCTGACATGTCCTATGGCTATGTGTCCTGTTCCAAGTGATTTAAGGTTCTCAGGCGTAAAGACATCTTGAACCAGACCGACATCCTTGTAAGCTTGGAACAGACCATCATCATTTACAACAATGCCACAGCTCTCCTGTCCTCGGTGTTGTAAGGCAAAAAGCCCATAATATGCAAGTCTTGCAACATCACAGGTATCTTGTCCAAAAATTCCGAACACTCCACATTCTTCTTTAAGTCCCGACATCTTATTCTCCCAAAAGCCTTCTTCGGACTTCTACATAGGCATCTTCAACGCCGCCCATATCTCTTCTGAATCTGTCCTTATCAAGCTTTTCTCCGGTTTTTGTATCCCAGAATCTGCAAGTATCAGGAGAAATTTCATCAGCTAAAACGATTTTTCCATCACTCGTCTTACCGAATTCCAGTTTGAAATCTATCAGTTCAATGCCTGCATCTTTTAGATATTCAGTCAATATATCGTTGATTTTAAACGCATACTCCTTGATTATATCAAGATCTTCTTTAGTAGCATAATCCATTGCAAAAATATGGTAATCATTTACCATTGGGTCACCGAGTTCGTCATCCTTATAGCTGAACTCCAGAACCGTCTTGCCAAGTTTATATCCTTCTTCAAGTCCCAGTCTCTTTGCCAGAGAACCGGCAGCAATATTTCTAACAATTACCTCAAGAGGAATAATCTTTACCTTCTTAACTATACTGTCTGTTCCGTTTATCTCTTCTACAAAATGTGTAGGTATGCCTTTTCTTTCAAGCATCTTCATAAGAAAGTTTGTTACCCTGTTATTTATTTCTCCCTTTCCTAGAATAGTTCCTTTTTTCTCTCCGTTAAATGCGGTCGCATCATCTTTGTAAGAAACTATATATAGCTCGGGATTATCCGTTTTAAAAACTTTCTTAGCCTTACCTTCGTATAACTGTTCTTTCTTAGTAATATTCATTTCATTCTCCTTATCAATCATATTTTTCAACTCAACAAATCCTCAGATTATATCCGGATATATTTCCTATATTATACCGATAACCCTGCGATTTTATTTTGGAATATTTATTTATTAAACTTTTCTTCTACAACTCTGTTCTTAGCCAAAACCTTTTCTTTATTATCTTTCCTCATCAGAGTCAATTTTTGATATAGAACTTCATCTTCTACGGCTAAAATCTGAGCAGCCAACAGTGCTGCATTCTCTGCACCGTTAATGGCAACGGTTGCAACAGGTATTCCTCCGGGCATCTGTACCGTAGATAGGAGTGAATCAAGACCGTCCATTGTAGAAGACTTAATAGGTAATCCTATAACAGGCAGGCATGTGGAAGCTGCCAAAACACCTGCCAGGTGGGCAGCCTTCCCGGCTGCTCCTATAATAACTCCAAAGCCCTTCTCTCTTGCTTTAGCAGTGAAGTTATGTGCCTCCTCAGGCGTCCTGTGAGCCGAAAACACGTGTACTTCATAAGGGATATCCAAATTACCCAACGTTGTCATAGCCTTTTCCACAACAGGAAGGTCGCTGTCACTTCCCATGATGATTCCAACTTTCTTCATTGTTTGCCTCCTTAGTCCTTTTATCATATATCCTGTAGAAATGCCTCAGGCAACGAAAAAGGAATATTTCTCTTTATATACTCTATCACAGAGCAAATATTTTTCAACTTATGTTCATGATTTTACTGACAATTCACAAAATAAAACGTCATTTTTCTCAAAAAATCAGCATAAATCCGAATGATTTTAACGAAATCCAGAATTATCGTTTGCTATCTAAATAGGATTGGAGAATTATAACAGCAGCCTGTTTGTCTATCACCTCTTTTCGCTTTGACCTTTTAACATCTGCTTGTATAAGGACACTCTCAGCAATGGAAGTTGTGAACCTTTCATCCTGCCAATCCACTTTCACATTGGATAATCCGCTGCTTCTCAGCTTATTTTCCATCCTTGTTCTAAATTCCCTTACTTTCTCGGTTTGTATCGTGTCATGTCCGCTCAAGTTAGTCGGTAGTCCGATTACCAGTGTATCACATTCGTATTCTTTTATATAATTTAAAACCTCTGTTGTATCCTTCTTAATTCCTACTCTTTCTATAGTGGTAATTCCTTGTGCAAATATATTAAGCGGATCGGTAACAGCAACACCGATAGTTTTGTCTCCCACGTCCAAGGCCAGTATTCTCAATCTTCAGTCCTCCTATCACTTATCATTATAATTTAAAGCGAAAATATAACATTAAAAAACGGCAGGGTCAAACCTGCCGTCATTGACAATTTACTTCTTTAAATATACCTTTAAAATTTCCTCAACAAGGTCATCTCTGTCAATCTTACTAATCAAAGAACGGGCATTGTTATAGCTTGTGATATATGAAGGATCCCCTGACAGAATATAGCCTACCATCTGATCTACTCCGTTATATCCCCTTTCTTCTAAGGCTGCATACACAGTGTCCAGGACTTCTTTGGTTGTCTTCTGCTCAACCTTGCTGGCATCAAACATTATCGTGTTTCTTTCCATTTCGATCCTCCTTGTCTATATGGGTATTATACACTTAAATTAATTCTTTAGCAAGTTCAAATGCAGAATTTAACTTACTGACAGATCCTATTCCTCCTTGAGCCATGTCAGCTTTTCCTCCCCCGCGACCATCACAGGCTGCCAAAACCTCTTTAATTATCTTTCCTGCATTGTATCCTTCCTTGAGCAGCTGATCGGAAACACTGACAATCATGTTCCCCTTATTGCCGTTTACAGCTGCAAGAACGGCTATAGAATTCGGCAGTTTTTCTTTTATATCATCTGAAAGATTCCTTAAATCACCGATCTGCATACCTTCGATTGCAGCAGTTATAAGCTTAATTCCGTTCTTCTCATAGACATTGTTCAATAGGTTATCAAAACTATCTCCGACGTGTTGTCTCTTAAATTCGTCAAGTTCCCTCTGAAATGCTTTGTTATCAGCCAGTAGGTTCTCAACTCTTGTAATGACTGCGTTTTTATTGGTCTTAAGTCTTGCTGAAACATCATTTATCAGACTTTCCGATGCACTCAGGCTTGCAACAATATTACTTCCCGTTATTGCTTCAATTCGCCTTGTTCCTGAAGAAACCCCTGTTTCTGATACAATTTTGAATCCACCTATCTGTCCTGTATTGGATACGTGAGTACCTCCACAGAGTTCTTTACTGTAATCTCCGCACGTTATCACTCTGACTTGATCACCATATTTCTCATCAAACAAAGCCACTGCACCTGAAGAAACTGCTTCATCCATCGACATTACATCGGCAGTAACATTCATAAACCTATCTATAGCAATATTTACTGATTTTTCCACTCGTAAAATCTCATCTTCCGTCATGCTTTTAAAATGGCTGAAGTCAAACCTTAAAATATTATCATTTACCATGGAGCCTGCCTGATTAACATGATTACCGAGAACATCCTTCAGTGCTCTGTGCATCAGATGAGTTGCTGTGTGATTCCTTGCAGTTCTGTTTCTGCGAAGGATATCGATTTCCATATGTACACGATCTCCCTCGTTAAGTTTCCCTGAAATCGGATTAACGACATGACAGTATGCGAGTCCGTGCTTAACGGTATCGACTATTTCACCTTGAAAGTTTTCGCAATGGATTACACCTTGGTCTCCGGTCTGTCCGCCCCCCTCAGCATAAAACGGTGTTCTGTCCACATACACCCTAAGCTTTTCCCCTGCGGGAATCACCTTAAGAACTTCTGCTTCACATTGATACTCAGTATAGCCTATGAAGTCCGTTGCAGGAATCTGAGGTTCATCGATATTTGCTTCCCATCCGGCTTCTTCTCCCACATGCCTTCCGGCTCTTGCAGTTTCCCGTTGCTTCTGCATCTTAGCTTCGAATCCTTCTTTATCGACTGTCATGCCATTTTCTTCAAGTATCTCTTCGGTAAGTTCAAGTGGGAATCCGTATGTATCGTAAAGTTTAAATGCTTTTTCTCCACTCAAGATACCGGCCTTCGACCTTTTTAGTTCATCAATATAGCCATCTAAAATATTTGAACCCTGATCGATTGTCTGGGTAAATTTATCTTCTTCTGCTTTTATTATTTTTTTTATGTAATCAGACTGATTTTCAAGTTCAGGATATGCTTTCCCGGAAACTTCAATCACCCTTGAGCATAAATCGTAAAGAAACGGCTCTCTCAGCCCGAGAATCCTTCCATGCCTTGCAGCACGTCTTATAATTCTTCTTAATACATAGCCTCTACCCTCATTGCTTGGGGTTATGGTATCTCCGATCATGAACACCATGGATCTCAAATGATCAGTTATTATTCTAATAGAGATATCCGTTTCAGATTTTCCGTCAGAGTACCGTATCCCGGATTTTTCAACAACACCGTCAAGAATATACTTGATAGTATCTATGTCAAATATAGAATCAACATCTTGCATTATACACGCAATTCTTTCAAGACCCATACCTGTATCTATATTAGGATGCTCCAGATCCGAATAGCTGCCGTCCTCCTCTTTTGAATACTGGGTGAAAACATGATTCCAGAATTCCACATATCTGTCACATTCACATCCAGGCTTGCAATCAGGACTCCCACAGCCGAATTCCTCACCTCTGTCGTAATAAATTTCTGAACATGGTCCACAAGGTCCTAATCCTATTTCCCAAAAATTATCATCCTTGCCAAGTCTAACTATTCTTTCTTCAGGCATACCTATCTTCTTCCAGATTTCGAAAGCTTGATCATCATCATAAAAAATAGTAGCCCACAACTTATCCTTTGGGAGTTCAAACACTTTGGTCATCAGTTCCCAGCCCCAGTTCAGAGATTCCTCTTTGAAGTAGTCACCGAAAGAAAAGCTGCCCAGCATTTCAAAAAAGGTTCCGTGCCTTGATGTCTTTCCTACGATATCCATATCTCCTGTTCTTATGCATTTCTGACATGTGGTCATTCTCTTGGCAGGAGGTGTCTCAACACCCGAAAAATATCCTTTTAAGGGAGCCATACCTGAATTTATCAGAAGGAGACTTCGGTCGTTTTTTGGGATTAAAGAAGCACTTTTTTCAACATAGTGTTCTTTGCTTTTATAAAAATTAATAAAGGTTTCTCTTATTTCGTTTAATCCAATTTTTTTCATCAATTTACCTGCCTTCAAACTATTTGGCTCTGAACATATCAATTATGTTTGCAACTTCCGACTCTATTTTTCTGGTATCACGGTTTCCGAAAAAATACGCTTTCAACTTCGGTTCTGTACCGGAAGGTCTTATAATAAAGATTCCGTGATCTCGAAGTTTAAACTCAAGTATATCTTCTCTCAAATCATCTTCTTCGTTCAGATAATCTATCTTATCAAGAATTTCAATGCCTCCAAGAAATCCCTTGATATTATCACGAAAATAGCTCATTATGCCTTCCATTATATCTCGGCCTTCCACACCTTGAAAGACATAATTCTCTGTCTTATCATGATATTGACCATGATAATCGTATATTTGATCGAGTTTCTCAGGAAGGGATATGCCAATGCCTCTATAATATGCTGCCATTTCCGCAATCAGAAGTGCTCCGCCTACACCATCCTTATCTCTTATATCATTATTGAACAAAAATCCGTTACTTTCTTCAAAAGCAAATAAAAATCTGTCAATATCCCCTTGCTCTTCGAGATCTGACATTATCTTACCCATATACTTGAAACCGGTTAATGTCTTAATGACTTCCACACCATGTTCTGCTGCTATTTTGTCAAAGAGTGCAGTGGAAACTATAGATCTCATGGCCAATCTTCCTCTGACATCTTCCAAATTACTACACAAAAAATCAAAGAGGAGAATACCGATTTGATTGCCTGTGAGGATTCTTTTTACGCCGTCAAAATACATGGCAACACCAACTCTGTCACAATCAGGATCTGTAGCTATAATTATATCCCCTTCTTCTTGATCTAAAGTATAAAAAGCTTCATTGTAGGCAGCTATCTTCTCAGGGTTAGGTACAGGACAAGTAGGGAAATTTCCATCAGGCATTTCCTGAGAAACAACCGTGACAACATTGTTAAAACCTCTGCGTTTCAAAACTTCAGGTACAAAATTCATACCTGTGCCGTTTAGAGGCGTATAGATAATTCTAATGTTTTTATCTGAATGCTTCTGAATGTTACTTAGGGCCTCATCAGTTAATTTCACTGTATAATCAATGAAATCTGCTGAAACTTCATGAGGCAATCGGCAGGACTCTATATCTTCTTTTGGCATATCAAAATAATCCCATAAATGTATATGAGTCATTATTTCATTGGCCTCGTCTCCGACTATTTGATGACCTTTGGAATTATATACCTTATAACCATTGTAAATTTTCGGATTGTGGCTTGCGGTAATCATTATGCCCATATCAGCCTTTTCTCGCCTGATTGCATAAGAAAGTACAGGAACCGGTGTAGGTTCCCGGAACATCATGGCGTTGATACCCATTTCTCGAAGTACTTGAGCCGAAATCTCAGCAAATTCCTCGGAATGGTTTCTGGTATCATATGAAATTATTACCTTGGCACCTGCAGGATTGGCTTTATTAAGATAGTCCGCAAGACCTCTTGTAGCCCTGTTAACCACGTATCTATTCATCCTGTTTGGCCCAAGACCAATTATACCTCTGAGACCTGATGTGCCGAATTTTATTTCCTTATAAAAAGAATCATAAAGCTCTCTATCGTCTGCAATCAGACTATCTAAACAGAGCTGCTCACTATGTCTTTCTGAGGTATTCTCTTTCCATCTGTCATATTCGGATAGAATTTTTTCAATATCTCTGGTTTCCATGCCCACATTATACCACAAAACATTATACAGAGGCTAGCAGAACTGTTGCTCCGTTCATTTTGTCCAGTTTAAATTCAATTTCATCGCCTACTGAAAGGTTCCTCCACCCAAATGGAATTTGCATGAGTTCGCCAAAAAAATATCCCTTTGAGAAACCTTTGCACTTAACTTTTGCTTTAGATTTGATCGGCAATTGTTTTGTAAAAAAAACCACCGTAACGATGTCCTGATTTAAAGGATCACGAAACTCATCAATTTCCTTATTTTCACGGGCGTTTATCATCTCTTCCGAGACCAGATTTGCCATCTCCGTGCTCGCAACCATCCGGCTATATCGTTCGCTATCAGCTACAATGGTTCCGTCGAACACATATAGGATATCATCAATTTTTCCCTCTATAGGTAATATCCTCTCCTCCACAAGAAAATCAACATTCTCATCACCTGTTTCAAAATAGTCTTCAAGGCCGTATCCGACGTCCATTATCCTAAGACAGACCTGTCCTTCCTTAGACCAAAATATATATGCAAAATATCCATTGATATTCTCAGGGTTATTCTCAACGATTTCTTCAATTCCCTCCGTAGATCTTATAAAGACAAATTTATTCAAATACGACCTAAAGTTATCCCCATAAACTGCCATATTTAATCCTTTCTATCAGTTATCTGTCCAAATCGTAAATTTCTATTCTGATCTCAATGTACAAAATCAGAATTACAACTTTCTATGAACCCTCCACCTATTACCTTATCATCAATATAAAAAACTAGAGATTGTCCCGGGCATGGTGCTCTCTGAGGCTCATCAAATTCCACTTGAAGTATTCCATTTCTTCCATCTGCTTTTCTCACATGTGCAAATGCCGGTTTTGCACCATAACGAATTTTCGCCATGCATTCGAATCCTGACTCATATTCCTCCGGCATATCCTGCGATGACGTTTCCGTAAAAAAGTTATCCCTTGAAAAAATCCTTTTCTTCATTAAATCATCGTTAGAACCAAGAGTTACTGTATTCCTCACAGAATCGATACATGTAACAAATACAGGCCTGCCTAAAGCAATTCCGAGACCTTTCCTTTGTCCGATAGTATAATGGTGTATTCCCTTATGCCGTCCTAATACTCTCCCGTTTAAATCGACAAAATCTCCCGGCTGCAATTTTCGGCCCTGATTCTCAATATAACTTGCATACCCTGCGTCTGATTCTAAAAAACAAATTTCCTGGCTGTCACTTTTCTCCCAATTTGACATATTGTTTTCTCTGGCAAAAGATCTGACATCGTCTTTATTTGTTGCATTCCCCAGAGGTAAAATCAATCTGCCAAGTACATCTTGTCCAAGCCTGTATAACATATACGATTGATCCTTCAGTCGATTTGCTCCGGCAGAGATGAAAAACCTATCTTTATCATGGTCATGGTAAACCTGTGCATAATGTCCCGTGGCAATATAATATGCTCCAATGCTGTTTGCATGGTTAATCAGAAGTTTAAATTTAATGTTGGGATTACACATAACGCAAGGATTCGGTGTCCGGCCCTCACTGTATGAATTCAGGAAATCCTGAATGACAATTTTTTTAAAGATTTCAGATGCATCATAAACTATGAGGTCAATTCCCAGCTCATCAGCAACTTCCTTTGCACCTTCTACGCCTTCTTCATTGTTACCGAGAACATCAAAATAAAAGCCTGTAACATCCAGACCTCTCTCTCTTAAAAATAAAGCGGCGGTGGTACTGTCAACCCCGCCGCTCAAACCTAACAAAACTTTATTCTTTACTAATGTCGTGGTGATCATCGTCGTCGTCCGCATCCGGGTCAAATCCCTCCAGTCCCTTATATGTCTTGCCGTTTTTCTGAGCATAATCATAAATAGCTGATTTGATTGCATGGTCTGCCAAAACGGAGCAATGAATCTTAACAGGAGGAAGACCTCCAAGCTCGTCTACTATCTGTTTATTTGTAATCTCAAGTGCCTCATCTATGGACTTGCCGATTATCATTGAAGTTGCCATACTGGAAGAGGCTATAGCAGATCCACATCCGAAGGTCTTGAATTTTGCATCTTTGATTATATCATCTTCAACCTTAATCTGTATCTGCATCATATCACCGCAAACGGGACTGCCATAAACCCCGGTCCCGTCCGGATTTTCAATCTCTCCTACATTCTTAGGATTCAAAAAATTGTCCATTACTTTATCATTATATAGAGCCATCAATTCCACCCCTTTTCTTCGTTAATAGGAGATATCTCCCTCAATCTGATTACGATATTTTTCAATTCGTCAACTACATAGTCAACATCTTCTTTCGATGTAAAATCACCAACCGTCATCCTGACAGTACCGTGAATCTTCTCCCATGGTACGCCCATAGCATCAAGCACATGGGACGGCTTCAGTGACTTGGAAGAACAAGCAGACCCTGTTGATACAGAGATACCCTTCATGTCCAGGAGAATCAGCAATGACTCGCCCTCAATGAAGTCAAAAGTAACATTGAGATTGCCCGGATGTCTTTGCTTCATAGTTCCGTTTATTTCAACATCAGGAATCTCATCTTTGATTCTCTCGAGGAGGTAATCTCTGACTTCAGAAGAATGCTTAACGTGCTTGTCAAAATCTCTCTTTGCTATCTCAGCTGCTTTTCCGAAACCCACAATACCCGGAAGGTTTTCAGTTCCGGCACGCCTTCCCATTTCCTGAGCACCACCATGGATAAAGTTGGTCGGTCTCATTCCTTTTCTGATATAGAGGGCACCCATACCCTTTGGGCCATAGATCTTATGCGCTGACATTGAGAGAAAATCAACCCCCAGAGCTTTTACGTCGATGGGAACATTCCCGAGGGCCTGTACCCCATCTGTGTGAAACGGAATCTTATATCTCTTGGCAATTCCTACCATCTCCCTGATATCCTGAACCGTTCCCACCTCGTTATTAACAAGCATTATGGATATCAGTATCGTCTTATCAGTTATTGCATCTTCCAAATCCTTCGGGTTAACTCTGCCGTCAGAGTCAACTCCCAGATAAGTAACTTCAAAGCCATGAGCTGCCAGGTACTCACATGTATGAAGAATAGCATGATGTTCAATTTTAGTCGTTATGATATGGTTACCCTTTCCTTTTTTTCTCATGGCATCAGCCATTCCTTCAAGGGCCCAATTATCTGCCTCAGTTCCCGATCCTGTGAAGAAAATTTCCGAAGGATCTGCATTAATTAAATCTGCTAATTGCTTCCTGGCTTTATCTATTGCAGCCTTCGAGTTTAATCCACCCGAATATAGGCTTGATGGATTCCCATAGTTTTCCGTAAAATACGGTATCATTTCCTGCAACACTTCGTCTTTGACAGGAGTCGTTGCTGAATAATCTAAATATACCTGTCTCATATACTCACTCCTTCTTTATATGCTCTAACTAACTTATACCAAAATACTTAGAAGTTAAACGAGCATTTAATTTATTTTTTAATCATATCCAAGTGATTTTTCAGGTTAGCTTTGAATGAGTCGATATATTTACGCCTTAAAATCTTCTGTTCTTTTTCTTCTGCGCCGGTTAGTCCGGAGGATGATTTGGCCTTCCTTGCAAGTTGATTAATCCTCAAGATTTCCTCCTCAGTGATACGAACGAATTTATTATCTTTGTTCTTTGTTTTACTCTCTTTCATGTCTTTCTCCGTACACTCTAATTGTTGATAGACAGTCTGACGAAGTCGGAAATTCTAAATATAAATTCCTTTGGGGTCATATTTTTATTTAAATCATACCCGTTAAATATCAATTTGCTAAACTTTCTGTTTTTAAACTTAGCCATTGATACAGTCTTGCTTATCAGAGAACTGATAGACCCAATAGGTCGGTTGTAGCGACCTGATAAGTCAATTATTATTTCCTTCAGCAGGTAGTCATATCTTCCTATTTCAAACACACTTAATAGTATAGCATGTCTCAGGTAAATAGCACCTTTATATCTTTGATTTATTCCAAAATCATTAAGAATATTTGTCACAAGTTTTTCCGTATAAGCGTATTTAGACGTTTTATCGGAACTGTTTTCGATGGAATGGATAAGTATCCTTTCACTTTCCGAAAAATCGCCCAAACGATAGCTCTGAATTCTATCGATCTCTCTATCAAGAAATTCAACATTAACAGGCTTAAGCAGATATGATATCCTACCCATATCCATGTGTTCAAGAAACACATCAAATGCCTGAATAGATGAAATAAGAATTATTCCGGGGGAATCCTTCAGATTATTTCTGAAATAAAAAGTTCTGGCAATTTCTGTTCCGTTTACATTTGGTAACACAGCTTCAATAATGAGAATGTCAAGTTTTGTTTCCTCGAGCTTTGCCATGCAGTCTTTACCACTTCTCAATTTAACCGGCAGGTCATATCTGTCAGAGTGCTTTGAGAAATGATCCACAAGATCGCTATATAACGATGAATCGTATATAGCTAAACCAATTTTTGTAATCATTTCATCTCCATGGTTTACCTTATGTCAGTAATAATTTCTAATGTGTTGAAAGTATTATACTGACATCAAAAACAAGCTTGCAATACACTTCAAGAGCCACTACGCTCATCAAATCATTTTTTTCATAGGACTAATGTATTAATACATCTTCACCACATATGCAATATCAACTGTATCACTCTGATACCTATGAAGCGGATTAAATGGTTACCATATCTTTCATACTTTCAAAGCGTTTATCACCTATTCCACTGACATTCTTTAAATCATCTATGGTATTAAACCGGCCGTTTGTCTTTCTGTACTCAACGATTCTTGAAGCCATTGACGGACCCACACCCGGAATATCCTGAAGCTTAGACTCATCAGCCTGATTTATATTTATCTTGCCTCCATATTCTCCTGCGGAACTTCCTCCTTTTCCACAATCAGCCACTTCACCCTTCTTGTATATATGTATCTTCTGACCATCGGTAACAACTTCTGCCTTATTAATAGTATTAAGATCTGCTTCTTCAGTAAGACCACCGGCTTGAGCTATCACTTGGAAAACTCTGTCTCCATCATTAATTTTATATACGCCGGGCCTGAGAACTTCGCCTTCAATATCAACATACATTAAACTTTTTTCTTCTAAATCTTCTGTATTGCTTATCTTATTCCCATTTTTTAATTTATTAAATCCTTTTTTCGATTTATCTTTTATTTTACCATTCGAATCTTTTTCTTCATTCTGTCTCTCTTTATTAAGATAGTCGTCAGATCCGGTAACGCCTTTAATATCTTTGGAAATCTTCAAACTGTCATCTTTATCCCCATTGATAAAAAATAGAAAAGCAGCTACACCTATCAACAAGATAATTGCAACTGCTTTAATATATCCACTGTAATCTTCCCAAAAGAAACTGATTTTTCGAACAATCGATTTCATGTGATCACCACCTGTTTTTTACATTATTTTACTGTAAAATTATGGATTTGTCAACTCTATCTTCGAGAATTATTTTCATTCTAAATATCTTTAAAGTTTGAATTATCGATTCATCATGAGACAGATTGCAGAATTTAAAAAAAGAGTTCAAAAGTACTTCCGGATTCAAGTTGGAATTACTGCCGCAATCCACTTGAAATTCAAGAATGTTTCCATCTCTCAACCTCATCCAATGTATCTTATCTTTAATTTCAGTCTCTACCATCTTTTTTGTCTTCTTATGCCTTCGTAGGCCATAAATCTTTTCCTGTGACAGAAAATCATCCACGACATTCTGTGATATACGAGGGAATTCTTTTGAAGATACAATTTTATATACCGCAGCACAGGTAGATGCGGAAAGACTTTTTATACTATCATGCATAAGACCGGCTGACGTCACCTCGATTCCCTTGGGCAAATTTTCATTTAGAGATTTTTTTACCAATTCGGGATTGTCATCTGACATAAGTTCTACTTCCATAAACTCTCTCATACCTGTGTAACCCAGAGAAAGCGGTTGAGCAAGAGAAATCTTCGGATGAGGGTTAAAACCATGAGAGTAGGCTATTTTATACCCGGCACTTTTCAGAGTTCTTCTAAATAATCTTTGAAGATCTAAGTGGGAAATATATATCATTAAATCAAATTTTTTGAAAGTAAAAACGTATCGGTTGGCTTTGCCCGAATCAGTTATCATCTTTGGCATATATTCCTCCCCATTTACATTCAACTTTTCTGTTTACGCCACAGCCGACACAACCATATCTGCAGTCGTGAGTTATGAGGCACTCTTGAGCTCGTTCCCACTCCTTACGAAGAAATTCTTTTGTTACACCGCTGTCAATTTTATCCCATGGCAAAATTTCATCTTCATATCTGGGCCTTTGCGCAAAAAAAGCACCATCAATTCCTGCATTTACAGCAGCCTTATCCCATTTTTCTTTAGAGAAGTGTTCGCTCCATCCATCGAATTTACAACCAAGCTTGTGTGCTTCCAAGAGGAGCTCTCCAACTCGTCTGTCCCCTCTTGCCAGTATTCCTTCAATGACTGAAACTCCATCATCATGATAGTTGAATTTAACTCCCTTAATCCTGAGCTTATCCTTAAGATAGCGGTGTTTATCTCTGAAATTGTCAATTGTATTCTGTCCTGCCCATTGAAACGGAGTGTGTGCCTTGGGAACAAAATTGGAAACACTGACAGTAATGTTGAATCTGCCTCCCATACTGCTATCTCTATGAATTTCCATAATTTTGCGTGCTATATCGGCTATACCGTCGAGATCATCATAGGTTTCAGTTGGGAGTCCTATCATAAAGTAAAGCTTCACACTCCTCCATCCGAGTTCAATGGCCTGGGAAACTGCATCAAAAATATCGTCCTCAGTAATCCCTTTATTTATAACATCTCTTAATCTTTGGGTACCTGCTTCCGGAGCAAAAGTTAGGCCGCTTTTCTTATATCCTTGAATTTGCTCTAAAACATTGAAGGAAAAGGTATCAAGTCTCAGAGATGGCAGGGAAAGAGATACGTTTTCTTTCTTGCAATAGTCCATCAGTTCTGTTGCAAGAGGCTCAAACTGGCTGTAATCACTTGTTGAAAGAGATAGGATAGATAATTCATCGTGTCCTGTACTTTTTAGCTGATTTTTTGATATATTAATTATCGTATCTTTTGCTCGTTCTCGTATAGGCCTGTATATGATTCCCGCCTGACAGAATCTGCATCCTCTGGTGCATCCTCTAAAGGTTTCCACTACTGCTCTATCATGCACTGTCTCAATCAAAGGAACGATAGGATTCATTGGGAAGTCTTGACTATCAAGATCCTGTATCATTGCTTTTTCTATTATGTCATTAGCCTCATTATAAGTCTTCTCATAAGATTTAATCGTTCCGTCTTCCTTGTAAAGCTCATTATAAAATTTCGGCACATAAAGTCCAAGTCCCGATGACTTTGAGGCAAATTGGAGAAAAGCTTCCTTAGAATCACCGTTTTTTTTGTATTTTCTGTATTCATCCAAAACACAGACAAGAGATTCTTCTCCATCACCGATGACAAAAATGTCTATAAAATCCGCCAGTGGTTCAGGGTTAAACGCACAAGGTCCTCCTGCTATAATAAGGGGATAAGTTTCATCTCTCTCTTTGGACTTAAGAGGTATTCCTCCAAGCTCAAGCATATTAAGAATATTAGTGAATGACATCTCATATTGAAGAGTAAATCCCAATACATCAAGGTCTGTCAGTGGAATCTTATTCTCAAGAGTGAATAATGGAAAATCTTCATTTCTCATCAACTCTTCCATGTCCGTTCCTGGAGCAAAGATTCTTTCACATGAAATTCCTTCTCTATCATTTACAATATTGTATAGAATCTGCATACCCACATATGACATCCCAATCTCGTAAATGTCAGGAAATGCAAAGCCAAATACTATATCCTGTTCATCAGGATTTTTAACTATTGAATTTTTCTCTCCTCCTATATATCTGGCAGGTTTATCTACCTTATTCAAAAAATGGGTAATATCCGGCTTTTTCTTCATAGCATTCCTAATACTCATCATAATATTCAAACTCATAATCAAAAAGTTTGATTGTATCTCCTTCTTCCAGACCCATAGCAATCAATTCATCCATAGCTCCGCTCTTTTCTATATATTTATATAAATATCTGAGTGAACCTAAATCGTTGAAATTCGTGGAAGCAAATATCTTTTTAAGCTGCTTGCCCTCCAAAACAAATTTATTACCTTCTTTTCTTGCGTAGATATTTTTAAAGTCAGGATCCTTATCATCTACTGACATGTCGAAATAATCTATTTCAGGTTCAGGCTGCGGATTTTGAATAGCTTCATCCAGAAGCTTTAAAGTCGCATCCAATACTGATTTTATTCCAATCTTTAAAGGTGCAGAAGTTGGAAAAACTTCTATTCCTTTACTATTAACATAGGTCTTGAATTCCCTATATTGCTCTGAATCTTCACCTATCAAATCAATCTTATTGGCACAGACAATCTGCGGTTTATTCCCAACTTGCTTATTATACAACTCCAATTCTCTGTTAATTTTATCAAAATCGTCAATAGGATTCCTTCCTTCACTTCCGGAAACATCTACTACATGAATCAGAACCTTGGTCCTTTCAATGTGTTTGAGGAATCTAAGACCAAGGCCTATTCCCTTATGTGCACCCTCGATAATTCCTGCTATATCTGCCAGTACAAAACTTCTGTCATGAACTTCTACAACACCAAGGTTTGGTGCGATTGTGGTAAAGTGATAGTTTTCAATTTTTGGCTTAGCAGAGGTGGTTACAGCCAAAAAACTTGATTTCCCAACGTTTGGAAATCCTACCAATCCCACATCAGCCAAAACTTTCAGCTTCAGTATTACATCTCTCTCCACTGAAAATCCACCGGCTTGAGCAAAGTTAGGAGCCTGCCTGACAGAATTTTTATATTTGTCATTACCTTTACCACCACGGCCGCCTTTTGCAGCTATGAATGATTGACCATCTTCCACAAGGTCAACCATGAGTTTTCCGCTTTCAGCTTCGATAATTTCTGTACCGACAGGGACTTTAATGATAAGATCCTCACCTTTTTTACCAAACTTCTTCTTTTTCATTCCATCTTGACCATTTTCGGCTTTATACTTTGTCTTGTATCTGAAATCCATCAGTGTTCGGTAGTTTCTGTCAGCCTGAAATATCACATTTCCTCCGTTACCTCCATCTCCACCATCAGGTCCTCCTTCAGGTACAAATGGCTCTCTTCGAAAAGAAACGGCACCGTCTCCTCCTTTACCGGAGATTATATGAATCTTTGCTCTATCTATAAACATTAAGTCTCCAATCAATTAAAAAGGATCCTAAAGAGGACCCTTGTGCATTCTTATGCTTCTTTTGGATATACGCTAACCTGCTTCTTGGTTTTACCCTTACGTTCAAACTTAACGTTTCCATCTATTGTCGCAAACAAAGTGTCGTCTCCGCCTTTGCCTACGTTGTTACCGGGATGAAGTTTAGTTCCTCTCTGTCTCACAAGAATGCTACCAGCACTAACAAACTGACCATCACCGGTCTTAACGCCTAAACGTTTCGACTCGGAATCTCGACCGTTCTTAGAGCTTCCTACTCCCTTTTTACTTGCCATACCAGGTCACCTCCTTGTTCCTCTTATTTCAAAGCTTCTTCAATAGTTTCGATGATAACAGCCTTGGTAGCCTTTTCATCGATCTCAATATTCCTACCCTTAGCAAAAGCAATCAGTTCATCTTTCTTCATGGACTGGGACACCTTAGCCTCAGAAATGTCCTTTTTCCCTTCTGCCTTTGGGGCATCTTTCTCAGCGGATTTATTACCTGAAAGATTAATCTTAACTTCTGTATATGGTTGCCTGTGACCCTGTTTCTTCCTGGAATCCTTCTTAGGCAGATATTTGAAGATAATAACCTTATCTCCCTTACCCTGCTCAACTACTTCAGCGGCCACCTTTGCGCCATCAATGTAGGGAGTTCCAACTTTTATATCAGATCCCTCACCCATCATCAGCACGTTTTCGAAGTGAATAGTGTCACCGACTTCAGCACTAATCTTCTCAATGCGAAGAACATCACCGTCAACTACTCTGTACTGCTTGCCACCTGTTTCGATAATTGCATACATTATAAATCTCCTCCTCTTACCAGTCTCGCCATCAGGGTATGTATCACATTTTAAACCCATTATGAGCGGCTAACTATGTAATGATAGCATTTTTAACTTATTATGTCAAGGATGGATTTTGATCTGAAAAGAAATTCTCGATGTCAATAGTTAAATAAAACATTATTCTATGACAACACCATCTTCGTCGACTTCAAGTTCAATAGAAGTTTTACCATCTCCGACTGTATTTGAAGACTTTGAATTATTCTTGTCGGTTTTCGATTCATCGTCCTCCTTTTCCGCTTCCATATTCCTCATAAGCTTATCATATAATTCCTGCAAAATTTCAGGCCTTGCCTCGAAATATGCTTTGACATTCTCCCTGCCTTGGCCGATTCTCTCACCACCATAGCTATACCAAGACCCTGCCTTAGATACAAGCTTTGCCTCCACTGCACAATCGAGTATATCGCCCGATCTGGAAATGCCTTGTCCATACATTATATCGAAATCCGCATGTTTAAACGGAGCAGCCATCTTATTCTTTACAACCTTGACTCTTGTCTTATTCCCGAGGAAAGTGTCTCCTTGTTTGATTGTCTCCTGCTTTCTCACGTCAAAACGCATTGATGAATAGAATTTGAGTGCTCTTCCCCCGGTTGTTACCTCGGGGTTGCCGTACATTACCCCTACCTTTTCTCTGAGCTGATTAATAAAGATGACACATGTGTCGGATTTATTAATTGTACCTGTTAATTTTCTCAATGCCTGAGACATTAATCTTGCATGAAGACCTACATGCGAATCACCCATATCCCCTATGATTTCAGCTTTTGGAACCAGTGCGGCAACGGAGTCAATCACGATTAAATCAATTGCTCCACTCCTTGCAAGCATATCACAGATCTCCAGTCCCTGCTCACCTGTATCCGGTTGTGAAATCAGGAGCTCATCAATATCCACACCAAGGTTCTTGGCATATACAGGATCCAGAGCATGCTCGGCATCTATGAATGCGGCTTTCCCTCCGAGTTTCTGTGCTTCTGCTATAATGTGAAGGGTGAGCGTCGTCTTCCCTGAGGATTCAGGTCCGAATATCTCAACAATTCTTCCCCTTGGTACACCACCGATTCCTGTTGCAATATCGAGAGAAATAGATCCTGTAGGTATCGATCCGACATCTATCTTCGGCCTGTCTCCCATCTTCATTATGGCACCCTGCCCATATTCTTTTTCGATTTTCTCAAGAGCCAATGACAGGGCCTTCATCTTCTCATCTTCTGACTTATTCTTTATGTTCTCCACCTTAGGTGCATCTTTCTTTGTTGCCATCTGTATTCCTCCTCTTAGAACATCTGTTCTTATTCTATACTACCCTATTCACCGGTTGCGGTCAAGGGCTTTGGAATTATATGTGGAAATTTATCATTTCTTGGTTCAATATTGTACAAGGCTGCAATTTAACGCACAGAAATTGCCCGGCATTACGATTAAGCTAAATTAATATCTTAATCATCCCTTATAATTAGAGACTTCTAACCAGCTTCAAAACCATATGCATCATGGCAAGAACAGCGTATTCTCTATTTTTTTTCCTGTCATGTCTTCCGGAGTTCATCAACTGAACTTTTGTCTTAACATTTCCTCTATCATCCTTCCAAGAAATACCCAGATAGATTTTTCCGGCAGGAATATCTCCCTCATCAGATGGTCCTGCTACTCCTGTCACAGACACAGCCACATCACTCCCACTCTTTTCCAGAGCTTTAACAGCCATTTCAGATGCAACCTCACCGCTAACGACAGAATATTTTTCAATCAAGAGATTATCGACACCTAAATCCTCCACCTTACTTTCAATGGAGTATGTCACGTATCCCCTTCCAAACATCTTGGAAGCTCCGGCAACACCGGTAATTCTACCTGCGAACAACCCCCCTGTACAAGATTCAGCGGAAGACAGTTGTAGGTTCTTTTCGTTAAGTTCCTTAACCAGGACCTCAGCCATGTCCTCATCATCTTCAGAGTAAATATATTCTCCGATCAAGTTTCTTATCTTCACCATCATGTCTTCAACAGCAGATTTGCTTTCTTCAATGGTTCCGCGTTTTGAAGTTACCCTTAAACTGCATTCACCCTCTTTGGCATAAGTTGCAATAGTCGGGTCCGTCTGACCATGTATGAGAGGCATTAGGACGGTTTCCAGAACAGATTCACCAATCCCGTAAGTACGAATAATTTTGTAGTATAGGACAGCATTCTCTCGCTCAGATAAATATGGTATTATTTCCTTTTCAAACATTGTAGTCATTTCTCGAGGCGGGCCCGGGAGAGCAATTATATATTTACCATCATTTTCAGACAAGAAACCCGGTGCGGTTCCGACATTATTTGGGAAAATTTTTCCCTTGGATGGAAAGAGTGCTTGTTTAAGATTGTTTTTTGTCATCTGCCTATGGGTATCCGAAAAATATTTTTTCATGCCGGCCAGGCTGACTTCATCATATACAAGTTCATCTCCGACAAATTTTGCGATAACCTCTTTGGTAAGATCGTCCTCCGTAGGTCCGAGACCTCCTGTAGTTATTATCAGATCACAATCTTCAAAGCAAATATCTATCAGCCTCTCAAGACGTATCGGATTATCCCCGACAACATGATGATATAACACGTCAAACCCTAGCAGCTGCAGCTGTCTGGAAATGTATGTTGCATTAGTATTTACTGTTTGTCCAAATAGAAGCTCTGTGCCAACACATAGAATAGCAGCTTTCATACGTCCTCCCGGATATCCGATTCAAGATTAATTTTTACATTAAAATTATCTGATGATTTAATTTGTCTTATATAAAAAGTAAAATCTAAATAGAGAATACTTTGATATTGTTTTTAACATATTCAATTCCCGAATACACAGTCATTATTAAAGATGCCCAGAGAAATATATATGCAGCCCATGATACTATATCGGAAATCAAAGTTCCCTTTATCGTCACCGGTATTAGAAGTAGAAGTGGCACTGCAATCATCTGAAGAACGGTTTTAATCTTTCCGCTCATGGCAGCAGCTATCACAATACCTTCTGCGGCTGCAACCGTCCTCATACCTGCAACTGTAAATTCTCTTGCCAATATTATTATCAGCATCCATGCCGGTATAAGTTGAGATTCAACCAAAAGGGCGAATGCTGCATAGACTAAGACCTTATCAGCGAGGGGATCCATTATTTTCCCGAAATTGCTGACCATGTTATGCTTTCGGGCAAGATGGCCGTCCAGATAATCTGTAAATGATGCGACTAAAAATATTATTAATGCAGGTAGGTACAACCCTATCATGTAAAAAAATATAAAAAACGGTACCAGCATAACCCTGGCAATAGTGAGTTTATTAGGTAAGTTCATGTTCTATGCCTCCTCTCCCACAAGGTCATAGTCGAAAGCATCAACTATTTTTACATTGACTATATCTCCGGCTTTATAAACCTTATCCTTTGCTGATGTAAATATTACTGAATTATCTATTTCCGGTGCATCATATTCGGTGCGTCCAATATATGATATGTGCCCGGAGTCTCGATATTTGTCATAACTCTTTGCGTCTGTACCTGATATTAAATCCACTCCCTCTGCTGTAAAATTATGTTCAACTTCATCAATAATAACCGGAATGGATAGACCAATCTTTTCACGATTATTTTCAAGGGAAATACCCATCTGAAGGTTCATTATCGCATCAAGTCTTCGCTCTTTCACATCTTCTGCAATCTGGTTTTCCATTGTCGCGGCTACAGTTCCGTCTTCTCTTGAATACTTAAAGACTCCCAGCCTGTCAAACCTGTTTTTTTCAACAAAGTCGTAGAGCTCATCGAAATCTTTTTCTGTCTCTCCCGGATAACCTACGATCAGAGTGGTTCTTATGTGAATATCCGGAATTCGTGCCCGCAATGCATCGATAGTTTCTTGGATATCAGCTTTTGTGGTTTTTCTTCTCATGGACTTAAGTACCGAGTCCGATGCATGTTGAAGGGGGATATCAATATATTTGCAAATCTTTTCTTCTTCTGCCATAACCCTGATAAGCTCAGGTGTAATTCTTTCCTGATAGCAGTACATCATGCGAATCCATCGAATTCCATCAATTCTGCATATCTTTTTAAGAAGCTTTGGAAGGACAAAATCCCCATATAAATCTTTGCCATAATATGTGAGATCCTGGGCTATCAAAATAAGTTCTTTACAACCGGCTTTTGCCAATTTTTCCGCTTCTTTTACCACATCCTCCATAGGCATGCTTCTGAAAGATCCGCGGATTTTAGGAATTATACAATAGGCACATCCGTTATTGCAACCTTCGGCAATTTTAATATGCATGACATATGGATTTTCGGGCAATTTTCTATCCATATATTTGAGAGGACCTTTATCATAACTTCTCGCCACTGACACTCTGTTCCCGGAATATATTTCCTCCAATATCTGTGGAAGCCTTTCATATTCATTAACCCCGACAAAACAATCAACTTCCGGCATTTCTTCCGTCAGTTCTGTAACATATCGCTGAGACAGGCATCCTGAAACTATGAGTTTCTTCCTGTTGTCATTTTCTTTTAGCTGAGCCATATTTAAAATTCTATCAATTGACTCCCTCTTAGCATCATCGATAAAACCACAGGTGTTTACCATGATGACATCAGCCTCCATCGGATCATCGACAATTTGGTGATTGTATGCCTCTAACAGAGCCCCTGCTTGCTGACTGTCGTTTATGTTCTTCATGCATCCCAAAGTCTGAATGTTTATCTTCATTTGCCCTCTTTCTCTATAGTATCTCCATTTAGTTCAATCTGATTGAATTCGTCCTCTGATATAAGAACCTGCCTTGGCTTGCTGCCATCTTGAGGACCTACTATCCCTCTGGCCTCCATCATATCCACAATGCGAGCTGCTCTGTTATATCCGATTCTGAAACGACGTTGGAGCATAGATACAGAAGCCTGACCTGCGTTGACTACAGTTTCAATAGCATCCTGAAGAAGCTCATCCTCATCGTCATTCTTATTCTTACCTGATGTCAAATTATCATTTTCGATTGTTTTAATCACTTCACCTGAGTATTCAACTTCCTCAACTTGGGATTTAATGTAGGTTATAATATTATTCACTTCTTCGTCAGAAATGAAACATCCCTGTACTCTTTTCGGTTTCCCCATTCCAAGGGGGTTATACAGCATATCTCCGTTGCCAACAAGCTTTTCTGCTCCTGACATATCTAAAATTGTTCTTGAGTCAAATTGTGATGATACAGCAAATGCAATTCTTGAAGGGATATTTGCCTTGATAAGCCCTGTGATTACATCAACAGAGGGTCGCTGAGTAGCAACAACCATGTGCATTCCCGCAGCCCTCGCCTTCTGAGCCAATCTGCATATAGATTCCTCAACCTGTGATGGAGCTGCCATCATCAGATCTGCAAGTTCGTCGATAATAATTAAAATTTGAGGCATTTTTTCTTCATGTGAGCCTTCCCTCAGAAGGGCATCATTATATGACTCAAGATCTCGGACACCGGTCTTAGCAAATTTGTTATATCTCTCATTCATTTCAACCACTGCCCAATTCAGCGCTGCAGCAGCCTTTGCAGGCTCCGTTACTACAGGAATAAGTAAATGTGGTATCCCATTATAGTTCCCAAGTTCAACAACTTTGGGATCAACCAGTATCAATTTTACTTCATCAGGTTTCGCCTTGTATAGGACACTGGCGATTAAGCTGTTAATACATACCGATTTTCCGGAACCTGTAGAACCTGCTATGAGCAAATGCGGCATGGACTTGAGATCAGCAACTATAGGGTTCCCTGAGATATCCTTTCCAACACCAAATGTAATTTTGGATTTTGCGGATTTAAATTCTCTTGATCCTATGAGTTCGCTAACTCTTACCATGTGTATGCTGCCATTTTCAACTTCTATTCCTACGGCAGCTTTCCCCGGAATTGGTGCTTCGATCCTTATACTTCTCGCTCTTAAATTCAGTGCTATATCATCTGCCAGACTTACAATCTTTGAAACTTTAACACCGACATTCGGCTGAATCTCATACCTTGTTATTGCAGGTCCTTGGGTTACATTAATCACCTTAGCGTCAACATTAAAACTTGCTAATGTATCTTCCAATCGAGTAGCCATAACTCTGAGCTGTCTGTTATCCACTTTGTTTGCAGGTTCCGGCGGTTTTAGGAGATTTATAGGAGGCATCTTATATCTTCCAACAGTCTTAGCTTTATTCCAGTCATTGTCAGACAGTACAGCTTCCTTGGCTTCCTTATTACTTATAATCTTTTCTTTCTTTGTATCGTCTCCTATCGATTGCTTCGAATCCATCTCATTATTTGGAGTATATGCTGAATGCAGTACTTCATCAGTTCCTTGAGATTGGGTCAAATCATCTGAAGAATCAATCTTAGCAGTAGATGACGCCTCCGAAGTATTGTATGAATCAGATGTTAAATCTGATTTCCCGAATATGTCTTCATCACTAGTATACCTTAATCTTCTTCCACTGTTAGATAAATATGACGAATCCAGATCTTTCCCCGTTGTGAAATCATAATCAACACCTATAAGTTGTCCTGACCTCAACGTATCAGCTGCTGCCTGTCTTTCTTTTCTAAGTCTTTCCATGCTCAGTTCAAGTTCAATTTCCTTGTTCTTTTCTAATTCTCCGGCTAGTTCACGTTCTTTTTCTTTCTTCTCCTTTGCTTCTGCCCGCTTAATTTCTTTTCTCATAGCCCTATCTGATTTCTTTTCGGCAATATGGTCCTCTATGCCCCGGAAACTGTCAGATATAGGTTTATTTCTCAACAGCAGAAAAAGAATGACTATTCCGGTAATGCTAAAAATATACAAGCCGACTTTTCCGACTATAGAAACGATAAGCTCGCCAACAGCCATAGGTACAATACCTGCACTCTCCAGTTTAATTGAAAGATCGTAATAGTCAGCCAAAGCATATTTATCGTTATTCAAATCAATGAACCGACCGCTATTTATGAGGGACATAAAGAAAAAAATAAACAGCAAAATAATTATTCTTTTTACTGCAATACTCTTTCCCCTTTTAATTATGAGAAGAACTCCCGAAATTATGACAAAAAAAGGAAAAATCATGGAGAGTACACCAAAACAGCCCTTTAAAAGTTCTCCTGATTTAAGTCCAACAATACCTCCTGAGTCAAATGCTACACCCGCAAACAAAAATAATCCAAAAGCAATGAGCAAGAATCCCCATACTTCATGGATAAGCCTTTCTCCGGAGTCTCCACCTGTAGCCGGATTGCTCCTGCCTCTTGAAGGTGTAGGATTCGTAGACTTAGTATTCCCGGAACCGGAAGGTTTCCTCCTCCTTGTTGAAACAGCCCCTGAAGTTCTATTCTTTTTTTTCCCCTTCTGATTTTTGGTCATTTTCACCTCATATAAAACTGACTTTAACAAATTCATAAAATAAATATGAACCCTTATTTAACTTTGAAAGAAAAGCGTGTATATAAGTGTTGATACTCCAATAGCCCACACATAATATGAGAAATATCTCATTTTTTGCTTTGATACAATTCTTATCATTGTGGTTATAGCAAAATATCCTGAAATCGCAGCAACTAAAAATCCCACGATCATAGGACCGATTGTTGACGGATCTATTCCTGCCTTTATGGCCTTTGGAAACTCCAAAGCTGCAGATCCCAGTATAGCCGGAATCGAAATTAAAAATGCGAATTCAACAGCAAATTCCCTCTTGAGACCGGTAATCAAGCTTCCCACTATCGTAGATCCTGATCGAGATATACCGGGCATTATTGCAAATCCCTGGCATATTCCAACAAAAAAAGCATTCCTGTACTTCATTCCCTGAATTTCTTTGCGGTTGTTTGTAGTTCTTTCTGATATGAGGAGCAAAAACCCGGTAATGATCCAGCATATACCAATTACCATCAGGGAGCTGAATACTTTGTTAATCCAGTTTTCCAATAGCAACCCCATAATCGCAGTTGGAATACTGGCAACTATAATCATTACTCCAAGTTTCCTGATGGGTCGCTCTTCTATCCTCAAACCTTTACCTGTAACTATATCTTTGATCAAGAGATACAGTTCTACAAAAAGAGCTATGATATCCTTATGATATACAATAAAAATGGATACCAAAGTACCGATATGCAACAAAACTGCGAAAAAAATAACTGATTCCTCGTTGATTCCAAAGATATTCTCTAAAAGTGCCAGATGTCCCGAACTGCTTATCGGCAGAAATTCCGAGAGCCCCTGAACCAAGCCTAAAACTATCGCTTCTATGTATCCCATTAACTACTCCTTATGATTGATATATCCCTTTGCAACAAGTGTCTCCGCACACAAAACAGCTCCTCCGGCTGCACCTCTCAGAGTGTTATGGGCTAAGCCTATGAATTTAAAATCATACACACTATCTTCCCTCAATCTGCCAACTGAAACTGCCATTCCATTTTCAAGATCAACATCAAGCTTAACCTGGGGTCTGTCATCTTGAGTAAAGTAATGAATAAACTGCTTTGGAGCGCTCGGAAGATCTTCTTCCTGAGGATATCCCTTGAATTTGCTGATTCTGTCTATGAGTTCTTCCTTTGTTGGGTTTTCTGCAAATTTTATAAACACAGAAGCTGTATGTCCATTGAGAACCGGCACTCGAAGACATTGACATGTAATTCTCAGACCATCCTTGTTTACGATTTTGCCTTCCTTTACTTTTCCCAATACCTTCAGTGGTTCCTTTTCGCTCTTTTCTTCTTCGCCACCTATGTAAGGAATTATATTTTCAACCATCTCCGGCCATTCCCTAAAAGTCTTACCGGCACCTGAAATTGCCTGATAAGTGGAAATGGCAAGTTCTGTAGGTTTGAATTCCTCCCATGCAGCCAATAACGGTACATAGGCCTGAATCGAGCAATTAGGCTTCACTGCAACAAATCCTCTGTCTGTACCCAGCCTTTTCTTCTGCGCTTCTATAACTATGCAATGATCATCGTTGATCTCCGGTATGAGCATAGGAACATCTTCCGTCCATCTGTGAGCGCTGTTGTTAGATACAACCGGTGTCTCTGCTTTAGCGTAGGAGTCTTCGATTTCCCTGATTTCTTCCTTCGTCATATCCACAGCACTGAATACCATATCCACTTTTGATGTAACATCTTCTATCTGATGAATGTCCATAACTTCCATTTTTGCCACATCTGCCGGAATATCCACATCCATCTTCCATCGGTTCTCACAAGCTTGGGCATAGGTTTTGCCTGCGCTTCTCGCACTTGCAGCCAGTGCCTTAATTTCAAACCAAGGGTGATCTGCCAACAATGTCACAAACCTTTGACCGACCATTCCTGTAGCTCCTATTATTCCAACTTTCAATTTTCTTTCGAGATTCATACTATCATTCTCCTACTAATCGTTTTCTTATGTATTATACATCAAAAGTATTGATATTTCAATAATAAAAGGCCCCGCTTCCATGAAGGTTGCGGGGATTTATATTTCCTTTTATCAAGCTGTTACCTTTGACTTATGCCTCAGCATTTTCAGTCACAACTTCCTTGCCGTCATAATAATTGCAATTAGGACAAACTCTGTGTGGAAGTTTAGGTTCGTGACACTGAGGACAAACAGATAGTCCCGGTAGAGACTTCTTCATGTTAGGTGCTCTTCTGCTATCTCTCTTAGCCTTAGATGTTCTCCTCTTAGGAACTGCCATGTTGTACACCTCCTTACAAATTGGTTAATATAAATGTGGTAATTTTCAATCTAACTTTTTAATTATAACCTTTCAGATTGTTCCCTGTCAAGAATAATTTTCAACAGACAGTAACATCAACGAAGTAGGCTGATTACTGCCGGTTGTAACAGGGATTACAGTCTGAAAATGAAATTACAACTCAGAAACAATCTCATATGTGTCTCTGGCAATCATGAGTTCTTCATTTGTAGGAATCAGCAGAATCTTAACCTTTGAATCATCCGTTGAAATTACCCTTTCCTGGCCTCTGACCTTATTCTTCATAAGATCGAGTTTGATCCCCAAGTTACCCATCTCATTACATATATGAGCTCTCATTTCATCACTGTTCTCTCCGACCCCGGCTGTGAAGACAAGTGCATCCAAGCCATTCATTTCAGCTATGTAAGCTCCGATATAGAATCTGACCTTCTGACAAAATACTCTGAGTGCAAGCTCAGCTCTCTCGTTTCCCTCAGCCATAGCCTCCTCAAGATCACGGAAATCACTGGAAATTCCTGAAATTCCAAGAACACCGGACTTTTTGTTGAGTATATCGTTCACGACACCCTGAGGAAGATTTTCCTTCTTTCTGATATAAGTAACGATTGCCGGATCTATATCTCCACATCTTGTACCCATTACCAAACCCTGGAGAGGTGTGAATCCCATTGAAGTATCAACAACCTTACCGTATTTGATAGCAGAAACGGAAGCTCCGTTGCCGAGGTGACAGGTTATTATTTTCAGATCATTGATATTAATATTGAGAATTGCAGATGCTCTCTGGGCTACATACTTATGAGAAGTTCCATGGAAACCGTACTTTCTTATTCCGTATTTTGTATAATATTCATATGGAAGAGCATATAGATAATTGTGCGGTGGCATCGTCTGATGGAAAGCTGTATCAAAAACACCAACCATCGGTGTATTTGGCATAAGAGCCTGACAGGCGTGGATACCAAGAAGATTAGGCGGATTGTGAAGAGGTGCCAATTCAACGCATTCCTCCAGGGCTTCAAGAACGCTATCATCAATCAGCACAGAATTTGCATACTTTTCGCCTGCGTGAACAACCCTGTGTCCGACTGCACCGATTTCATCCATAGATTTAACAACACCCTGCTCCGGATCCTGTACCATTGCCAACACCTGTGCAATCGCGTCCTTATGATCCTTCATTTCGATTTCTTTCTTGATCTTATCGTGTCCCATCTTAGTGTGGCTGATTACAGATCCCTCCATGCCGATTCTCTCAACCAGTCCCTTACAAAGAAGCTGTTCATTCGTCATGTCAAGAACCTGATACTTCAAGGACGAACTTCCGCAATTAATTACTAAAACCTTCATATTTCTCCTCCATATCTCTTTAAGATTTATTATCAATACTCGCGCAAACTAAATTATACAGCAAATCTTTTTCACATTCAAGAAAGAAGATTTCTATCAAGCTTGCATAAAAATTTACACATCCTCAAGACTCTTAAACTCTGTAATTCATATTTTCTCCGGCTTCTTCACGAATTCGCTGTATTCATAGAAATCATTTCCTCTAAGTAAATTATAAACGTCAGTTGCCACTATCTCTTCATGAGCAATTATATCCAAAGATTGACATTCATCATGCCTTACATGATCTGGAGATACTTTGTGAATAAAATCTAAATGGCTTATCCCTATCTTCTTGATAAACTTTAAATAGGATGCCCCTTTATCGTTAAAAGCAAGGGGATAAACTGCATTAAAAGACAAGATATCCTCCTTGTGTAGAGTGTAATTTCCCAGTACGTAAGAAATAAAAAACCTCCTCACTCTGGCTCTCGTATAAGATTTACTCACAAGTTCATCCTCAAGTTCTTCCAGATTTTTCGTATACCTCCATCTGTTCAACGTTCTATTGTAAAGTTCTTCCTCTGCATAACGGCAATTTTCGGGAAGCATTTTCCTTTTTTTTTCAGTTTTAGATGCTGAGATTTTCCCTACTATAAGTTTATACAATGTATCTTCATAATGTTTCTCTTTGTCGGGATTTTTGCTGTAATATTCCCTGCGAATTTTGGAGGCGGATTCATTATGCCCATCTCCTGAACGCTTGAATGAATAAAAACTGCCATCATACCCAAGAAGATTTCCGGCTATCATATAATCTATGGCTAAAATTTCATTAGGAGGAAATGCATAGCAACTTCCGCCTGTCAACTCCTTCTTTGAAGTCTCCATATCACAATTCATGTTATGGCATTTCTCATAGGCAGAGAAAAAATCATTTAAGTATTCTTCTCTGGCCCTTGGAAAAGTTATACCTTCCTTAGTTCTTAACGCTGCATATTTATTCACATCGTCGAAATGTTCAGTTAAGAATTCCGCAATGATTCCGAGTCTGTCGGTATCTCCGGATTCAGAGCCGAATACAACGGTTCCGACATTTAAAGAAGTTAAAATCTCCATAGCCCCATAGGCGAAAAAATAACTGCTCGCATTGCTGAATCGGGTGGGAAGCTGAACAACCAGATCCACCCCGTTCTTTACAGCGACACTACTCCTTCTCCATTTATCCTCAAAGGCAGCTTCCCCTCTCTGCACAAAATTACCACTCATCACAGCAACAATTACAGAATCCGGAAATTTCTCCCTCGTCTTTCTTATCAAGTAGGAATGCCCATTATGGAATGGATTGAATTCGGCAACTATGCCTATCGCGTTCATATCATCAGTCCAGTTTCTTGCCTTCCCTTACAGTGGTTTCGGCAAGTGAAATCACTTCCTGTCTGTTAACATTTATGGTTTCATTTGCTTGGGCAAAAGTCTGCTCAATTGAGTTCACCATATCTCTGAACTTCGACACATAAATACCATCAAGCTGTTCTCCCATGTTAAAAAGCATTTTGTCCACATATTCGAAAGTCTTAATTTTAAGATCTCTGCAATACGCTTCGGATTCGTTAGTGATCTGGGCAGCTCTTTCCTTGGCATTCTTTGTTATTATATGCTCTTCAACTAAATCAGCTGCCAGCTTGTTGGCATTTGCAACGATTTTCTTAGCATCTGCTTCTGCTTCGCTAATTATCGTGTCCTTATTTTTGTTTATCCACATTGCCTCGGTAAGGTCCTCAGGCAAAGCCTCGTGTATACTGGAAATCAGTTCCATAAACTCATCTCTATCCACCATAACTTTGTTCGTAAGCAAAACATTTCTGGGTGTTTCAATCTTATCATGCATTTCTGCAAGGAGTTCAAATACTGTCATTTCGCACCTCTCCTATTTTAAATTATAGTTAATTATACAGCAAAACGTCGATTCTTTCAACGAAGTGAATATTTCTCTCGCATTCTCTTCAAAATTACATCAGGGACAAGACCGGCAGCATTCCCTCCAAGTGATACTACCTCCTTAATCATTGAAGAACTTACGAATGAATTCTCAGGTCTTGTCATAAGAAAGACAGACTCAACCCCCTCATTGAAAAGGTTTGCATTCATCTGTGCCATGGAGATTTCATACTCAAAATCTGTAATAGCTCTGAGGCCTCTGATTATGGCTGTGAAGTCATTGCGGTTTACATAATCAGCTAAAAGTCCTCTGAAAGATTCCACGGAGATGTTGCTCACATCCTTAAATAAATCTTCCAGCATCTCCACCCTCTCCTCCACTGTGAAAAGAGGTGTTTTCTGTGGGTTTTCGATGACGCCCACAACGAGATGGTCAAAGAGTTTTGCGGCTCGTTTAATTATATCGATATGACCGTTAGTAACAGGGTCAAATGAGCCGGTGTAAAGAGCTTTACTCATTATTTTTTCCTTTCCTGTAAAAAGTCAAAGCTTTCTTGCCGTATTTCTTTTCTTTAAAAGCCTCCAGATTCTTATAAATGGTAGGCATTTTGAATTTTCTCGCATGTTCTATTATTATAACTCCGCTATCTTTCAATATGCTTAAACTGGATATACTATCTAGAATTTCAAGGTTATACCCTTCTTCATATGGCGGATCAGCAAAAAGTATATCCACGGGCTCATTTATTCTGTCCATGGCAATTCTATAATCAGATGCTAATATACTCACCCGGGATTGACAGCCTATTTTGTTTACATTACTTTTAATTATACCTATGCTATCCCTTGATCTGTCAACGAGGTAAACTTTTTTTGCTCCCCTTGACAGAGCTTCAAGACCCACTGCTCCGGTTCCTGCAAACAGGTCCACAAAGACAGAACTGTGAATATCATTCATTAGAATGCTAAAAAGTGCCTCCTTTACCATTTCAGAGGTTGGTCTTATATCATAATTCATTGGAGTTTTCAAGCTCCGTCCCTTGTAAATACCTGCTATTATCCTCATATTCATAACTCCTGTTGAAAATATTGTATCCATACATGCGGGATCAATTAAACGTAAAAACGCATGTCTTTCTTAACGCTAGAGTACCAGATTTATCCCATCTCCGTAAAGTCGCTTAATCCTCTCCTTAAGTTGACGATTTTTGCTCTTGTTAAGAGTCGGGTCATCTTCTAAAATGTCTTTGGCAATCATCAGTGAATTCTGCATAACGTCCACATGTTTTGTGAGATGAGCAAATCTGAGATTAGGTAATCCGTGTTGTCTGGTTCCCAAAATATCTCCGGGGCCCCTGAGTTTCAGATCTTCTTCTGCAATGATGAATCCGTCTGAAGTCATCTCCATAATTTCGGCTCTCTGATTTGATATTTCGGAATCCGAGTTGAGAATCAGGAAGCAATATGATTGAAAATTACCTCTACCTACCCTTCCCCTTAGTTGATGAAGTTGAGCAAGTCCAAATCGTTCTGAGTTTTCAATCACCATGACCGTAGCATTTGGAACATTTATACCGACTTCTATTACAACAGTGGACACCAATAGATCAACCTCTCCTTCGTAAAAAGCTTCCATGACTTTACTTTTTTCATCAGTTGTCATCCTGCCATGAAGCAGCGCCACGTTGAAATCAGAGAATCTTTCACTCATCTCCTCATACAATTCCAAAGCCGAATTTGCATCTATCGCATCTGACTCTTCTATCAACGGAGATATCACATATCCTTGCCTTCCGGCTTTTAGTTCTTCATTAACCTTTAGGTAGGTACTCTCTCTTTCAAATTTATTCTTAGCAATCTTTGTTATAATTTTCTTTCTACCCCTGGGCATGGATTTTATAACGGATATGTCCAGATCTCCATAAACCACAACAGCCATTGTCCTCGGTATCGGGGTAGCTGTCATGACCATAACGTTCGGATTCAAACCTTTTTCCGTTAAAATCTGTCTCTGGTTAACTCCGAATCTATGCTGTTCATCAGTTATAACAAGGCCGAGTTTATTAAACTTCACTCCGTCGCCCAACAGAGCATGAGTTCCTATTATTACATCTATCTCCCCATCAGCAAGCCTGTTTAAAATCCCTTCTCTGAGTTTTTTGCTCTGCTTGCTCACCAATAACCCACACCTTATTCCAAGGTTCTGAAAAGAAGAACCTATCGATTCGTAATGCTGTCTTGCAAGAATCTCCGTCGGTGCCATAAATACACTCTGATATCCTTCCTTGGCCGTCATGTACATGGCAACTTCAGCTATTGCTGTTTTGCCTGAACCGACATCTCCCTGAATCAGCCGGTTCATAGCCGAAGAAGACTCCATATCTCTTGCTATTTCCCTTAAAACTTTCTTCTGATCTTCAGTTAAAGAAAATGGAAGTAGTTTCACGTATTCATCCATGTGTTTTGAAGAAATGGAAACTCCATTTTTTCTATTTCCAAACTTCCCCCTTATAAGTAAAAGACCCGTTTCAAGTGTTAACAGTTCATCGAAAATAAGTCTATATTTTCCTTCGAGAATTTCTTTCTTTTCCCTTGGAAAATGAATTCCCCTAAGGGCATAAGAAGTTGTGCAGACATTGGCTTTATCAATAACCCTCTCACAAAGCCATTCTTCAGTCTCACCCAATGGATTAATACTGTCTATTTGCCTGATCAAGGTACGAATCTGACGTCCTTTTACACGACCGATATCACCATATACCGGCAGAATTCCTCTTTCGTCCTCACGGCTTCCAACAAGGGCAAATTCCGGATGAACCATCTGTATCCGTCCACCATTGTAGCTAACATTCCCAAAGAAACTGTATTCATCCCCTTGATGAATCATATTATTTACATAGATTCCATTAAAAAAAACAACACGAAGAACTCCGCCTCCGTCGTCTTCCACATCAAAGCTTAGGAGAGATTTCCTTCCCATGTATTTAAACTTCTTATTCTTGACTTTTCCTGCAACAAAATAGCGACCCTCTCCAAAGATGCTTGCAATCGGTGTGGGGCTTCGTCTATCCTCATAGCTTTTCGGCAAGTAGTAGATCAAATCCTGAAAGGTGTAAATTCCTGCCTTAGCCAGATCCTCTGATTTCCGTTTTCCTATACCCTTGAGACTATCTACAGGTTTATCATTCATTTTTATTCACAATAACCATATTAAAACTTATATCTCATCTTTTTCTGCTGAAAAATAGATATCTCTCTTCGCAACAAGTCGTGATTTGACTCCGACAAGATGGATATTAACCTTTATCAGCGGTATGCTCAGTTCGCCGAATTCCTCAAAAATAGCTTTGATAAGCTGTTCGCTATTAATTTTAAGTGGAAGTCCGAATTCTGCAATAACAGGGACAGTAAGTGTAAATCCCTTTTCATCTTGAATTATTTCGATTGTATCAGCAAAATCATCAATCGAAAACTTCCCATCTTCCCACAGAGGCTTACCCTTTTGAGTTGCCGGAATAAACTTTCCTTTCCGATGTATCTGCATGATGACCGCAGCTATCTTTTCTGCAAAGAATGTATTGTCAACGACAATTTCGCCAATTTCTGTCTGGTGAATTATACTCATAAGTATTCTCTCATCTACTATTATATCATATGAAAAAACCCGCAAAATGCGGGTTTAAGCCAAATTCAATTATACGGCACGGTTAACTTTGTTTGACTTGATACATTTGGTACAAACATTAGCCCTTCTAACAGTTCCATTATCATTAATTCTTACTGTTTGGATATTAGCATTCCACTTTCTTCTCGTATGTCTCATGGAATGGGAAACCTTGTTTCCTGAAGCCTGACCTTTACCGCAGATTTCACATTTTCTTGACATCTACCGCACCTCCCTTTCTATATTCAGCATATGCTTAAAATTTCAAAATTCATACAACAATGGATATTATAGCACAATATACACCCTTGTTGCAAGAAAAATTTATAGTTTTTCTTGCAACACTGTCAATTAATAGAAATCGTTTCTAACGGAACCACTTCTCCTGTCCTGAAATATTCCTCCATATCTATAATTCTTTGATTTTCGCTTCCTCTGTACATGAGGGAAATATTCCTTTTCTTCTCAACATACCTTCCCTCCACAAGATGATCAGCAAGCATTAGAAGTTCTCTAAGGTTGTCTTCAACTTTCATTCTTTCTTCGAGTTCTTCAATAGTGAATCCTGTATATATCAGAAGATGCAATTTCCTATCTTTCACAAGTTTGCCAAGCTTTAAAAATCCATCCACTTGACATAGGGGCTCTCCTCCGGAAAACGTTACCCCCTGGAGCAGAGGGTTCTCATCTATGGTTTTCACGATTTCTTCCGGTGAAAACAAATTGCCTCCTTCAAAACTGTGGGTTGAAGGGTTGTGGCAGCCTTTACAGTTATGAGGACAGCCCTGGCAGAAAATCACAAAGCGTATTCCCGGACCATCTACGATGGATTCCTTTATAAATCCTGCAACTCTTATCTGTGGAGAAATGTCTTTCTGGTTCCGTTCTTTAGAGTCTGGGGATTCTTTCAAATTGTTCACCCTCTTCCTTTTCTCTTCTACCACATTGAGGGCAAACATCATCTATAATTCCGGTGTATCCACAACATGGGTCTCTGTCAACCGGATGATTAATAGACCCGTATCCGACGCCGTTTTCCTTCATACATCTTACAATCTGTTCGAATGCATCGAGGTTCTTAAGTGGATCCCCATCAAGCTCTATGTATGAAATATGTCCTCCGTTTGTCATCTCATGATATGGAGCTTCAAGTCTTATTTTATCAAAAGCTCCTATGTTGTAATAAACCGGAATATGGAAACTGTTAGTATAGAATTCTCTATCTGTAACTCCCGGTATCTCACCGAATTTTTTACGATCTATACGTACAAACCGTCCTGATAATCCTTCGGCCGGTGTAGCAATGAGAGACCAGTTAAGGCCTGTTCTTCTTGCTTCCTCATCCATTCTCTTCCTCATGTAGGCAACAATCATAAGGCCAAGTTCCTGGGCTTCCTTGGATTCACCGTGATGAACACCTATCAAAGCCTTCAGACACTCAGCAAGGCCTATGAAGCCTATTGTGAGAGTACCGTGCTTGATCACTTCACCGATCTCATCTGTAGGCTTTAGCTTTTCTGAATCAATCCAAACTCCTTGCCCCATAAGAAATGGGAAGTTCATCATTTTTTTTCGGGATTGAATCTTGAGTCTCTCATTAAGCTGCCCTATGCACAGATCAATTTTCTGATCCAATGCTTCAAAGAAAGCGTCCACATCTCCCTTTGCCTTTATACCAAGTCTTGGAAGATTTATAGATGTAAATGACAAATTTCCTCTTCCATAGACGATTTCTCTTGTAGGGTCGTATGTATTTCCGATAACTCTAGTCCTGCATCCCATGTATGCACACTCCGTCTCAGGATGACCTTCTCTATAGTACTGTTTATTAAATGGGGCATCAAGAAAGCTGAAGTTAGGAAAAAGCCTCTTTGCAGAAGTTCTGCAAGCCAGTTTAAAAAGATCATAGTTGGGATCTTCCGGATTATAACTGACACCCTCTTTAACCTTAAAAATCTGTATAGGAAAAATCGGTGTTTCTCCGTTGCCGAGACCGGCTTCAGTGGCTTCCATTACGCACTTCATTACAAGTCTTCCCTCAGGCGAGGTATCCGTTCCGTAATTTATAGAGCTGAATGGCACCTGAGCACCGGCCCTGGAATGCATTGTGTTCAAATTATGGATTAGAGCTTCCATAGCCTGATATGTCTTTCTGACAATTTCTCTGTCTGCAAAATCTTTGGATTTTTTTTGAGCTTTCTTTAAATCTTCTTTGTCTATGCCGTCAATTTTCAACAAAACATCTGTTTCAATATCAGTATACTTGTCGTTCCAATCCATCTGAGGTTCAAGGCCGTAGTCTTCTAAAATTTCTTTGCCGATCTCTTTCATCTTCTCAGGTCCATCTTCAATATCCCCCATGAATTCAAGGAACTTGCCGAGATTGGTCCAATAAAGCTTTCTATATGTCTTCCTCACACCCGGAGCCATTCCGTAGTCGAAATTAGGAACCGACTGTCCGCCATGTTGATCGTTTTGATTTGACTGAATAGCTATGCAAGCAAGTGCTGCGTAACTTTCTATGTCGTTAGGCTCTCTGAGATGTCCGTGTCCTGTCGAAAATCCTCCCTTTAAAAGAGAAACTAAATCTATCTGACAGCAAGTCATAGTCAGGGTATAAAAATCCATATCATGAATATGAATATCTCCGTCTTCATGAGCCTTCACAAACTTAGGATCTATTACATACATCTTATAGAATTCCTTAGCACCTTCCGAACCATACTTGAGCATTGTTCCCATAGCTGTGTTTCCATCTATGTTGGCATTCTCCCTTTTGATGTCATTGTCCTTAGCGTCCACGAAAGTCAGATCTTCATATATCTTCATGAGTTTGGTATTCATATCCCTAACTCTTGTTCTTTCTGCCCTGTATAAGATATATTCCTTTGCAGTCCTTGCGTGACCGTTATCGATAAGTATCTTCTCAACCGCATCCTGAATCTGCTCTACTGTCGGCATGTTGTTATGGCATACCTCGGTAAGATAAAGTTCTACCTGCTTTGCAAGGTAAGTAGCCATCTCCTTATCATTGCCTCCTAGAACCTGAGCCGCTTTAAAGATTGCAGTGGCAATCTTATCTATATTAAATTCTGCAGTTCGTCCATCTCTTTTTACAATTTTCTTGATTTCAGTCATATCACTTATATCCCCTTATCATAGATTTTATTAATAACGGTTACACACTTGGTGGATAAAGCCGATTATTATCAGACAATTTGCATAAAACCTGCTATTAGTAACGCCAATAACAATTACTATATATTGTGGTTTTTGCTCCTGTGATTAATAGATTATACCACAAGTGCTACTTTGTCAATAAAAAATGAGGCTTGTGCCTCTAAAAAGATTAAAAATATTAACAAGTCTCATCAAAACCCTTTTATCTATCTCTTATGCTTTTCATAATATTCTGATCTCAACATTGACATCAGAATCAAATCAACATATTTGCCGTTTTTCTTCCCGGAGTTTCTCATGATACCTTCTCTTGAAAATCCGATTTTCTCATAGAGATGTTCTGCCTTCTTGTTAGCAGTCATATAATCAAGAGTGACCCTCTCCATGTGCATATTAATGAAAGCGTAGTCCAACATCAGCTTGAGGGCATCATAGCCATAACCCTTATCCCTATTGTCTTCATCAGCAATATATATTCTGGTTATATCCAAGGAATCCGTACGTCTGTTAATCTTAGTAAGATATATCTTCCCAATTGGTAAATTTCCTTCTCTGAGACAGATAGTGTACATCTCCTCTGTAGGATTTTCCTTACAGTGAACAAAATCTACAACAGCGTCCTCATAGGTTCTACCTTCGTCCATTGTAAAAAACTCCGTTACACTTGGTTTAACCTCCCACTGAGCAAAGTAAGTACAGTCCTCAAACACCGACTCTCTTATGTAAATATACTTTGAATCCATCTTGCCACATCCTCCTATATATAAATATTATCACGAACATATACAAGAAAAAACTTGTCATAATTACAAAGCTTTGGTATATTATATATGATTTAGACTGGAAAATAAAGGAGCCTTGAGAATAAATGAAAAAGAAAATATCAATCGGGTTAGCTGTGCTCCTAGCCATAACAGCAATTTTGGCAGGTGCATATTTTTATTTTAAAAGAATGGAAGATAATTGGCAGACTAACCTTTCAAAAAAAATAGAATCCTATGCAGAGGTTGTTTCAGACTCATCATCATCATTCAAATCTGTCGATAAAGCCAATGATTGGTTGATAAGTTGGGCAGAAAGCAAAGATGTATCTTACACAAAATACGGAAACAACGTTCTCATAATGACTCGCAAAGCCGGAGAAGGTCATGAAGAAGAACCTTCAACTATTTTGTTCTGCAGATACGACACCAAGTACCCTTCCGGATCAGTGCAAAGTATTGCAACTGCCATGGCTATATTGAAAACAAATATTGAATTCGGCGAATTAAAGATAATTTTTGTCGGTGATACTGACAGAGAGTTTTCCGGTATCAGTCACATACCTTCCGATGAGATACCTGACGGTGCAACCGTATTTAACCTGGGCTCGGGCAACAAGCATATGTATTCACTGACATCAGGCGGCTCTAAGGCCTATACCATCAGCAAGTCCATTTCATACGAAGAGACAGGGAAAGATGTAGCTATTAAAATTTCCATCACCGGTGCTCCCGGCGGTGTGCCTGATACTAAAATTTCTTCATATCCAAATCCTGTTGTTGCTATCGGAAAATTTATGGCTAAAATGCAATCTGACGCAATCAATTTCGAACTGGCAAGTTTTAAAGGAGGTGACAGTTCCGGTATTTATCCATCAGATGCAGAAGCTGTCATCGTCATAAATAAAGATGATGTGGACAGAATTACAGGAAAACTTGACTCACTCAAAGACGACTTTAAAGAAAAATATGAAGAAGACTTCCCTGACGCACATCTGGAGTATGAACAGCTTCAGGAATCACCACAGACTGTTATAAACAAAAATGATAGCAGCCGTCTTCTAAGTCTTATCTATACGATGCTGAACGGCATTTACTACAAAGACGAAAACGGCGAGGTAATATGCATATCCAGCATCAATATGGTTGATACAACTGACGAAAACATGCTTATTAAGCTCAGTATTTCAAGCCTTTCATCTGCTAAGATGGCAGAAATAGACCAAGCCATAAACACTCTTGCCGGGCTTTCAGAGTTCACAGTTAAAATGACAGCAGCGACTCCAATCTGGTCCAACAGCAAAGGAAGCGATTTCGCACAGAAGATCAAAGATGACTATTTGAGTTATACATCAGATAGATTGGAGTTCATCGATTCCGTACCATCCACTTCATGTGCGATTTTATCAAAAAAATTTAAGAAGGCCAATATCATTAGCATCACGTCCACGGAAAACTCCGCCGACGAAGATGGTGGCGTGATAATGACCTATCTGTTAGATACTGCAAAATAACTTTTCAGTTTTTACCAAAGTACAAATTCAGGTCAACATCACCTGAAATTCCTTTTACCCGTCCTTCACTTGTGAATTGCCACATTCTGAATTCATAGGGCCAATCCGTAAAAGAAGTATAGTGAGCTAGCCAGACGGGATATTTGGCTAGCTTTTTCATATCCACATCATTTGAAAGCCATGTAGGATTCCCATACAAAATACCTTCATATCCGAATTTTTTTACGACTTTAAGAAATGCATCCGCCATCTCGGTCTTTTGAATCTTGCTGTGGTCTGCAAACCTTTCCTGTCCCATGAATGGCTCCATATCAAAGGCAACAGGGAGATTGATTCTTCTCCCCCATACCTTGTCCATAACGAACTCAGCTTCTTCAATAGCTTCCTCAGGTGTCGTTGCCTGGGAATAAAAGTAAACTCCAACGTTTATACCCTGTGCCTTTGCTCCTGCTATATTACTTTGGAAATATCTATCTTCCACAATCTCAGCATTTCCCCAGCCACGATAACCTACCCTTATCATGGCTCCCTGAACTCCGGAATCTTTTACCTTTTCCCAATCTATTTTCCCGTTATGATCGGATACATCTACGACGAGAAGACTTTTAAATTTATCATCTGCATATGACAGGTAACCGTTTTCATCATTTTTGAGTCTTGCCATATCATACGGATTTATCGGGATTTGCTCATCAGATCCAAGGCCTTTGTAATTATTGTGAAAAAGATATGCTTTATAAGTGTAAAGTGCAGCAACACAAATAAGCAGTCCGATTCCTGATATAATAATCAGTCGTTTAAAACGACTGCCTGCTATCTTAAAATTTCTTGATATTCTCTTCTTAATTCTCTTAACTCGGGTTCTCAGTTTCATGGAGTAATTTTACCATAAAAACTAATATCATTAAAGTAGACTTATCATTATCTTGGTGTATAATACTAACGAGGAGGAAATCCTATGGAAAATAACATTACCAATTTAAATGAATATTCATATCTGCTCGATGAAGTTACCAGATACAGGCAGGATCTGCATAGAATCCCTGAATTAGGGTTCTGGGTTTACAAGACCGGAGCATATGTCAAAGGAATTTTGAGTAAGCTGAACTGCAAAACAGAGCCTCTTGTTAATACCGGGCTATCTGCATTCTTTGATTTTGGCAGCGATGAGTCTATTGCATTCCGCTGCGATATGGATGGACTTCCTATTGAAGAACAAACTGTTGCTTTTTATGCATCTGAACATGAGGGTTGTATGCATGCATGTGGACATGATGGTCACATGGCTAATATGCTGGGATTTGCCCATGTCCTCGACCGCTACAAGAAAGAAGGCCTACGGTTTCCTTACAATGCCCTTCTTATATTTCAGCCTGCAGAGGAAACTATAGATGGAGCTGAAGCTATAGTGAATACATCGATATTCCAAGATTACAATGTAAAGGCTATCTACGGATTACACCTCTGGCCTATGATAGAAAAAGGAGAGATCACCTCAAAACCCGGTCCTATGATGGCGAGATCTACAAATGTTAAGGTAATCTTTGAGGGAAAATCAGCCCATGCGGGAGAACCGGAAAAAGGTCGTGACGCACTGATGGCAGCATGTGAATTTGTAACAAGTATTTATCATTATAAAGATAAATTTATAAGAGAAAGATCCATACTTCAATTTGGCAAAATGGAAAGCGGTAATGTGAGGAACGCTATTTCTCCACACACAAGGTTAGATGGAACTATGAGAACATTCAATGACCTCACCTGGGCCAAAATCGTCAATGCTATGAGAAATATAGGAGCAGATATTGAGTCAACACTTGGCGTAAAGGTTGATGTGGACGTTAGCCAATGGCATCCCGCTGTTGTAAATGATCCTGTCTTATATTCCAAAATTAAATATGCGTTAAAAAAACTCGACTATGTTGAGCTAAGACGCCCTGTGATGATAGCCGAGGATTTTTCTTGTTTTGAACAGGTACTTCCCGGGGTTTTCTTCTTTCTTGGAACCGGAACCGGTATACCGCTGCACAACGATCACTTTGATTTTGATGAGGATGTACTCCTCAGCGGTATCAAGCTATTCGACACTTTGTTTAAGACGCAACTGGCCACAGGCACCATTGATATCAGATCCTAGCTGTCTTCTCACAGTAGCTTGAATTCCCCTGGAATTTAAAATTTTCATACACTCCAGAGCACGCTTTCTTCCGGAGGTACAGAGACCGGTTTCGTCTACCTGATTCAATGGAATAAGATTTACATGACAATTAAGACCTCTGAGAAGTACAGCTAAAATCAACATGTCATCATCGCCGTCGTTAAAGTCTTTAACCAAGGTGTATTCAAATGAAATTCTCCTTCCGGTTTTTTTAACATAATCTCTACATTCCCCTATCAGCTCCGTTATGGGGAATTTTTTATTAATAGGCATAATCTGACTTCGTTTCTCATCAGTGGGTGCATGAAGTGAAATTGCAACATTTACCTGAGGGAACTCTTCTGCTAAACATTTTAATTTATCAACAAGGCCACAGGTTGAAATTGTAATTGATCTCATAGACATATTCATGCCATTTGGTTCATGTATCAGCCTTAAGAAATTGGAAATATTTTGATAATTGTCCAGTGGTTCTCCTGTACCCATTATTACAACATTATTTATTTTTCTTCCTGATATCCTTGAAACCTCTGTTACCTGTCCCATGATTTCACCCTGCGTGAGGTTCCTGGAAAGACCAAGAAGTCCTGAAGCACAAAACTTGCATCCCATCCTGCATCCTGCTTGACTGGAAATGCAAACTGTATTTCCATACTTATAACCCATTAGAACGGCTTCGATTTGGTTCCCGTCGTTCAATTCAAAAAGGAATTTTTCTGTGACATCATATTTTGATTTTTGATGTTTTTTTAATGTGAGTCCGGATATCACAAAGTTATCTTCCAACTTGGCAATTAAAGCTTTCGGAATATTTCGCATATCCCGAAAGCTCTCAACATCTTTGAATAACCATTGAAAGACTTGCTTTCCCCTGAAAGCAGGCTCTCCCATATCTGTGAGTCTCTTCTCAAGTTCATATGGGAGAAGTCCCCTGATGTCTTCTTTCATAGCTAAACCCTGGCAACGGAGATTTTGGTTTTGTGTCCGTTAATATCAAAGCTTTCTGCTCCGCCTCCGAGAGAAACATTATCTGCAAGGGTTTCCTTCTTGATATATTCTTCATGCTCGCAAAGAGCCGATTTTACTTCATCATCTGCATCAATCTGAATATTTATTCTATCCATCATGGCAAAATCCTTCTGTTTTCTCAACTGCTGAATCTTTGAAACCAGCTCTCTGGCAAGCCCTTCCGATACAAGTTCCGGAGTTAGCTTAGTATCGAGTATTGTAAATACATTATTTTCCATGGCTACAGCAAAGCCGTCTTTCGCTTCTATCTGAACGTCCACAAAGTCTTTTTCAACCTTGACAAGTTCTCCATCCAGCTCCATATCCACAAAACCTTCAAGATCCAGTTTTCCTGTAAACTCCTTAGGATCAACTTTTGCAAGCGCCTTACCGAACGACTTTATATGTCCTCCCAGAGTAGGACCGGCAATTTTGAAGTTTGGTTTTAACAAGAAGTTCATATACTTATCCGGTTCAGAATCAAAGATAACGTTTTTTACATTCAATTCATCTTTAATCAGATCAACAAGATCCCCGATAAGTTCCTCATACTGACCTGCAACCAGGATTTCTCCAAGAGGCTGTCTAACTTTAATTCTCTCCTTCTCCCGAGTTCCCCTCGCCAACGTTACAAGCGTTCTGACAAGATCCATTCTCTCTTCGGTTTTTTCATCAACCAGTGAAAGGTCGGCATCCGGAAAATATGCCACATGCACACTCTCATCTCCTGTAAGATTTGTATATAGTTCATCAGCAATGAAAGGTGCGAAAGGTGCTATAAGCTTTGATACTCCCACAAGCACTTCATACGTTGTCGCATACACACTCTTCTTGTCGAGATTCATCTCAGTACCATAGAATCTCCTTCTTGCCCTTCTTATGTACCAATTTGATAGATCCTCCGATACAAATTCTGAGATAACCCTGACTGTTCTCATATGGTCGTAGCTGTCCATATATTCTGTAGCTGCCTTAACTACTTTGTTAAATTTTGAGAGCACCCACCTGTCGAGTTCAGGTCTGTCCTTGTAATCAACAAAGCAGTTTGCTACGTCGACATTGTCATTATTTGCATACAGTACGAAGAAATTGTAAACATTTCTAAGTGTCCCAAAGAATTTTGAAACGACATCTTTTAGTCCGTCCTCATCAAACTTAGTTGGAGACCAGGCAGGGGAGACAGACAGGAGATACCACCTTGTAGCATCAGCACCGTACTTGTCAAAAAGTTCAAAAGGCGATACTGTGTTTCCCTTCGATTTTGACATTTTCTTTCCATCTTTATCCAGTATAAGGTCATTTACCAAAACATTCTTATATGGTGCCTTACCTGCGATGAATGTGGAGATGGCCATAAGGCTGTAGAACCATCCTCTTGTTTGATCAATACCCTCACATATGAAGTCGGCAGGGAAAATTTTCTCATAGAAGTTTTCCTTATTTTCAAATGGATAATGCCACTGGGCGAAAGGCATGGCTCCTGAATCAAACCAGCAGTCCATTACTTCCGGAATTCTACTCATCGTCTTGCCGCATTTTTTACACTTTATATGCACGTCATCAACATAAGGTCTGTGAAGTTCTATGGACATATCAATATCCTCGATGGACTTTTCAACAAGCTCTTCTCTGCTTCCTACGCACTCGAGATGTCCGCATTCACATCTCCAAACAGGAATAGGAGTACCCCAGTATCGGGATCTTGATATAGCCCAATCTTTAACATCTGCAAGCCAATTCCCGAATCTTTTTTCTCCAACGTATTGCGGATACCAATTTACTGTATTGTTGTTTGCAACAAGCTTATCCTTAAGCCTGCTCATCTCAATATACCAGCTTGGATTCGCATAGTAAACCAATGGCGTCCCACAACGCCAGCAATGTGGATAATTATGAACAACCTTCTCTTTGGAGAAAATTTTGTGTTCTTCGAAAAGCCATTTGATGATGTCAACATCCAGGCCTTCTTCCATCACAAATCTTCCCTTCCACGGTGTAGTTGTATACTTACCTTGCTCGTCAACAGGCTGAAGCATAGGAACACCATATTTCCTTCCGCATTGGTAGTCATCTTCACCAAATGCAGGAGCAGAATGGACTATTCCCGTGCCATCTTCTATTGTTACATAATCCATAACCGTTACAAAAAACGCCTTATCCCCTTCTTTGACTTCCACAAAAGGCATGAGCTGCTCATACTCAACATATTCCAGTTCACTGCCCTTCATCTCTTCAAGGACTTTGTATTTACCTTCACCGAGAACCTTATCTGCGAGACTTTTAGCAACATAGAAGATATTACCCTTTTCCTCGCCTTCCTGCATTTCTGCCCTAATATAATCATAATCCGGTCCCACTGTGAGCATAGTGTTTGCTGCAAGTGTCCAAGGTGTTGTGGTCCATGCTAGGAAGTATTCTTTTTCTCTGTCTTTTCTCTTGAATTTTGCAGTAAGAGTATTAGTCTTAACTTCTTTGTAGCCCTGAGCCACTTCGTGTGAAGCAAGACCTGTTCCGCATCTCGGGCAGTAAGGAAGAATCTTATGACCCTCATATATTAAACCTGCTTTGAAAAATTCTTTGAGTATCCACCATCCGGACTCGATATAGTTATTATCTAAAGTTATATATGGATTCTTCATGTCAACCATGTAAGCCATCCTCTCCGTCATATCTTCCCACATTCCGGTGTATGTGAATACGGATTCTCGACACTTCTGATTGAACTCCTTGATACCATATTTTTCTATATCCTGTTTGCCACTCATGTTGAGTTGCTTTTCGACCTCTATTTCCACAGGTAATCCGTGGGTATCCCACCCTGCTTTTCTGTTGACTTGAAACCCCTTCATGGTCTTATATCTGCATACCGAATCCTTTAGTGTTCTTGCCATTACATGATGAATACCCGGTTTCCCATTGGCTGTAGGAGGTCCTTCGTAAAAAACAAAAGCCGGTCTCCCTTCCCTGGCTGTAACACATTTATTAAGTATATCTTCCTCTTTCCATAACTTTACTTGCTCTGCCTGAACTTCAGCTACAGGCTTTTCTGACAAATTTTTGAACATTTTCCCTCCTCAAATTTCATATAATATATTGCTTCCTTAAGACTCGAAATCATATTGATGATAGATTTCCGAATTTCGTATTTTAGGAAACAACGACTCATTCATATACGGAATTTCAACCCATAATTGCAGTGTTGGAAATAAAAATCCCTAACCACAAAAGTTAGGGACGATTAAACAAAATAACCGCGGGACCACCCTAGTTGCTACCTCCATCAAGGCGCCTCTCATTAAAGTGTCCGACTCAGGAGTGATATTCACGTTGGCCTCACCGGATATCTCTCAGCACACGATATCCTCTCTGTAAGGGTATTACGCCAGGCTACTGGTTCCGTCACAGTCGGTCGCTATTCAACTGATGTAATTCTAAATGTTTTTCAGTCCATTGTCAATAGATTTTGTAATTTTATTTGTCTATTCTGCACAAAAAGTATTTATATGCAAAAAAGAGGACAAAATAAAGTTTTAGGTAAATAAATATACCTAAAGCCATGCTCTGATGATTAACTTAATACCTTCATGGGTTTTAAATAATTCATATCAGTTTCATTATTCCGGACATAAGATTGTAGAAGAAAAATGAAACACTTTTGTCAAGGAATCCGTCCAATGCACCGAAGAAAACAAGTGCAATCAAAATGAAGAATCCATTTCTGTATACCGGATAATACCAGCTGTATTTTTTTAAATCAAAAATCTGGGTTATCACCGAGAATCCATCAAGCGGCGGAACAGGCAAAAGGTTAAAACACATTAAAACTAAATTAATAAATATGGCATATATTATCATTTGACTGACTGTCGTCCACATTGTGTTGCCATTATATACAAAGCCATTTTTAATGAGGATTACCTGTATCACAGCTAAAATCACAGCAATTATTAAATTAGCAGTCACACCTGCCAAAGAAACTAAAAGCTCATCTCTTTTCGGATTCTTATAATACCTCGGGTCTATCATAACAGGTTTTCCCCAGCCGAAGCCTACAAGAATCAAAGCAATAAATCCCATTGGATCTATGTGAGAGAGTGGATTTAAACTGAGTCTTCCCTGCAGCTTAGGTGTTGGATCTCCCAACCAATGGGAAACATATCCATGAGCTGCCTCATGAAAGGTGATTCCTATAATTATACCCGGCAGTAGAAGAAGCTTGTTTGTCAATGCCCCTCTGCCGGCTCCTCCAAATATGAAAAATACAGCTAACAAACCGATCACTATTGGTATAAAAAATTTTGTATTCTGTTTATTCAAAAATTAGTCCTTTCTAGTCTCAAACGGAATCTCTGATAATGTTGTGATAAAGATATCCTATAGCATTTAATACGTAAATCCCCTATCGGGTTCGTTGAATTCCTTTAATCTTCTTTCATAAACATCAATTGCCACATCGAAAAAAGGCAAATTCGGATTCTTTTCACCCATTGCAGACAACAATCCCTTAGTGAAGTAGGGGTTGAGAATCAAAAGTGGACCAAGTAAATCAGTACACATGAAATTGTTTAATCTGATTCCCTCATCACTACCATCAATCAGTCCCCTGCCGAATCCCCTGGTCGTGCTAAATAAAGGCATGTAGTCCTCTCCGTAGACTGTGCTTGTAAACTGACTTTTGAAAGCTACGATATCGGTCCTTTCTACACCATCTATATTACATTTCCCCAGATAAAGAGAATTGTGTCTATGCATCATTCTTCTCTTTGCCATACCTTTAATCAGTCCTAAACCTTCTATGGACAAATTATTGTCCTCATCAAGTATCTCGTTCAAGAATACCTCCCCTGAGTTTCCGGTTAAGAGAATAAATGTACCGTTTTGGATTAATTCCCATAGTTTATCCCTATATGGCATAAGGTTATTTATAACAAGTTCTTGGGATTTTTCCGTCATGGCACCCATATAAAGGAAATCAGGATTTTTCCTGACAAAGGCAGGCTCTCTTCCGAGGGAAGAACTTATGACATTATATGTTTTATTTCCGTCCACTAAGAACTTTATATTTGCCAATTCCCCGTAAAGATTTGCAATTTCGGGAAAAAGCACCTCTATATTCATTGCAACTCTCCCTTCTTTCTTGCAATCTCTTTCGTCTTCTCCATCACTTTGTTCCCCAAAACGAGAGAATCTGTCCCAAAGAATATAAAAATACTCTCTGCAGGTGTGTAACTCAGCTTATTCGGAGCATCTATTTCCTTCTCAACCCATGTAATCTTCTCCTCAGGTACACCCGCCATCAGAAGTCTCAGATGATAGTCCTTACCCCTGGGTCCTGTCACAATAATATGTTTTATATCATCTTTATTTAAAAGCTCAAAATCACAATCATAAAGCCAACAGGTATTCTCTGACCAGTGCTCCTGATCTCCGAGGCAGTTCATCATCAGAATCAGTTCTTTATCGCCGGGTAAGCTGCTTATATAATCGAAAGCCCTTGAACTTCCCACTGCATTATTTTCTTTTGCCATCTGGTTTGAAACTGTAACCTGACCGCATTTCTCACTTGAAAAACGACTCCCCACAACCGAAACGTTCTTCATAAGATTAGCAGCTTCTTTGAGACTGTAACCTATTTTGTACAAAATAGTTGCAACACAAACGGTGTTATACATATTGTGAATGCCTCCGTTGTTTAGGGGAAATTCGTATTTCATTCCTTTGTGAGAAATTGTTATTCTTTTCGAGTCAACATCGGGGGTTTCTCCAAGAAAATCCGGCTCAGGGGATCTGAATCCGCAGTTTGAGCAGTAACAACGTCCTATGTGGTGGTACCTGACATTCGTATATGAAAGCCTATGGCTGCATTCCGGACATATCCTCGCATCGTTTATCAAATTGATGGAATGGTCAAGATCAGTAGGCAAACTTTCAATCCCGAAATAGACCCTATCATTATCAGGTTTAAGTCTGGAAGAAATTATATCATCACCATTTAAGATCATGTAAGCGTCATCAGGAATATATTTGTCCAGAATCCCTGCTATGTATTCCGTGTGTGCATTTCTCTTCATGGAATCTCTAAAGAGATTTGTTACAGCCATGATTTCCGGTTTTACGTACGTCATGATGAGGGGCATTGCTCTTTCGTCTATCTCCAGAATAGCCATTTCTTTCTTGGATTTACCCCAAAATCCCGTATCCTTTAAAAGAGCTGTTGCAATTCCTGTATGTATATTGGAGCCGTAACTGTTGTTAAGCGGATAAATACCATCTTCCCTTAGAGAATCTATCACCATATTGGCTACAGTTGTCTTTCCGTTGGTACCGGTAATCCCGATTATCCGCTCCGGCTTTCCGATATATCTTAAGAATTCAGGACAAATTTTGATAGCTAATTGTCCGGGGAAATTAGTGCCTTTATATTTAAGAATACCCATTGTGAACAGTGCAAGCTTTGCCATCCAAAGTGCTATGTAGAATCTGAATTTATTCAATTTATTTCAAAGCCTCTTTCATTACTGCATAATTCCCCAAACCCAATTTAGGATATTGAGTAACATCCTGCCCCGGATATCCATTCCCTTCTATCAGGAATGGCTTATTATCTTGATCAAGGGCAATATCCCATCCCACGTATCTAACTTCAGGGACAATATGAGCAACTTCTTCCAGAAAAACTCGAATATTATCCCAACCAGGTATCTGAAAGCCCTTAAATTTAACTCCGGTATCAGGATGATAAATGTATTCGTTCCTGTACTTGTCAAATCCATCAGTCACTATTTTACCGGTTCTGTAATCAATGATGGAAGCTATTCCGCCGTGATTAAAGTTATCAACGCTATTTCCGTTTCTCCCGACTCGAAAACAAGAACCTACTATATTAACTTTATCATCGTTTAAAATAGTAACAATTCTAACGGTATTAATTGAATATGGATATACTTTATTAATTAAATCACTCTGAATTGCTATTTCCTCCATGAGGGGTGTACCATGCTCTTTAAGTTCGGATATGAGACTCTCTACTGAATCATATTCATTTAAATTAAGAATCCTAATACCCCGACCACAACATTCATCCAGCGGTTTTACGATTATCCTATCTTTATCCTTAAGAAAATCAGATATATGTTCCTCGCTGTCACCAATCATGGCCCAACTTCTATTGATATATTTATTGAATTTCAAAATAAATTCATATTTATCCTCAAAATATGGAAGAAACTTCGGATCGTTCAGTTCCTTCACAAGAGTATTATTCTTACCTATCGTTAGAACATCTGCCTTTTCTCCTGCATTCATATTGAACATCTCAAATGTCTCATAATCCACCGGTCCTGAGCCATATCTTATTGTCGAGATTATCATATCAGCTAAAATGGCATGTTTACCCCGGCCTGTAGAGTTTGATATCCTTGCTGCGGCATCTTTATATTTGCTAAAATCGGAGTCCTTCATACGTTTGAGAAGATACCTAATGTTAATCATAAATCCCCCTTTTGCACTATCTCTTAATAGTTTACCCTATTCAAAAAATCAGCCAAACGATATTCATATGCCTCTATAATCTCTTTTTCGAATTTTAAACCCTCGCTAAGACCCAGTTGTCTCAAAATATATTTCGTAAAATAAGGATTTAGCACTAAAAACGGACCTAGGGAATAAGTCCCATAGAAATTTTTGTACCAAATACCTTCTTTTTTTGTGTCCATATTCATCCCATATCCTCTTTCCAGATTCATAAAGGGATTTTCAAAGTTTCCATAAGCCATGGAATATTGACTTTTATGTCCGAGAATCTTCATATCCTTAAAATCTCCGATAAACAAACTGTTGTGTCGCTTGTCCATCTTTCTCTCACTATAAAAGTCAAAAATGCCAAGTGCAGGAATCTTTCTGCAATCATCCGAGATATATTGTCCAAACAATTCTACTGAATTTCCTGTCACCAAAAAGATGGTACCATTTTCAATCAATGCCTTGATCCTATCCTTATACGGCATAAGAAGACCGACAGCTTTCTCTTGCTTATCTTCCGTCATACAGCCCATATAAATCATATCAACATGATGAGATACAAAATACGGCTCATCTTTATGGCTTGATTTTATTATTTCTATTTCGTCATTAGACTTTTTTAAATACTCCATATTATAGAATTCGCCGTAGATGTTACAATATGGTGCAAATACATATTCTACCGTTTTCATACCGAGGCTCTCTCCTTTGCTCTTTCTACAATCTTATCTCTCATATTCTTAGCCTTGGTTACATAGTCGATCTCAAATAACACGTAAACTTTATCTATACCTTCTGTAGAAACATGGTGTACGATATCTTCTTCGTTCTCCACGCAAATCATCTTTTCGGGCGGAATCTCTGCGAGCAACATACGCAGTCTGTGATTTAAGAACATCGCTCCGCCGACAATTATTTTGTTTATATTAGGACTGTTTAAAAACTCGTAATCGGTTTCGTATAACCATGTCACTGTTTCCGGTGGATGATTTTTGTCCTGAAGCTCATCTAAAAGCAAAACCACATCTTTCTTTGAAGGTTCTTTAGACATATATTCAAAAACAGTTGAAGCAGCACTTACATTCTGACTCTTTGCCCCATAAGTATAATACTCTATACCGTTGAATTCAACAATCGTCTCTCTGAACTCCGTAATTTTCTGTCTCCCGAGAAAATCGACAATCTTCTCGCTTTCGTAACTGAGTTCCCTAAGGACCGAAATACAAGACAAGACATTGAAAGCGTTGAAAATATTATCAGAAATAAGGGGATACTCCGTTTCCTGATCACCCTCCTTTACACACATAAATCTATTTTCAAAGTCAGCAGATTTGACAACATATTTACTTTTAGGAGTTTTGTAATCACATGAATCACAGAAAAAATCACCAATATGCCTATAATGTCTGAAATTATACTTAATATTGCCACCGCAAATAGGACAAACGGAAATATCCTTGACAATATTCTCCCTTGGAGCCAACTTCAAATCCTCTACCGCATAGTAGACTTTAGGGGACGTCTCAGCCAATCTGCTGCTTATAGGGTCATTGGCATTTAAAACCGCCTCGGTCTTGTCACCCAAGATCTCAAAAGTCCTGTTTATATGGTTGAAAATGTTTTCAGGATGTCCGTTTCTTCTAAGACTATCTTTGCAAATGTTAGTAACAAGAATATAATTCGGCTCTATCATAGTCATGGTGTCATCGAGAGTTAACTCATCTGCCTCCATAACCGATGCGTCCATAATCGTCTTGTTAAAAATATTTACAGTCCTCATAAGATTCAGAGCAAATCCCGCATACAAATTTGCTCCCCAATCATTGTGACTGACACTGAGTCCCTGCTCCCTCAAAAAATCATTTAAAAGATTAGATGTAGTTGTTTTTCCATTCGTCCCCGTAACCGTTATTACAAGCTTCGGTTTTCTGATATATCGTAAAAATTCGGGACATATTTTAAAAGCCAACAACCCCGGCCAATCATCCCTTAAATTGCCTCTAGCCTTGTTTATAAACATAACAAGTTTAGCTGCCCACAAAGCAATATAAAATCTTAACATCCTATAAATTTTCTCCTCTCTTATCAGGTGATGTTTAATTACAAAATATCAGACAGAAGTACGGAAACTGCTTCCTTAACCCTTATCCAATTACTTCTGGACTCATAGTCCTCAACGGTCACCTCTGTTGAAAGCATCATATCCTCTTCGAAGCACTTTTCCATCTTCCTTGCAAATTCTTCCTCATAAACAAACACGTTAGCCTCAAAATTAAGTCTAAAACTTCTCACATCAAAGTTTGCAGATCCCACGGTTGCCACCTGTCCATCCACCACCAAAGTCTTTGCATGGAGAAACCCATTTTCATATCTGTATACCCTGGCTCCTGATTTAATCAGGTCACCGCAATAGGCATAGTTTGCCCAGTACACAAATGGATGATCCGGCATGCTCGGTATCATTATACGGACATCAACTCCTGACTGTGCCGCCATCTTAAGGGACTCCTGCATAGCCTTGTCAGGAACAAAATACGGTGTTTGCAAATAGATTTTCTCTCCGGCGAAAGTTATCATTCGCATCATCGCACGTTTTATCTGCTCCTTCTGTGAGTCAGGTCCTGACATTACAACCTGTACTGAGGTATCTCCATCGGGGTTTGAAGTGTAAAAGTCTATCTCATCAAAATCAATCTTTTCACCCGTTGCTACACCCCAATCCATCAAAAAAATAGCTTTTAAATCTTGAATTGAGTTTCCCAACATTCTAAGATGAGTGTCTCTCCAGTAACCGAATTTCTTTTTTAAACCCAAATACTCTCTTGCTATGTTAAAACCGCCAATATAACCTATTCGATTATCTATAACAACGATTTTTCTGTGATTTCGATAATTAATATCAAAATTGAGATATTTGAGTTTAGGTTTAAAGAAATAACCCACCTCTCCGCCTGCCTCAAGATAATCCTTCAGAACTCTGTCGCTGATACCTCTACTTCCGAGAGCATCAACCAGCATCCTCACTTTAAGACCCTCTTTAGCCTTTTCCGTTAAAACTTTAATGAGTCTCTTTCCGACCGTGTCATTCCTGATTATGTAAAACTCCACATCTATAGAATATTTGGCCGCATTAATGTCTTTGATAAGCCTGCGGAAAAAAACTTTCCCGTCTGTAAACATATCTATTGAGTTGTTCTGGGTAAGGTAAGATTCACCATATACGAGGTTTAATTTTACCATATGACGCCAAAGTTCTGCAACCTTACTTGAAAACTCCAACTTGTTATTATTGATATCATAAATCTGGTCGTTGACAGATTCTCTGATTATCTTTACGTCCTTGTCATCAAGCTTATAGATTTTTCGCCTGCTTATGTTTTGTGCAAAAATCAGATAGAATAATGCACCGACTACCGGCAGGAAAAAAAGCACAAGAATCCATGCTAAAGTCTTATCAGGATTCTTACGCTCTATAAAGATTATTATCAGTGCAAGTATCAAATTGATAACTGTAAAGGTTATCTCTAAAATCCATGGCCACGGGTGCATATCAAATAAAAACATTTTTATCTCTTTATCCCATATTGCAAGGCATTAACGATAGCGGCAGCGATGTTACTGCCTCCCTTGCGGCCTTTAGCTACTATTGCAGGTATACCAAGGTCTATAATACGTTCTTTGGATTCAACTACATTGACAAATCCGACGGGAACAGCGATTACCGCCACAGGGTTCAACTTCCCTGACTTAACCAGCGATTCAATAGAAAGAAGAGCTGTAGGTGCATTTCCGATTGCAAAAATAACAGGTTTATCCAGCTTTGCAGCTTTTTCCATGCTTACAAGTGATCTTGTCACACCTCTTTCCTCAGCTTCCTTTGACACATCCTCATCGCCTATAAAACACAAGACTTCTCCACCGAATTCATGAATTGTCTTTTTGTTGATTCCGGATTGTGCCATCTTGGTATCTGTAACTATATGTGCTCCCTCAGATATAGCTTTTCTAATTATTTTTTCAACATCCTCTGTGAAATATAGATTGTCTGCATAATCAAAATCAGCGGAAGTATGAATACACCTTTTGATTATATCCTCGTATCTTGTATCAAGCTTTTTATCGCCTAAAATTTCACCGATTATTTCCATGCTTCTCTTTTCGATTTCCATGGGAGCAATATTTTCAATTTTCACTATTTCTCAATCCCCTTTCTTGCAGGAATACCCTGGTCGTAAGGGTGCTTTACTTTTTCGATTCTTGACACATAGTCAGCAGCTTCAATCATATTGTCTGAAGGAATCCTTCCTGTGATAACAACCTCAAGTTTTTCCGGTTTGTTTTTCAGAAAATCTAAAATGAGTTGCTCATCCAAAACTCCTGCTTCAATTGAACCCAGTGCTTCATCTAAGACCAAAAGGTTATAATCACCGTTCATAACCTTCTCTTCTGCTTCTTTTAGTTGCTTGGCACTCATTTCTTTGGTTTCTTCAAGCTCCTCTTTACTCATTTGGAAGGTAAATTTCTTGATAGGTTTTGCACCCAACACTTCCACATTATCTAATTTTCTCAAAACATTCAGCTCGCTACTGTTACCGTCTTTCAAAAACTGCATGAACAACACTTTAAGTCCAAATCCCTGAGCTCTCACCGTCAACCCTACAGCCGCAGTAGTCTTTCCCTTTCCATCTCCACAGTAGATATGCACCAATCCGAGATCACTTTTCTTTCTCATGTCATTTACCTCCTAAAATTTCAATCAGCCTATTCATATCTAAGGCTTTTTCCAAATTTGTCCCTAATATTTCGTATTGCTTCTCTTTGTATTCTTCCATGTCCATGGCTTCAATATCACCTGTATTTATTCCCTTGGCCTTCATCAATGCACAGATAATTGCTCCGCTGATTTCCCCCCGATCGAAGATACCGTGAATATACGTTCCATACACATTCCCCTCATTGATTATATTCCCAAATCCGGGAGAAATACCCATGTGAATTTCATATCCTTCATATTCAAGTCCTGAAAGATCCGCAAAAATTCCATCCACATCTTCAAGTTTACCAACTTGAGCTTTCCTTACTTTATCCTTTGTAAACTCCGTTGAATGGGGAAGGAGTCCTATCCCCTTCATCTCACCTCCACCTTCCACACCGAATTCATCTTTAAGGCGTTTACCAAGCATTTGATATCCACCGCATATGCCAATAATCGGTTTACCTCGAGAGGCATGTTTCTGTATTCTTGTTTCCATTCCGCTTTCACGCAGCCACCTGAGGTCACCCATGGTGCTTTTGGTACCCGGCAGTATGATTAAATCAGGATTTCCAATATCTTTTGGTGTTTCAACATATCTGACGCCTACTCCCTCCATATGTTCAAGTGCGTTAAAATCGGTGAAATTTGAGATTCTCGGCGTCCTTATTACAACAATATCTATGAGATTATGACTTTTGCCGCTCCTATCCTTCATAGCCAAGCTATCCTCATCATCTATATCCACTTTCATGAATGGAACCACTCCAAGTACCGGTCTTTGGATAACATCTTCAATCATATCCAGACCGGGTTTAAGTATATCAAGGTTACCTCTGAACTTATTGATGATCACGCCTTTAACAAGATCTTTTTCCCGCTCATCGAAAAGCAGCATCGTTCCTGCCAAAGCGCCGAACACTCCTCCTCTGTCAATATCACCGACAATTATCACCGGAGCGTCTACCTTTTCTGCAAGACCCATATTGACAATATCTTTGTCCTTTAGATTTATCTCAGAGGCACTTCCTGCTCCTTCCATTATAATATAATCAAAGTCTTCTTCCAGTTCTTCCAAAGCTTTAATAGCTTCTTTTTCAAAGAAATCTTTTTTATCATAGTAGGAAGAGGCGGTATAATTTCCATAAACTTCACCATGAAGTATTATTTGACTTCCTGTGTCACTGTTTGGTTTCAACAGTATAGGATTCATTCTGACATCCGGCTTGATTCCGGCAGCCTCTGCCTGTACAACCTGTGCTCTCCCCATTTCCAGTCCATCTTCCGTTATGAAAGAGTTTAAAGCCATGTTTTGGGATTTATATGGAGCCACCTTAAATCCCTTGTTTTTTAGGATTCTGCAGATGCCGGCCACGATAAAACTTTTTCCTGAATTTGAACATGTGCCCAGCACCATCATTTTCCTTGCTTTTTTCCCCATGATTAAATCACCTTCTTGATTGTTTCCACAAGTCTTCGGTTATCTTCAAAGCTTTTTACAGCAATTCGAAAAAATGAATCCGAAAGTCCCGGGAAGTTTCCGCACCGTCTTATCATTATACCTTCTTTTTCGAGAAGATCCGCCAAATCATGTCTGCACTTGAAAAGCAAATAATTACATTGTGACGGAAAGACTTTTATCCCTATTTTCTCAAGTTCATCTGTAAGATACTTCCTGTTTTCCGATATATAAATTTTAGTTTTTTTTATGAATTCCACATCGATAGCTCTCTCACCGGCAACCTGTGCCACCGAAGACACTGACCATGGCTGGAGAGTATTTTGTATGGAAGCAGCCATGCTCTCACTACCACAAAAAGCATAGCCAACTCTTAGTCCTGCCATTGAGTAAATCTTTGTGAACGCATTAATAATAATCAAATTCTTACATTTCTTCAGAAGCCTCATAGCGGAAAATGAGTTTTCATCCTCCATAAAATGAATAAAGCAATGATCTATAACAAGTAATCCGTTATTTTTTCTCATTTTTTCCAAAGTATCCTCGATTATCTTCAGATCCACAGCCAAACCTGTCGGATTATTTGGACTGCATAAAAACACCATATCTATTTTCTCTGAAATCGAATCTACAAATTCTGCACCGACAGAAAAATTTTTATCTTCTAGTAAAGGAAAATACGTTACCGCACCTCCTGACATCTTCACGGCTTCCTCATACTCCGAAAATGTTGGAGAAACAACCAGGGCATTTTGTGGTTTAAAACGGAGACATATCCTAAAAATAAGGTCTGCTGCACCGTTTCCACACACTATCTTATGAGCAGGATAGTTGTAAAATTTAGATAAAGCTGTTCTAAGTTTTCGACAAGAGTGATCCGGATAAGCTTCAAAGTTATCAATTGAAGAGATTATACTGTCTTTAGCAGCCTCAGGCATTCCCAGAGGATTTAAATTAGCAGAAAAATCAAGCATTTTATCCTTAAATTTATAAATATCCCCGCCATGACAGTATCCGTTACTGCGTTTACAATTATTTCCTATATTACCTTTGGACTTTATCATATGACCTCACAGAATGCTAATAGTAATTCTAATAAAAATAGCAATGAGCAGAAGTAAAAATGAACTGAGCCACATTAAGTTGGAAGCACTATTGATATCCTCGGTTTCCGGTAATCTGGTGCTGTCACCCAGTTCTGCCTTTTCATGGAGTACGCCAAAATACCAAGCGTTTCCTCCCAAACATATACCCAAAGCTCCTGCCGCTGCTCCCTCAGTCCATCCTCCGTTTGGAGATGCGTGTTTGCCATGGTCTCTCATCATCATCTTAAAAGCATTTTCCCCGGAAAGATTTGGAAACATATATGCCCCGACTACTATGAGAAATCCTGTTATACGGGCAGGTAAATAGTTGGCAATATCGTCTAATATCGCCGAAACCTTCCCGAAATAAAAATACTTTTCACTTTTATATCCTATCATGGAGTCCATGGTATTGACGGCTTTGTAAAAAAATCCTAAAGGAGCCCCTCCCAGTGCTATTGCAATTAAAGGCGAAATAACACCATCAGTTGTGTTTTCACTAACAGTCTCAACAACAGCTTTTATAATATCTTCTTCAGATAAAGAGCTTGTATCCCTACCGACAATCATGGAAAGGGATTTCCGAGCCTCATCAACATTTCCGTTGTCCAGGATAGTTTTTATATTTAAAGCCTCCTCGGCAAGTGTTCTTCCTGCAAGAATCTGAAAACACCAGAAGACCTCCAGAATAAGTCCGGCATAAAAGTTGATCCGATATGTAATATACAAAATACATAATGGTACTCCAAAACTAATCCCCACCGTTACCAACCAAAGCAGAACACCCTTTAGGATATCTTTTCTGCTCCCGTCAGGTTTCAATACTTTTTCTAAAAAAGAGATTAATTTGCCTATATAAACAATAGGATGGGGAAGCCATTTAGGATCTCCAAGGATCAGGTCAAAAAAACTTGACAATACTAAAATTATGACAATTCTATAGGCTACAATGGTTTCAACCATTGAAAGGTTCCCTTTCCTGGCATGATCTTATAAAGTTTTCTGCAAAAGATATGTTAGATAGCCAATGTATGCAAGGAAAACCTGCAACTATATTCTGGGTGGTATGAATAGTATCATATGTCATTCCACTTTCCTTCTTCGCTTCAAATGAATCACCATATTTATCAGTTGTCATATAATGGTGCTCATGACACTTTGTCTGCTCTCCTGCTTTGCACAGAATGTTGTCGACTTTGGCTGTTAGCGTCTTGTAACCGAATCTCACGAGATGATCTGACATAGTTATATTCCCAGGAACAATCCCTACTCCTTGATATGTCTGCCCGAAGTAGCTGATTGATTCTGCAAGATATGTGTACCCACCGCTTTCTGCATAGATAGGAATCCCTGCCATGTTAGCTTTCCTTATTGATTCTTTCAAATCGCTATTGTTCATGATCTGATCAAGATATAGTTCAGGATATCCGCCCCCGATTATGATTCCATGAATATTTTCGGGAAGCTTCTTATCCTTTATGGGTGAGAAAAATTCTATCTCAGCTCCCAACATTTCCAAGGCGTCAAGGTTATCCTTGTAGAAAAAGCAGAAGGCTCGATCTTTTGCTATTGCAATTTTCACAGGTTTATCAGTGATTTTGTTGATCTGCACTTCTTCATAAGCAAGGTTCCCGGCTTCGGAAGCAATTTCCAGAACTGCTTCCATGTCAACAGTCTTTGCAAAAGTTTCTCCGATAACCTTAATCTTATCCTGAAGATCTTCAATTTCTTCTGCAGTTATAAGGCCTAAATGTCGACTCCCTATAGATGCTTCTTTGATCATAGGAAGATATCCAAGACAAGGAATTGACAGTTCGCTTTCTATAAGAGGTTTGAAAACCTTGTACATTGATTCTGAGCAATTATTCAAAATTACACCCTTAAGAAGATTTTCGTGAAAGTCCAAATATCCCTTTATTCCGGCAAGCAGAGATCTTCCCTTACCGGATACGCTCGCAATTAGAATTTCCGGAGTTTCAGTCAATCTGGAAATATGGTTAGCGGAATAACTGTCATCCTTAAATCCTAATCCATCATACATTCCCATTACACCTTCAATAACGGCTATATCGCTGCCTTCAGAGTGTCCCAGTATAGTTTCAAGAGCATCATAACCCTGTAAATACAAATCAATATTTCTTGCGGAAACACCCAGTACCTCGGTGTGAAACATCGGATCTATGTAATCAGGTCCGCATTTGAATGAACTTACTTTCTTGCCCATAATACCAAGGGCTTTAATCATGCCTATAGTAGCTGTAGTCTTTCCACTTCCGCTGCCGGTTCCGACAAGCATAATTCTCGGAATTCTAATTCTCTTCATCTCTTTCTCCTTTTACTATATAAATTGGATTTTCCCCAATCATCATATTATAATTGCCCAGTTTTTTTGACTTGGCAATTGTTGCCGAAATTATTTCTGTTTTTAAGTTCAAACGTTTAAAAGAGTCCAAAATTTTTCCAATCGTTTCAAGAGTGATAGCATTTACAACAATCTTTACTTTCGGATTCTTAAACAGTATCATATCTAAAATCTCCCGAAGACTTCCTGTGCTTCCACCTATGAAGATCTTATCGGGAACCGGAAGATCAATAAGTGCGTCCGGTGCTCTGCCTTCTATGATTTTAACATTATAGGCACCAAATCGGGACCTGTTTTCTCGCAGTATCTCAATGGCATCTTTCTTCATCTCAACGGCATATACCATTGATTCATAAGCCTTGAGTGCCATGGCACATGTCACTCCTCCCGAGCCGGCCCCTACATCCCAAACCACATCAGATGGAGCGATTTCCAAAGCGTCTATACTGAGGTTTCTCACCGCCTCTTTAGTCATCGGGGCTTTTCCTCTGTAATAATCATCGTCTTTTAATGTTTGATATGGCTTTACAAAATTCTTATTTTCTATCAGAACCACAGCTAGTTTATCAAATTCTTTTCCTGATAACCTATCTGCCCTTCCCACAGTTATCTTCTCACCTTCCATGGAAAGTCTTTCGCCTACATAAACTTTTACATGACCAAGGCCTGCGTTCACGAGTTCATCTATCATAGAAGCTACATCCCACCTGCCACCTGTAAGCGCAAATGTCTTGCGGTAATAGCTTGCATATGGAAGAATCGAACGATCGAGTCCGTGGAGAGATATAAGTTTCCAATCTTCATAGCCTTGCGAAAGTCGAGCAGCAAAAATTTGAAAACTTGAAAGCCCCGGAATCAGTTCAATATCCGGTATTGCATTATCAAAACCTGCATTAGGATTTTTGGCACTGCCTTGGAGAACATCATCATTAGAATGCATTCCTCCCTGCAAATCATTTAAGAGTCTCTTTCTTATGGTGGTAGCTATGCTATAAAATCCCACATCTCCTGAAGCAAGTACGGCAATATTCATATCTCTTTCCGAGGAATGTCTTTTAAGAAATTCTATTGTATCACCGATTCCCATTACTTTAATATTATCATTTAGCGAAGCTATTTCATCACTGAGCCTTGTACTGGTCAATACTACATCTGCACTTTTAATGGTAGCGGCACCACCGGATGACAAAAAATCCATTGTACCCGGTCCGCCGCCAACTATAATTATTTTCATTATAACTCCAAATTTAGTTCAAAATTCTATCAGCTAAAATATCAGCCAATCTAGGATCAGTTCCAAGGGTATCTCCCATGGTGATTTTTACATTATCGTGACCCTCCAGAGCTGCTTTCAACTCGTTCGGGATATCTTTCTTAATGTGAATACCTCTGAACAGGAAGTAAGGTACGACCTTAATTTCATCAACGCCCACACCTATCATTTTCTTTACAACGGTTGCGATATCCGGTTGACATAACTCCATATATGCAATTTCAATCGGCATATCGGTTTCTCCAATTTTTTTCTTGACCATATCAACAATTTTCTCTATGGTATCAGTGGTCTCTTTAACCCTGCTTCCATGTGCCAAAACCATAATTCCCTTCATAATTCATCCTCCTTTAGTCCGGCCAAAGCCTCGTGACAAAGTGCAAATTTAAAAGTTCGGAATAATAACCTGCAAAACCTCACAAAAATTATAAGTTTCAGGACCTCAGCAAAAACCTCCAAACGCACACATACACGGCCCGCCTCTGTTTTGTTGTGTTTATAAATTTTATTTGAAAATCTCTCTGAACACCTCAATGGTTCTCGAGATATCTTCCTCAGTTATAGCGCTTGAAAAGAAAATGCTTTCAAACTGCGATGGTGCCATGTAAATTCCATTATCTATGAGAATTTTAAAGGCTTTCTTAAAGCTGTCCGTGTCTGATTTTGACGCATCGTCATAATTTCGAACCGCTTCCTTTTGATGAAAAATACATGCCAAAGAGCCTATTCCTACAACTTGAAATTCAGTGATTTTTTTAAGCTCCTCAACAAAATATCTGCATTTCGAAGCAATTTCATCATAAATATGAGGATTTTCAAGGAGCTGTGTCAGCATTGCAATTCCCGCTGCCATGGCGATTGGATTCCCGGAAAGTGTTCCGGCCTGATAAACCTTTCCCAACGGAGATACACATGACATTACATCACGCCGTCCTCCATATGCGCCCACCGGCATACCTCCGCCTATTATTTTACCATATGTCACAAGATCAGGGACAATTCCAAAATATTCTGCCGCCCCGCCGAAAGCTAATCTGAACCCTGTAATAACTTCATCAAAGATCAGCAGGCTGTCTTCTTCATCACAGAGCTTTCTAAGACCCTCAAGAAATCCATTTTCCGGAAGTACAAGACCCATGTTAGCAGCAACCGGCTCCAAAATCACACAGGCAATTTCTCCTTTATTTTCTTTAAAAAGTTCTCTTACACTTTCAAGATTGTTATACCGGGCAAGAAGTGTATCCTCTACAGCTCCCCTTGTCACTCCACTGCTGTCAGGCTCTCCAAATGTCATAGCTCCGGAACCGGCCTTAACGAGCAGCGCATCGCTGTGTCCGTGATAGCAACCTTCAAATTTAACTATTTTGCTTCTTCCTGTAAATCCTCTGGCTGCTCTGATACAGCTCATCACAGCTTCAGTTCCACTGTTCACCATTCTTATCATTTCCACGTGGGGAATGTTGTCACATATAAGTTTTGCCAGTTCAACTTCAAGGTGATTGCAGGCTCCAAAACTCAACCCCAATTCTGAAGTTTTCTTCACGGCGTCAAGAACTTTCGGATTATTGTGTCCCAGAAGCATAGGTCCCCATGAACCTACAAAGTCAATGTACTCCTTACCGCTGATATCGTAAACCTTGCTACCACTGGCCTTTTCAATAAATCTCGGTGTCAGGTCAACGGAATTGTAAGCTCTAACAGGGCTATTGACACCCCCCGGCATGTATTTTTTTGCTTCATTGAATAAATCTTCAGAGGTTTTGCCCCCTGTACAACTGCCTGAGGTTGTTTGTTTTATTTTTTTTTCATTGATTATCATCCTATGTCCCCATTTCTGATTGCATCAGCAAGTTCCATTGCATAATATGTTATAAGAATATCCGCACCGGCTCTGAAAACAGAAACGGCAGACTCACACATGGTCTTATACTCATCAATCAATCCGGCCTCACCTGCACATTTTATCATTGAATACTCTCCGCTCACACTATAAGCTGCTAAAGGTAAGTTTGTTGCATTCTTCACCTCTCGTATTATATCAAGATAGGAAAGTGCCGGTTTTACCATCAATATATCCGCGCCCTCAGATACGTCAAAGATAGATTCTTTCACCGCTTCTCTTCTATTGTGATAATCCATCTGATAAGATCTCCTATCTCCAAATGAAGGTGCCGAGTCAGCAGCATCTCTAAACGGCCCATAAAACGCCGACGCATACTTTGCTGCATAACTCATGATAGGAGTGCTTATATAACCTGCCTCATCAAGGGCAGATCTGATGGTGCCTATCCTTCCGTCCATCATGTCAGACGGTGCCACCATATCGGCTCCTGCTTCCACATGAGAAAGAGCTATCTTTGCTAGATATGGCAAAGTCAAGTCGTTATCAACTTCTCTGTCATTCAGTATTCCACAGTGACCGTGGTCCGTATATTCACACATGCAAACATCTGTTATAATATAAACCTCTTCCCCGTATTCTTCCTTAATTTTTCTGATACCTGATTGAACGATTGCTTCGTGGTCGTACGCCTGAGTTCCTACAGGGTCCTTATGAGCCGGTATTCCAAATAGGAGGACTTTGTTAACCCCTTTTCCAAGACAGTCATCAATTATTTCCCTGACTCTATCCGGGCTGTATCTGTACTGTCCCGGCATAGCATCAATATGAGCTTTGATGTCATCACCTTCCTGTAAAAAAATCGGATAGATTAAACTATCAGGAGAAATTCTGGTTTCTCTTACCATTTTTCTTACAGCGTCCGTTTTTCTTGTTCTTCTTCCCCTATTCATTTTAAACCTCCTTCAGAATTTACCGGATTCTCCCTATGGTCTTCCCCACATGGAGAGCAATCTGACACAGCCAGCTCCTTGAGTTTTTCGACCATTGAGTATACAGTGGACATATCCGAAACATATGTTTCAAATCCTTCCTTCTTTGCTAAATTTTCAGTTTGTCTTCCAATACAGACAGCCTTCATACCTCTCAGTACACCCTCATTCTGAGTTGCCAAAAGACCGGTTACACATGATTTGCTTGTAAATGTTATCCAGTCAATCTTCTCTCTATTTATAGGATTATGAGAAAGATATTTCGTCCTATACACGGAATAATCACAGTATTTGACACCTGCTTGATTAAGGGCTTCTATTGTCTCATCACTTCCTTTTTCAGCTCTAAGGAGCAAAATGTTGGTTCTCCCTGAGAGAATACCTTTTTCTGCCATTTCTTTAACCATAGTAGCACCATCAAATTTTGACGGCACAAAATCAGCAATAATTCCATACTTTGCCATGGTCTTGGCAGTCTGAGATCCTACGGCTGCAATTATTTTGTTTTTTAGAACTCTACCGTCCATACCTTTTTCCATCAAGTCATCGAAAAATGACTGAACCCCTGCACTGCTTGTAAAGGCAATCACATCATAATCTTCAATCGGCGGATTTATCGGCCTTATAGGCTCAGTTTCAATGACAGGGTATAGAATAGGGTTCCCTCCTGCCGCTGTAATCAAATCAGCTAATTTAGAGGCTTTGGCTTTTGGCTGAGTTACAAGGATATTGCAGTTCTTGAGAGGCAATTTAGAAAACCAATCGAAAGCATCGCTAAGCTTTGCTACCTTTCCTACGATAATCAGTGCAGGTGACTTTATTTCATCGGCTTTTACATCTTCCTCCAGATTTTCAAGTGTTGATATTACCTTTCTCTGATTGCTTCTGGTTCCGTTTTCCACAACGCCGCAAGGCATCTTCGGATCCATACCCGCAGAAAGAAGACCCTCTATAATGTAGTGAATCTTCCCAACAGACATCATAAAAATCAACGTTCCATTCAATTCTTTGAGGGCACGGAAATTTATATCGGGCTTCGTTCCTCGCTTACCCTGTCCGGTTATCATATGTACAGAAGAGCAGTAATCTCTGTGGGTGACAGGAATCCCCCCATAAGTTGCCGCTCCGATTGATGAGGTTATTCCCGGTATTACACGGAAATTTACTGAATTTTCAACAAGAAGTTCCAGCTCCTCACCACCCCTGCCAAACAGAAACGGATCTCCACCCTTAAGTCTGACAACCTCATTACCCATTTGGGCTTCTTCCACCAAAATTTCACTGATTCGTTCCTGAGGAACGGGGTGATCGCCCACGTTTTTACCGACATTTATCAATTTCGCTTTTTGGGGAACAAGATCCATAATCTCCTTACTCACAAGCCTGTCATAAACCACAACATCAGCAGATTGTATAGCCTTGAGAGCGGCAATGGTCAAGAGTTCCTTGTCTCCCGGTCCTGCTCCTACTAATATTACTTCTCCGTTATTCATCCTGCATTTCCATCTACTTTCTCTTCTAACTTTTTCTTCATATTGTAAGCCAGCTGTCTCCCAAGGGCAACTCCATCCTTCAAAGGACCTGCTACTGTCTTTGTCAGCTCTCTTCCTTTTTCGTCCACATAGAATCCTGTCAGACTTATCTGATCTCCTTGAATCTTACCGTAGGCTGCAACCGGTGAACTGCAGCCTCCGTCAAGTGCAGCGACAAAAGATCTTTCAGCCATGGCAACTGCCCTACTGTCCTTGTCGTCAAAGGATTTCAAAATAGCTTCATCAAAATCTGCTCTGCCTTGAACTGCAAGTATACCCTGGCACGCTGCAGGGACAATCTCTTCTGTGGAAAAAATTCGGGAAACCCTATGTTCCAGACCCAGTCTCTTCAGCCCTGCATAGGCTAAAACTATGGCGGAAAATTCCCCTTCATCAAGTTTTCTGAGTCTCGTCTGGAGATTTCCCCTTATAGGTTTTATATCTATTCCCGGATAAAGTTTCTCAAGATGAAGCTGTCTTCTCTTTGATGAGCTTCCTATAGGTTTATTCGGATCTATCTCACTGACCCCCTCCGGTAATACCAAAACATCTCTGGGATCTTCTCTTTTAGAAAATGCCAAAAGAGGAAGTTCATTATTAACTTCCATAGGCATGTCCTTAAGACTATGCACTGTTATATCTACTCTGCCGTCCACCAGGGCTTTATCCAGTTCCTTTACAAATAAGCCTTTTCCGCCAATTTTATCTAAAGTTTTATCCAGAATTATATCTCCTGTGGTCTTCATGGTAATGAGATCAAACTCCACTTCGGGGTTGTATCTTCTCAGGGAATCGATCACCATTTCAGATTGAATTACAGCCAATTTACTTGCTCTGCTGCCAACTACAACTCTCATAGTTAAATCCTCTTAAAATAATCTTATCGCTAGCATTTTAACATTATGTTATAAAAGTAGTGTACGATCTGTTCATGCATTCTTTTTCATATTTTTTCAGGATTCTCAAGGCTCTCACCTATTAAATCAGCAATCATCCTGGTTCTGTTGTGATCGCTGCCATCACCTGCTATTCCGACCACAACTTCTCTGCAGGTCCTTACTGCAGGAAAGAAAACATTGCATTCTTCCTTTGAATCGGCGACAGAATGATATACACCTATCCTGTCACAGCTGATTCCTATTGCTTTGTTGAGTTCTCTGCTTGATGTTGCCGCCACCACAAGAAATAAATCTTCGGAAATCTGATCAATATCTCTTTTTGTAATTTCCCGTCTTTTAAAATCCACAAGACCCGCTTTAGCCCAATCCAAAAGTTCTTCTGTCGGCGTTCTGCCAATGACTTTTACTTTAAACTTGAATTTTAATAAAGTACCTATACGCCTTGTGGCAATTTTTCCTGCTCCGAAAACCAATACTTTTTTCCCACGGGTATCTACAAAAAGAGGGAAAAAATCATGTCTTGTACACATCTAGAATCCTTCCTTTCACCTGTTCAAAAGTCAAACCAGTCTCGTTTGTGGGTCTTTTAATTATAATAACTTTATAACCCAGTTCAACAAGGGAGGCTTTGTCGTGAAACCCTCCCATTGTTCCTGTATCTTTGGTCACGAGGACACTGCAACCGTATTGGTTCATAGTAGCTATGTTCATTTCTTTAGTGAACGGACCCTGCATTGCTATTATATTTTTCTTTTCAATTCCGGCATTAAAACACAGATTTAAGGACTCGATAGTCGGCAATACCCTAGCTATTAGTCTCCTCCCTTTATCTTTAACACTTGAGAATTTATTAATTTCTTTCGATCCGGTTGTCAGTAAAACTTTATCATCAAAGCAATTAAGCAACTCCGCTGCGGCTGTGATATCCTCAACCACCTGCAAGTCGTCAATGTGAGAATCATCAGGTTCTCGGAAAAGTCTTACATAAGGAATAGTTTCTCCGCAGGACTTTCTTATATTTTCAGTGACCTTAGTTGCATATGGGTGGGTGGCGTCCACAACCAGGGAGAAACCTTCTGCTCTAAACAAAACATCCATATCTTCCGGAGTGAGTCTGCCTTCGTGAACATGAATATCCTTCAGGTCTTTCATCATTTCACCACCGTATTCTGTGGCTACAAAGAAAGTAAAATCACTTTCCATATTTCTCTCAGTTACCCATTCGGCAAGCTGTCTCCCCTCACCGGTCCCGGAAAACACAGCAATTTTTTTAGACATTCTTATATCCCCTTGGAGTTACCATCTTTCCATTAATTATTTCTGTTGTACTGTTTCCCACAAAGGCGGTGGTAAACATATCTATGTCATCGTTATTTATAAGATCTTTCATTGTGCAGATTACAACCTTTTGCCCATCTCTCCCGATGTTTTTTACATAGCCTGCAGGAGTATCCATTGATTTGAATTCAGACATGATTTTAACCGCCCTGTCGATATAGTCACATCTTTTCTTACTCTTAGGATTATAAAGCACCACCGACATGTCCGCCTCTGCGGATAACCTCAGCCTTTTTTCAATAAGTTCCCATGTTGTCAAAAGATCGCTTAGTGATATGACAGCAAAGTCATGTATCAATGGGGCTCCGAGAAGAGCCGCTCCGCTACAAGCTGCAGTTATTCCCGGAACGATTTCTATTTCAACCTCCGGGTGGTTTTCGGCCACCTGAAGCATAATACCTGCCATGCCATAGACACCCGCATCGCCGCTACATACGAAGGCTACTGTTTTGTTATCAAGGGCTGATTCTAAGGCCAACCTGCACCTGTCCACTTCTTTTTTCATCGGTGTGGAAAGTACTTCTTTGCCGAGAGTCAGCTCCTTTACCAGATCTACATAAACCGTATAACCAACCACTACTTGACTGCTCTCAATTGCCGCCTTAGCCTGAGGCGTCATGAATGCCAAGCCTCCCGGACCGATTCCAACAACATATATCTTCATCTACTTTCCTCCCATAGTGGTTTTGAAATCGTACCACCTATAGAATTCTTCTTCGAATTCTCTTAAAATTTCGTTGATTTCCATCATTTGCTCATCTTTTGACTCTTCAACCTCGTCTTTGCTTATCATATCAAGGTCATAGTAGTCAATTGTACTTCCCCTCTCTGAGTCCTCCGTTATCTGAGGATCTATATCTCTTGGTACGGCCAGGTCTATGAAAACTTTCGGCCAAACTTTGACCTCTTTCATCTCACTGTAGTTTAATGTGAAATGCGGGCTCATTGTTGCACTGATCACAGCGTCGAAATTACCGAGAACATCGTATCTTTCACTATATGGTATCGTATCGACCTTCCTCGGTACACTTATAGCTCCTGTTTTAAACTGCCTCAGAGTCATTGTTGCTTGAAAATCGTTCCACACGAGATTTTCTCCCACAAGTCGTCCTATCATTCCGTTTCCGATTATGAGAACTTTTTTTATATCATCTCTATCGCTCAGTATGGACACAGCCTTAAGAGCCGTGGAATTATCGCTGATTTTAAAATCCACATGTGTTTTTACTTTTTTGCCTGCGCTGACTGCATTTCGAAACAAAACATTAAGAATAGAATCAGTTATCTTTTCATCTTTTGCCACTCTGGCTGCATCCCTAACCTGACTTATAATTTGAGCATCTCCCCATATCTGTGATTCCGTTCCTGCGGCAACCATCATCAAATGCCTTATTGCATCGTGTCCCACTAAGGTCTTCTTAATAGCAGAGAATTTAACAGGATCATGTCCCTTTATTTCGCATATTATTTCAAATGGATCGATATATGTTTCTTCTTTTAGCGATAAGTACAGTTCTGTTCTATTACATGTGCCTATCAGAACTCCACCAAGAATTATTTCATTTTCTCTCATACTCTCATAGAGCCTACAGACTTCAGTTGAAGTAAAGGTAAATAATTCCCTCTCGTTGATATTAGCTGCTCTATGGTCAATATAACTCATTATTATATTCAAAAAACACACTTCCAATCTTTCATTGCCAACGCAAATGTAATTCCTTCATGGCTCTCCTTGGGTGCAATAATGCTTCCTCCTCCGGCAAGCCACATTGCAGATCTTTCACAGACATTGTCAATACCGGTAACCGACTTTACAAATTCCGATCCGTTAAAATTTCCGGGTACAGAATTCAATTCTTCCTTTGTTGCAGTCTGAAATGGTATATCATATTTCTCGGAAAATGCCAGTATACATTTTTCTTCCGCTTTCAAATCTATGGATCCAATCTTGTATATAGATTTAATTGGTATTCTATGTGACTCCAATCTTGAAAGAACAAAATCTTCAAAGGATCTGATATCAATATCCTTGCGGCACCCCACACCAAGGCAGATTACTCTGGGTATAACATTCAGTGTAATTTCGAAAGGAGAACAGCTTTCGTCCATTGAAACCGCTATCCCAACTCCGGGTATTATATACCTGTCTCGAAATTTTGTCTCTGTACATGGAGAACACTCTACATCTTCCTCAAATTCTGTGTATCTCTTATCAAAATCTATGAGTGTGAGCTCATCAGGGAGCCTTCCTTCAATTGGAAAATCCGAAACGAATCCCACTTTTTCGCCACGTAGCACAGCAGAAGATATATATCTTATTTTAGATATATCCGAAATAATACACCCTGACTTACGTGTCCAAATATCTACAGCAAATTTTTCATTAATATCTGTAGCTGTTGTAATTACCGGTATGGCACCAATCCCATATGACACTATTTTCGATAATCTATTAGCTCCCCCAAGATGACCTGAAACAAGTGGAATTACATACCTTCCAAGTTCATCCACGACCAGAACGGCAGGATCGATATCCTTTGATTTCAGGAGAGGTGCTATATATCTCACTGCTATTCCTGTGGCTCCAATGAATATAAAACCCGCATATCGGGAAAACTTATCGTTTATATATTCTTTCCTGTTGACTCCCTTAGGTGGAAATTCAGCTGAGAATCCGTAAGTATTATTTTTATCGAAATACGATTTAAGTTCGCAGGCAAGTGCTGAGCCTTTTTCCGTGAAAGATATTATGCAAAGTTTATGCATTATTTCACTTCCCTAGCCGATGTCTCTCTTTTTTCGTAAGATACATTTGTTTCTTTGAAACTCTCTTCCTCTTTGGCCTTGAAATCAGAAATTCCTCCACCCACTGAATCGTCAGAAGCCTCTCTAAAAAGATGTGAAAATCCGGGGTGATACAGCATGGATCTGTCGTATTCATTCCCTAAGAAATTCCCCACACATATGAGAGCCATTTTGTTAATACCTTCTTTTTCAGCTTCTATTGGAAACTTTTCAACAGTCGTTCTTATAACTTTTTGATCGGGCCAAGTTGCCCTGTACACAATAGCTGCAGGTGTTTCAGGAGAATAGCCGCCTGCCATAAGCCTCTTTGAGAGTTCTTCTAACATTGTAGATGTGAGAAAAATAATCATTGTGGCTTGATGAGATGCTAAAAGTTCTATCTCTTCTTTTGGAGGAACGGGAGTTCTGCCCGCCATTCTCGTAAGTATTACCGTTTGACTTACGTTTGGTAATGTGTATTCTGTCTTCAAAGCCGAAGCTGCCCCTATGAAAGAACTGACCCCGGGGACATATTCGTACTTTATCTCTTTGCTGTCCAAAATATCCATCTGTTCCCTGATAGCGCCGTAAATACAAGGGTCTCCGGTATGAAGACGAACCACTACTTTCCCCGGAGCATCGTCCCTTTCCATTACACCGATTACCTCTTCAAGTGTCATCTTTGCACTGTCATAAATTTCGCATCCGGTCTTAGCGTAGTCTAAAAGTGCCGGGTTTACGAGAGAGCCTGCATAGATTATCGTATCAGCTTTTTTTAGCAGGTCTGCTCCTCTGACTGTGATGAGGTCATCTGCTCCCGGTCCTGCGCCTACAATATATATCATTCTTCTGCCTGCCTTTCCTTTGAATGTAATACAACTAACGAAAAATATGAGCTGGGTTCCTCAAGTTCGTTCATATCTCTGTATATTTTTTCTCCTTCCATGGTTGCCTTCTCAACCATCATTGCACCGTCCTTTGCCAGCCTATCTTTTACATTCATTATTGTTTTGCCGGATTTCATCAGAACTTTTGTTCCTTCATATTTTTCTATTTCGTCTAAATCCGTAAATGTCGCCGGTATGATGTGAAGCATTTCTTCACGCTCACACAAGCTCACATTGAGCCTGGCCGCTGCAGCACAAAATGAGGTAATCCCGGGAACAATCTCCGTCGAATAACCTCTTTTATCCAAAATTCTGTGAACATACATAACTGTACTGTAAACTGTCGGGTCTCCAAGGGTCAGAAAAGCAACATCCTTTCCCTTATCAAGAAGCTTCCCGACTATGTCTGCGGATTCCCTGTGAAACTCTTCGATTTTCTCCCAGTTATCTGTAGCCATTTTCTTCGACATGGGCATGTGGCAAGATACCACTTCCTTGTCCTTAACATATTCGGCTGCGATCCTCATAGCAGTAGTATTTTTGCTCTCTGTGGTAGGGATTACAATTACATCTGCATTTTCAATAGTTTTGATTGCTTTTACCGTCATGAGCTCCGGATCTCCCGGTCCAACGCCCACTGCGTAAAACCTTCCGTTTTCCACTAATTTCTCCTCCATTTTCTCTGTAACATATCCCTGGCACCAGGGCTTTCCATAACATGGGTCTTGTCAGTGGTGAACATAATAAATTCAATTTCGGTTTTACCTTTAAGCCTAAAATCCAGATGATATTTCACTCTTTCTGCTAATTTTACCTTTAACTTTTCATAATATGGCTCATTCCTTACAATGTCCATTGCCTGATCTGTTGTCACACAATCAAGAATTTTCTTCACAGTGTTTGAGCTCCCTCCCAGAAGGGCAACATAGGCACTTATTATTTCCATTCTGCAATCTCCATAGGAAGAATGAGTGTTCATAATTCCCCCGGCCACCTTTATCAGTTTTCCTGTATGCCCCACAAGCAGGACATCTTTGAAACCTTTGTAGCTAATATAGTCCAGGGCTTCTCCCAGAAAATTGCTGATTTTAACAGCGTCATCAATATCTATACCCAAATTACTTCTGCAATAATCCTGTCCGTAATTTCCGGGAGCTATTATCACGCTGTCAGGATCATCAGCATACTTTCTGTCAAGCTCAACTTTTATGGTATCAATCAGTGCTTTTTCACTCATTGGCCACACGATTCCGGTCGTGCCCAAAATAGAAATACCTCCGACAACTCCAAGTCTCGGGTTATATGTCTGTTTGGCAAGTTTTTCGCCGTTGGGAACATTTATTTCAACTTTGAATCCCCCTGTATAATCCAGTTCTTCGGATAAAGCCTCCAGATTCTCTCTTATCATCTTTCTCGGCACGGGATTTATGGCATACTCACCCTTGGGACACCGCATACCGTCTGTCGTTACAACTCCCACACCCTCTCCACCGGTTATTTCTATCCCTTCACTGCACAAGCTCACCCTTGAGTGGATCTCTGCTCCGTGTGTAATATCGGGATCATCTCCTCCATCTTTTAAAACTACACAGGTGCAATGCTCATCTGCAACTTCATATCTTGCAATTTCCAAAATAGCTTCCTCTCCCTGAGGTAATGTGACTTTGGCTTCCGTAAGTCTTTCTCCGGTGAGTAACATTCTTCCGGCAGCAACAGCCGCAACAGTTGCAGTTGTCCCCGTAGTATAACCCATTCTAAGCTTTTCCCCGTTTTGGATTATGAATTTATCCATATATTACACCAATTTACCTTCAAGACTGAAGGTCTTTGCTTCCGTTACCTCCACATCCAGTACTTTCCCTATAAGCTTTTCTCCATCTAGTCCGTTCGGAACGGGGAAGTTAATCAATTTAAAACCATCTGTCCTGCCGGTAAGTGCCATGTTGCTTGTCTTACTGAAGCCATCGACAAGAACACTAAAGGTTCTTCCAACATACTCCCGATTTTTTTCTGCACTTATTTTGTTAACAGCATCAACAAGTCTGTTGAACCTTTCATGTTTAATCGATTCTTCCACCTGCTCTCGGAATTTTTCCGCAGGAGTATCCTTTCTTATGGAATAAAGAAAAGTAAATGCTGAATCATATCTTACTCTTTCAACCAAAGCAAGAGTTCCCTCAAAATCTTCCTCAGTCTCCCCCGGAAATCCCACAATTATATCTGTAGATATGGTTATTTCAGGAACTGTTTTTCTTAACTTATCTATTAGTGCCAAGTAATCCGAAACCTTGTATCGTCTGTTCATTTTTTTTAGGACTCTGTCACTACCTGCCTGTACAGGAAGATGAACATATTTGGAAAGCTTATTCAGTTTTCTAAATGAGGATATCAAATCATCTGACATATCCTTTGGATGAGATGTCATAAATCTGATTCTTTCAAGACCTTCTATTTGATTGATTTCTTCAAGTAACCTGGGGAACTCCCATACGCCATCTTCCCCATATCCTCTATATGAATTTACATTCTGCCCGAGCAGCATAACTTCCACAACTCCGTCCTCTACCAGCTTCCTAATCTCCTGCACGATGTGTTCGGGTGCTCTGCTTCTCTCTCTACCTCTGGTATACGGAACTATACAGTAAGTACAGAAATTATTACATCCATACATTATATTAACCAGAGCTTTGTGTTTAAAAAGCCGCTGAGACGGTAATTCTTCAATTATCTCTACCGCCTCAGGTAAAATTTCCATCTGTCTTTGCTTCTCTTCAATGAGGTTGTCTATAAGGTCAGGAAGAGTATGGATATTGTGTGTTCCCACTATAACATCAACCCACGGATAACTCGTCTTCAACTTATCTATTATATGTTGTTGCTGCATCATGCATCCACAGACACATGTTACAAAGGAGGGATTTTTTTCTTTAAGCTTTTTCAGTTGTCCCAACGTCCCGAAGAACCTTTTGTCCGCATTTTCTCTGACGCTACAAGTGTTTAAGATAGCAACATCAGCCGCATCTCTATCGTCAATTTGAGTATATCCTCTTTCATTCAAAAGCCCCATAACTATTTCGGAATCATGTTCGTTCATCTGACACCCAAACGTAGTTATAGAAACCCTAGGCTCCCTGCCATGGTTTTCCACAAAATTTTCAACAAAAGTGTTTTTTATGATTTTATTCATTCTTTCTATCTCTACCCATTAAAATATCAACCGCTTGAACAGGTTTAATTTCTCCCTCTATTATCTTGTATATAGCTTCGGTTATAGGCATTTCTATATTTAGAGATCCTGCAAGCTCATAGGCAGCCTGCGTTGTTGTAAGACTCTCAACAACCATACCTATTTCTGTGGTGGCTTCCCTTACGGTTTTGCCCTTCCCAAGCAAAATACCACATCTTCTATTTCGTGAATGATAACTATCGCAAGTTACTATCAAATCTCCAAGTCCCGTCAGTCCCGAAAAGGTCTCAGGCTTTGCACCCATTGCAACGCCGAGCCTTGTTATCTCAACAAGCCCTCTGGTCATAAGAGCAGCCCTTGCATTATCACCAAAACCTATTCCGTCTGAGATTCCGGCTCCGAGAGCTATTATATTTTTAAGTGCTCCTCCAAGCTGAACACCGATAAGATCATCGTTGGCATAAATTCTGAATCTTGTTGTAATTAGATGTTTTTGTATATACTGGGCAAGTTCAATGTTCTTAGAAGCAACTGCAACAGTAGTCGGTTTAAATCTCCCCACTTCTTCAGCATGGGATGGCCCAGAAAGTACAGCATACCTTGTATTCTTCCTAATCTGCCAAGCCACATCTGAAAGAAGCATATGACTGCCTTTTTCTATTCCCTTTGCCACATTTAAAATAATCGGATCATATCCACTTACATCTAAAATATGAGAAACTTCTTCATATACCGTTCTGAAATTCTGTGTAGGTACTGCCATCAAAACTATTTCTCTACCCAAAACAGCTCCCTTAATATCATCTACTATATGGATATTATCAATAAGAGTAATCCCGGGAAGATATTTCTTGTTCTCTCCTGTACACCTGATTTCATCCCTTTGCTCTTTCCTGCGAGCATAAAGATAAACATCGTGATTGTTACAAGCAAAAGTTTGAGCGAGGGCTGTTCCCCAACTTCCTGCCCCAATAATTCCTATTTCCATAGTTTGTTCTCCTGTCCGGACAAAATTCTCTTAATATTCGTTCTGTGCATAAAAACAACCAAAAGAGCCGGGAATATAACGTACGGTAAAAAAGCAGGTTCAAATAAAACAGACCACACGGGCACAGATAAAGCTGCCAGTATCGAGCCCAAAGACACTGTTCTGGACAGCAAAACAGTTACAGCCACAACAGCAAGACAAGCCAGGCCTATGTATGGATTTATGGCAGTCAATGCCCCAAAGGCAACAGCTACTCCTTTGCCGCCTTTAAACCCGAACCACACAGGAAAAATATGGCCCAGAATAACAAATATACATGCCAGATATGCTGCCTGATCGCCTGACATTAACCTTGCCAGAATAACAGCGAGCACTCCCTTTAAAATATCTACAATAAGGGTTATAATCGCAGCTTTCTTCCCCAGGACTCTAAGTGTGTTTGTTGCTCCGGCATTTCCACTACCTTTTTCTTTAATATTAATTCCGTTAATCTTACCGAGAATAATTGCAGGAGATATACTCCCCAAAAGATAGCTGACAACCTGCGCGAAGATATACATCATATACCCTTTTCCCCTTTTTCTCTAAAGACAAATTTTATTGAAGTTCCTTCAAATCCATAGTTCTCTCTAATCTGATTCTCAAGATATCTGGAATAGGAAAAATGCATCAATTCCCTCTTATTAATCTGAAATGAAAAGAGGGGCGGTTTTATACCTACTTGGGTTACATAATAAATCTTTAACCTCTTTCCCTTATCAGATGGAGGTTGCTTCATCATGGTGGATTCTACAATCAGACTGTTTAACTGTCCTGTAGGAATCCTCATCGCTCTTTTGGATGCCACCATTCTTACAGTATCCATCACTGAATACAATCTCTGCTTTTCCAGAACAGAGATGAATATTATAGGAGCATAGGACATAAATACCAATTCGCTTTTTATCTTTTTCCGATATTTGCTCATAGTGTTTGTTTCTTTTTTCACCAGATCCCATTTATTTACCACTATGATAATACCTTTTCCTGCTTCATGAGCCATACCGGCGATTTTTTTGTCCTGATCGGTTACTCCCTGAGAAGCATCTATCATGAGTATACATACATCTGATCTTTCGATAGCAGCAATAGCTCTGATAACACTGTATTTTTCTACGTATTCATTTATTCGACTCTGCCTCCTGATTCCGGCAGTGTCTATCAATATATAATCTTCACCTTCCCATGCGAATGGTGTATCAATTGAATCTCGAGTTGTCCCTGCAATATCAGAAACAATGACGCGCTCCTCGTTCAACAGAGCATTTATCAATGAGGATTTCCCTACATTAGGTTTTCCTATCACCGCAACTGCTGTTTTTTCTTCATCATTCGCCTGAATGCCCTCCGGGAATTTCTCGACAATCAGATCAAGAACATCACCTAAATTCAACATATTTGCAGATGAAACAGGAATAGGTTCGCCTATCCCCAGCTCATAAAAATCATAGAAATTGTCCGGGAGATTCTTAGGAGTATCTATTTTGTTTACCAGCAAAATAACTTCTTTCCCGGTTCTTCGGAGCATTGCAGCAACTTCAATATCCGCAGCAGTTATGCCCTGTTTCCCGTCAACCATGAATATGACAACATTGGCTGTATCCATTGCAGTCTGTGCTTGCTCCCTCATTTGAGACAGAATAACATCATCTGAATCGGGCTCTATTCCTCCGGTGTCAATAATGGCAAAGTCAATGCCGTTCCAGTTTGTTTCCCCATAAATTCTATCCCGGGTTACTCCCGGCGTATCTTCCACTATTGCAACTCGTCTTCCCATGAGAGCATTGAAGAATGTAGATTTCCCTACATTAGGTCTGCCTACAATTGCCACAACCGGCTTACTCATCGAATACCTCCCTTGCAAATTCCTGACTGTCAAACGGAATTAAATCCTCTTTTTTCTCCCCGACACCCAAAAACTTAATCGGCATATCATATTCATCAGCAATGGTTACAGCTATTCCACCTTTTGCCGTTCCGTCCATCTTTGTGAGGATTATACCGGAAATATCTGTAACCTGCTTGAATTCTTCAACTTGTGAAATGGCATTTTTCCCTGAGGTTGCATCGAGTATCAAAATCGTTTCCTTGGTGGCCTCCGGATATTCCCTGTCAATTATCTTGTTCATCTTTTCAAGTTCTGCCATGAGGTTCTTCTTATTTTGGAGCCTTCCTGCAGTATCGCAAATCAATACATCGGTTCCTCTTGCTTTAGCTGCTTTCACGCTATCATAAATAACTGCTGCGGGATCCGCACCTTCTCCGTGAAGAACTGTTTTGACTCCGATAAGATTACCCCAGTGCTCAAGTTGTTGAGATGCGGCCGCCCTAAATGTATCAGCCGCCCCCAGGAGAACGGATTTTCCCTCAGTATGCAGCTTATAAGCAAGCTTTGCTATCGTGGTTGTCTTTCCGCCGCCATTTATACCAACCACCAGAATAATCTGCGGATATGTGTCTGAAAGTTCATGTCTTTTTCCCTTATCCACAAGTTCCGCTATTATAGTAGCCAGTGCTGTTTTCACCTCTTCCGGCTTTGAAAGCCTTCCGACTCTTATTTCCTTCCTGAGTTTTTCCATTATCTTAATTGTAGTACTCATTCCCATATCGCTGGTTATGAGAATTTCTTCAAGTTCATCAAGAAGTTCCTCATCGATTTCAGGGCGCATCAAAATTGTATCAGTGATTCGCTGACTCATCTTGCTGAAAAAGCCCTTTTTCTCTCCAAATAAAGCCATTTATCTCCTTTCATAGCCTATAATTACTATATATACATTATACATTAGAGGTCAAATTATCTGATCTATACCGTCTACAATTCGATCGCGTCCCCTAATTTCAATGATAATAAGTTTGAAACTCCCTGTTCTGCCATAGTAACTCCATATAAAACATCAGCATGTTCCATCGTGGCTTTCTGGTGCGTAACAAGCACAAACTGGATATTATCAAACTTTCTCAAATAATTTGAAAATCTGTCAATGTTATTATCATCGAGTGCTGCCTCCACCTCATCTAAAATGCAAAATGGAGTGGGCTTTGCCTTGAGAACAGCAAACATCAGAGCAATTGCTGTCATGGTCTTTTCACCGCCGGACATAAGATTTATATTTTGAAGTTTCTTGCCCGGAGGTTGAGCAACTATTTCAATCCCTGAATTCAAGGGATCGCTCTCATTTTCCATCGTCAGCTCGGCATGACCTCCCCCAAACAGCTCGGTGAAGATCTCCTCGAAATTTATAACAATCTCATTAAAACTATCCTTGAATTTCCTCTGTATAGTTCCATTCATTTCTGAGATTATGGATTTAAGCTCATTCATTCCGTCCAGGATATCTTCTCTTTGATCCTTTAGGAATTCATATCTCTTACTTACTTCCTCATATTCCTTGATAGCTCCGATGTTAACATCTCCAAGTTCTCTTATACGTTTTCTGACTTCCCTTCCAACCTTAACACCTGTAGCCATGACAAAATCCGGATCCTTAAGTTCTGCCGCTTGGGCAAGGGACATATCAAATTCGTCCCAAAGCTTGTTCGTCAAATTCTCAAGTTGTGTTTGACTTTTGGCAAGCTTCACTTCCTCCTGTACCTTCTGCCTTTGGAGGCTCTCCATATTTTGCCTGAGTTCTGAAATCTCTCTTGTAGCCTTTGAGAGATTTCCGCTCATGGAATCTTTTTCTTTAGATATGCTGATTATTGTCGTTTCAAGTTCTTTTCGAGTTTCGTTAAGACTGTAAATATCCTGTTCTCCCTTAGCATCTTCAAGTGATTCTATCTCTGACAAAATATTTGAAAGTCTATCTCTGCGGTTCGAAAGTCTTTCATTGAGTTCATCGGTGTACGTCTTTAATCTTTCAACGAGAGAGCGTACAGAATCTATTTGACTGTTTATGCTGTTCTCTTTAATTGTCAGCTCTGTCTTTTCCACGGAAGCTTTCTCAAGGAGTGAGATGATGTTTTCTCTTGCGGAAATCTGATCTTCCAAGGATTTCTTCAAGCTTCTAAGTCTATCTTTTTTATCTTTGGTGGTAACAACAAGCTTTTCAAGAAGTTCTGATGAGCTGGTCTTATCCTCATTAACATTGAGAAGCTGATTTTCCAATTTATCTTTTGTTTCTTTCAGGTCGATAATTGTGTTGTTGAGCAAGTCTATCTTGGCATCAGTTGTGGAAATATCAATTCTAAGGCCTGACAGTTTACCTGTAAGCTCTTCTATTCTGTTTCCGGTTTCTTCCATTGTGACCTTTAACTGTTTGATCTTCGCTTTCCCGGTAGAGATACCTTCATTCAGAAGATTGATTTCTTTTTCCAGTTTCGTAATCTCGCCCTTTCTTGTGAGAAGATTTGCACTTGCATTTTTATATCTGCCTCCAGTTATAGCTCCACTTGAATTAATTACTTCTCCATCTCTTGTGACGAGTCTGAAACCTCCCTTTACATCTCTCGAAAGTCTGATTGCCGCGTCCAGCGTTTCCACCAACACAACTCTTCCGAGAAGGTAGTCAAAAATGCCCTTATGTTCATCGGCCACTTTAATTTCTTCGGAAGCAATACCTATAAAATTCTTATCATTTTGGATAGATGACGGTAAACTTGCCTTTGTACCTCTTACACTTGAAATCGGCAGAAAAGTCAGCCTGCCGCCATTATTTTGTTTAAGTATGTTTATAGCTCTCTTGGCATCTGAATCGGAATCGCAAATTATATTTTGCATTCCTCCGCCGAGAGCAGTTTCTATTGCGGTTTCCAGGCCCTCCGGTACGCTCATAGCCTCTCCGACGACCCCTCTGATTCCCGGAATACGAGACTTCATTATGTATCTCACCCCGTAATTGTAACCCTCGTAGTTTGCCTCCATCTCTTCAATGGTTCTCATACGAGCTGAAAGTCGACTGATTCTTATGTTATCCTCAGCAATTTCCTTTTCATATTTTTTTAATGTAGTGGAAATTTCGCTGCTGCGAATCCTTAGATTATCTATATCCGACGCAACCCGTTCTTCCTCTCTGACAAGTTCCTGCTTTCCGGTTTCTGATGATGCCAGATCGTTCTTGATGATCTCCCAACGTTCTTTGATCTGCTCTAACTCAACTGAAATTTCACTATGCCTTTGAGCCAAAGTATCACCCATGCTGGACATAGTTGCAGATTCGTTTTCAGCCTTTGAAATATCACCGGATAACCTGATTATCAGATCTTTCTTTTCGTTGATTTCCTTTTGAAGAATATTATCCTCATCATAAAGTTTCTCATATTCTTTAAGCTTGTTATCTAAGTTGATCTCGTTGGATTTTGCAACCTGTATAAGTTGCTCGAGTGTAGTTTCACCCTCACGGAGTTTCAATTCTTCATCGGTCAGTTTTTCGGTTACGGAATCTATCTCCTCCGATAGTTGCAGTTTTTCTTTGGATAAGAAATCTTCTTTCTGAGAGGTAATTTTTTTGCGATTCTCCTCTTGATTGATCATCTGAATGACTTCCAACAACTGCCTGTTGGATATATCAGCACGTTTGTCGATTTCCCTGATAGAACCTTCCGCATTTTCCAAGACTTTTTCTACTTCGGCAATATTCCCGGTTTCATTTTTGATATCGTTTGCTAGGTGCAAAATATCCTCTTCCATGGCATTGCTTCTATTTTGAAGATTTTCCATGTTTTTGAGAATGACATTAACCTCCGTGCTTTCATACTTTTTCTTTAAATCCAGATATTCAACGGCTCTTTCGCTGTCGTTCTTTAGGGAATCTATCCTTGATTCGATTTCTCCAATGATATCATTTGCTCTCAATAGATTGGCATTTGTTGTCTCCAGTCTTCTCTCAGCTTCTGCCTTCCTCGTCTTGTAAGAAACCACCCCCGCAGCTTCCTCAAATATCTCCCTTCTGCTCTCAGGCTTGTTGCTTACAATATCCGCAATTTTTCCCTGTCCTATTATAGAATAGCCATCAACACCTATCCCTGTATCCATTATCAGTTCTCTGATATCCCTGAGCCTGCATGGGACATTGTTTATAAGATACTCACTTTCACCTGACCTGAACATTCGCCTTGTAATAGATACCTCAGAATAGTCGATATCCAGTATACCCTTTGAGTTATCTATCACAAGAGTAACCTCAGCCATACCTCGGAGTTTTCTTGAAGCTGATCCGGCAAAGATAACTTCTTCCATCTTGCCTCCCCGGAGTGTCTTTGGACTCTGCTCCCCCAAAACCCACCTTATAGCGTCGCTTATATTGCTTTTCCCGCTTCCATTTGGACCCACTACGCAGGTTACACCCTCATGAAATTCTATTACTACAGGATCTGCAAAAGACTTAAACCCATGCATTTCCAAGCGTTTAAAATACATATTCTATAATCCCTTTCCGATGGCATCCCTAGCAGCATCCTGCTCAGCCGTTTTTTTTGATTTGCCGAAACCTTGTCCTATTTCTTTTTCGTTACAAAACACTTTCACAAAAAAAACTTTGTCGTGAGGCGGACCATCTTCCCTGTAGGTAACGTAGTTTATGTCAACAGCTCCCTTGGTTTGAAGTTTTTCCTGTAAAAAAGACTTATAATCGTGTTTCAGTTCACCCCTCACTCCACTTTCAACCGTGGATTTAAAAACATCTTGAACCCAAGCGTAAACACACTGAAAATCACTATCGAGATAAATAGCTCCAATCAAAGCCTCAACTGCGTCCGCAGTAATCGAAGGCTTTTTCCGTCCGCCTGATTTTTCTTCTCCTCTTCCCAGTAAAATTTTAGTGCCTAAGTCAAGTTTTTCAGCAATTTTTGCAAGTGATTCTTCACATACGATATTTGCCCTTGTCTTTGAAAGGTTACCTTCCTTCTCATCGGGCATATTTTTGAACAAAATATCCCCGATAATAAGGTCAAGCAAAGCGTCTCCCAAGAATTCCAGCCTTTCGTTATCCCCGGCAGGATTTCCATCTCCATAGGTATCGTTCTCTCTTTTGAATGAGCTGTGAGTAAGGGCTTCCCTCAAGAGATATAAATTTTTGAACTCATAATTATAAATATCGTTCTTTATTCCTGATGTTTTATTTGATATTTTTGGATTCACTTCGCCCTCTGCATTTATATGCTTATCATCAATAACGTTGTCTTTCATATTTTCTTGCGTATCATTTTGACTCTAATATTTGCTTAGAGTCATCCTTGGCATTGCCGAGTTCATTTTGCCTCTGCACGGCTTTACTTATTTTCCCGACTACATCTTCTCTGACATATGGTATTGCTTTGAGTATGGTTCTCATTACAGCATACCCGTCTGAGGATCCATGCATCTTAAGCAGGGCATTATTGAGTCCAAGTATGGGAGCACCTCCGTATTCCTTATAATCAACATCTTGCTTCAGGCTATAAAGTTTGCTCTTTAGCATTGCTGCTCCAAGTTTAGCGATATTGGAAGATGTAAATCTATACTTGAGTTCCCTCATCATGGTCAAAGCTAATCCCTCAGAAAGTTTTAAAATAACATTTCCGGTAAAACCATCCGTGACAATTACATCTGCTATACCAAGTGGTATATCCCGTGCTTCAATGTTACCCATAAAATTCAGAGAAGTTTCGTCTAAAAGTTTATAAGTTTCCTTTGTAAGAAGGCTGCCCTTTCCCTGCTCCACGCCATTGCTGACAAGTCCCACTACAGGGTTCTTTCTGCCTATTACTTCTTCCATATACAGGGAACCCATATATGCAAATTGCAGCAGATGATGTGGCTTGCATTCAACATTTGCTCCCGCATCTAAGAGCAGTGAAGGTTCTTTCCCTATGATAGGATAGACAGTTGCAAGCGCAGGACGTTCTATTCCATCTATGCATCCTAAAATCAGATGTCCACCTGCCAGTAAAGCGCCGGTACTCCCTGCTGAAACCAGTACATCTCCATCACCTTCCTTCAGCATATTCAAGGCCTTAACTATGGACGAATCTTTCTTTCTTCTGATAGCTCTGACAGGAGACTCATCGTTTTCAATTTCTTCCGTAGCATTTATTACAGAAATCTGATCTCCTTGATACCCATGTTCTCGCAATAGATCTCTTATTGCATCTTCCCTGCCGAGTATACAAAGCTCATCGGCAGTATATTCAGTTGCCATAATTGCACCCTCAACTACGATATCAGGTGCATTGTCTCCTCCCATACCATCAATTAATATTTTCATAGATATTTTTCCATCTCCTTGATTTTTGCGTCAATTCTTTTAGCTACTTTCACAAAGTCATCTTCCAGATATCCTCGTGTGGTCATAGGAGCTGTTCCTATTCTCACTCCACTGGTTTCCTTGGGGCTTCTCTTATCTTCCGGAATCATATTCTTATTCAATGTAATGCCTATCTTATCAAGTTCGTCCTGAAGATCCTTACCGGAAAAATGATAATCGGATAGATCCAACATGAACAGGTGATTGTCAGTACCTCCTGTTACGACTTTATAACCCATATCAAGAAATGCTTGACAGAATGCTTTTGAATTCTTAACAACCTGATGTATGTACTCCTTATATTCAGAAGTTAATGCCTCCTCTGCGCAGACAGCTTTCCCTGCGATTATGTGTTCCAACGGGCCTCCTTGAGCATATGGGAAAACAGCACTGTCGACTTTCTTTGCAAGTTCAGGTTTTGAGAATATCATCCCACCCCTCGGGCCTCTAAGAGTCTTATGGGTAGTAGTAGTTATCAAGTCAGCGTGTCCAAACGGTGAGGGATGATCTCCTGCTACCACAAGTCCGGCAATATGAGCCATGTCCACCATGAGCAGAGCACCAACCTCTTTGGCAATCTCTCCAAATGACTTAAAATCTATAGTTCTGGCATAAGCACTTGCTCCTGCTACAATAAGTTTCGGATTACATTCCCTTGCCTTTTTGCAAACATCTTCCATATCAATAAAGCCATTATGGTCAACACTGTAAAAAACCATATCATATAAATTCCCACTGAAGTTAACGGGAGAACCATGTGTCAAGTGACCTCCATTGTCCAGGCTGAACGAGAGAACGGTATCTCCGGGATCAACAGCAACCCTGTATGCTGAAAAGTTTGCTTGTGAACCGCTATGCGGTTGAACATTTACATGATAATCGGTATCAAATACTTCTTTCCATTTCTTACAGCAGTATTCTTCAATCTGATCAACAAATTCTGTTCCCCCGTAATATCTTCCCCTATTTCCGGTTTTTCTTTCCGCTTCAGGATAGCCCTCGGCATATTTCCAAGAAAGGCATGATCCGCATGCTGCCAAAACAGCCTCGCTGGAATAATTCTCTGAGGCAATTAGTTCAATATTTCCTTTCTGCCTCTCATACTCCCTTTCAATTAATTCGCCCACTGTTGGTGAGCTGTGCTTGATAAACTCAATATTATCTCTGTTATAACGGCTGTCGTCTTTCCCATCCTTTGTAAACATGTCTACTATTCCTACCCTTTCCTATACAGAATATTGATATTTCACAGATAAAGATATGATAGCTTGTGCAATAAAAATTGCAAATTTAGCATTATCTCCATCACATCTCCTAAGCATTCTTATCTCATCTATTGTCATTGCATCCGTTGTCGACTTTAACTTCAGTTTTAACATCAGTAGAATCCAAGCAGTGAACATTTGACTCATGTCCATGTGCCATCTTTCTCTGCCTGAATCTCCTTTTTTGCGGCTCTATAACTCTGCTGAGAAGTTTCATCAAAACGGTAACTACCATAAATCCGGAAGCAATAGCAAGAGCAATGATGAGAGCAATCTCTCCATTTTCAATAAAAGCTACCTCATCGTTATTAATTATACCGTACATAGCATAATAAAGTCTACCGCCGGGAATCAAACATATTGCTCCTGATGTAAGAAATATTGTTGTAGGTGTCTTGTGTATTCTCGCCATCGTTTCTGCAAATACTGAAACGAATACAGCTGCAACAAAGTTAGCTAAAAAATTATTTTCCCATGCGGCGAATGCCATCAAATAAATATAATATGTTATGCCTCCCGAAATCGCTACATAGATCACATGAGGCATCTTGATTTTCATATTTATACCAAACCCAAGAGATCCGATAATCGCTGTAGCAATCGGAATAATCATCTCATTCATCTAAGCCCCCTAAAACCATTATTTATGTCTGCACACATGAACTAACCTCCGAACATCAGCAAAGCCGTAGCGAATCCGGAAGCTATAATGCCGGCTACTAAAACTGCATTTATAAATCTCAGCATGCCCGATCCTGTATCACCCATAAGCAAATCTCTTATTGCATTCGTCATTGCAACTCCAGGTATGACAAGCATTATTTCACCTATCATAATCTTGTCGATGTTGTGACCGAGACCGGCCCTGACCATAAAAACTGTAGCGATGGCAGTTATCAGAGAAACTATATAATAGTATACAAATTCGTTATCCTCTCTGGTATTGAGGTATCTTTCAATAAAAACGATAATGCATGCACCGATGGATGCAACCAGTGCATCCATAACATCTCCGCCGAAGAACATGGAGAATCCGCCACTTACAAGGACTCCTCCAATATATTTAAAGAATCTCGGTTGATACTTAGCGGTGACGATTTTATCGAATTTTTTTGACAGTATGTAATAGCCGGGACTGCCTGAAGCGGCCTCTCTTGACAAATTATTAAGCTCATCCAGCATAGCAAAATTAGGATTGTACCTGAGTACAGTCCTAATTTGTGTTATTATTTCACCATCAGGTGTTTCAATAGTTACCTGCATGTTGTTAGTTATTATAAAAACATTGATTCTCTCACATCCATATCCCTTGCACATTCTGAAAATGCTGTCTTCAACCCTGCTGACTTCAGCTCCGCATACGAGCATTTCCTCTCCTATATCCAGGATTGTTTGGAGTATTCTCTTGTAATCCATGATTTTTAATTATTCACCTTATCAATTTTCAGTCTCATAACTTCCGGAAAACAGTTCTTCAAGTACTGTGGGCATTGTTTACACTCAAAGAAATTCGGAGCCGAGTCCGGGTTTACTCTATCAAAATCATTTTTCCTAAAAAATTCAGGAGCCCGTGCAACTATAGCAATCGAGTCTCCACCGAGTCTCTTAACCTCAGATTTCAGCTTTTCCAAAAGCACCTTGCCCAGGCCAAACTTTCTAAAGGCGGGATCCACTGCTATACCGTCAATGATATATTCTCCCTCCCGTTTAGCAAGTACTGCCGCAGCAATAAGATTATCGGCAGGATCAACCATCTTAAAGCATTGAACGATATCAGTATCAACTTCCTCATCTCCATCAAACTCCAGTTCGTTTTCTACGAAAAACTTGACGAGTCTGTCATACTCATCAGTTCTGGTTAGCGTTAAAATCGGCCTGCATTTCAAGATGTCTCACCTCCTCAATAACTTGAGATCTAACTTCACCTACAAGATACAAAGATCCTGCTATAACAACACCTCCGGCTCTTCCCATTGATATTTCCTCAAAAGCTTTGGAAACAGCCTCACGGGGTGATCTTATTATCGTAATATGATTGGGGTCAACTTCCAAATCAGCCAGACTTGCAGCTAATACTTCCCCATCTGCTCTCCTGTGGTTCTCAGGTTCGCAAAGGAAATATTTGCCACCCAAATGTAGTAGATTCTCCATGATTTTGTCTATTTCTTTGTCGGACATCATTGCAGTAATCAATATGCATTCCTTTAAAAGATCTTCTCCAAAGGCATTTAAGGCAGCATTGCGCAAAACTTTAGAACTGTCCTGATTATGAGCGCCATCAAGTATTACAAGTGGGCTATGTGACAATATCTCCAGCCTGCCGGGATTAAAGGCTTTCTTAATACCTTTAAGAATATCATCTTTGTTAAGCCTTAATATGGATTTTTCTCTCATATATTCGAGCGCAACCAATGCCGTAACTGAATTTAAAAGCTGAAACTCTCCCGCCATGGATGTCTCAACATGATACTCATCCCCCAAAATCCTTACGTTATATTTCATGCCGTTAATTGTTGACTCAGATATTGTCGCTCTCCCGGCTGCGGCGCTTCCATCTATAAATGGAACGGATTTTTCCTCAGCAACGCTTGCTACAACATTAAATGCAACCTTATCTTCTATTGCTGTAACAAGAGGGCATCCACGTTTGATAATGCCGGCTTTTTCCATTGCAATTTCTTCAATCGTATTGCCGAGTCTATCCATGTGATCGTAAGAAATTGAGCCTATAATTGACATTATAGGCTTTTCTATTACATTGGTTGAATCTCCTCTACCTCCAAGGCCAACTTCAAGTATCACAACATCGGCTTCTTTTTCCTTAAAATATAGAAGAGCTATTGCTGTTATAACTTCAAATTCCGTCGGTGAGTCTTCCCCTTCCTCAACCATAATTTCCGTCGCTTTCACTACACGGTCTGTTAATGCATCAAGATCTTCGTCCGAAATATACTCTCCTCCAAGCTGTATTCTCTCGTTGAATCTTTCAAGGTATGGAGAAATAAACATTCCTGCCTTATATCGGTTTTCCAAAAGAGCATTGTAAAGATAATGGCAAATTGAACCTTTTCCATTGGTTCCTGCAACATGTATAACCTTAAGTTTCTTTTCCGGATTACCGAGTTTAAAAAGGAGTTTCTTCATTCTCTCAAGTCCCAGAACACTTCCGAATCTTTGAAAATCCTTTAACTTCTCAGGTCCCGTTTTACTTAGATTCTTCTCCTTTAAAGTCATATCTTCGCCTCTATATACTTAATTCGGTCGTTAACCTTTTGAAGAAGATCTTTATACTTAGCCATCTTCTCTTTCTCTTCCTCAACAATGTGAGCAGGCGCTTTGGAAATAAAACCTTCGTTGGATAGCTTCCCGGCCACTCGATTTACTTCCCCTTCAAGCTTTTTCTTTTCTTTGTAGAGACGGGTAGCTTCCTCTTTAAAATCAATGAGATCTTCAAGTGGAATGAACAATTCCGCACCGGTAATTGCTTGAGACATGGCATCTTCCGGAACATCATTCTTTGATTTCAAAACTGTTATTTTGTTGATATTGCCTATATCCCGTATATATCTCTCATACTTTGTGATATCCGAAGCGATTTCTCCTACAACAAACAGATCCATTCTCTTTGAAGGCGGAGCATCAACCTCCGCACGAATATTTCTGATTGCACGTATAATTTCCTGACTTTTTTCGATAATTTCTTCGTCATCAGGGAAATTCCAGCTTTCTCTTGCGTAAGGCCAATTTGATGTAATAAGTTTACTTTCGCCTGCTTCAGTCGTAGCTTCCTCACCGGAATGTGGCAGGTATCCCCATATTTCTTCAGTTATAAACGGCATGAAAGGATGCAGAAGCTTCAGGAGATTCTTGAGTGCCATTATCAGAGTAAAACGCACTACCTTCTTATCTTCCTCATCATCTCCCCAAAGCCTCTTCTTAACTATTTCTATATACCAGTCGCAGTACTGATTCCATATAAGATCATAAACCTTCTGCCCTGCAAGAGCCAGTTCATAATGGTTTAAATTTCCGGTTATATCCTCAGAAGCTCTGTTTATCTTGGATATCAACCACTTGTCTTCGGGTTTTAAAGCTATATTGGAAAAATCATCCGTATCACTGCATGCTGAACCACAACAATCAGAGCAACATTTGGCCATTGGCAAAAATGTACCGTCTTCATCTGTAATATTCATAATGACAAACCTTGAAGCATTCCAAAGTTTATTTGCGAAATTTCTGGCGGACTCCAGTTTCTCATATTGAAAACGCATGTCATTGCCCGGTGTAATACCTGTTGTAAGCATAAATCTTAAAGCATCTGCCCCGTATTGGTTGATTATTTCAAGGGGATCTATTCCGTTGCCCAGTGATTTGCTCATCTTTCTACCCTGGCTGTCACGAACGAGACCGTGAATATAAACATCTTTAAAAGGCACCTCTCCCATGGTTTCCAGAGCCGAAAAAACCATACGAACAACCCAGAAAAATATTATATCATATCCCGTAACAAGAACATCTGTCGGATAAAAATACTTGATATCTTCTGTTTCTTCAGGCCATCCCAGCGTTGAAAAAGGCCACAAAGCAGACGAGAACCATGTATCCAGCACATCCTCATCCTGTTTCAGATGAGCAGACCCACATTTCGGACAAATATCCGGAGCTTCTTCCGAGACTATTATTTCGCCACACTCCTGACAATACCAGGCAGGTATTCTGTGTCCCCACCAAAGCTGTCTTGAAATACACCAATCTCTAATATCCTCAAGCCAATGGAGATAAATCTTTTCAAACCGTTGTGGTACATGTGTGAGTTTACCGGTTTTAGCGGCTTCCACCGCAGGTCTTGCAAGCTCTTCCATCTTTACAAACCACTGGTCTGAAAGCATTGGCTCTATTATCGTATGACACCTGTAGCATGTTCCAACAGGAATGTCCATATCATCAATCTTAACCAGGTAACCTGCTTTCTCCAGATCTCTGACCCATGCTTTACGGCAGGCAAATCTGTCCATGCCCTGATATTCTCCGGCATGCTCGTTCATAGTCCCATCCGGGTTGATACAGGATATGATCTCAAGATCATGTCTTTGACCTATTTCAAAGTCATTAGGGTCATGAGCAGGTGTTATCTTTACAGCTCCGGTTCCTTTTTCCGGATCAGGATAAGGATCTGCGATTACAGGTATCTCTCTTCCAACCAGCGGCAAAATAACCTTTTCTCCGACAATATCCTTATATCTCTCATCCTCAGGATTCACAGCAATCGCTATATCTCCAAACATTGTCTCAGGTCTTGAGGTAGCAACAACTATATCCTTCCCACCTTTCTCGGCGGCAGGATATCTGAAATACCAGTAAAATCCCTTTTTATCCTCATGTTCAACCTCAGCATCGGAAAGAGATGTCCCACAGTCAGGGCACCAGTTTATCAGACGGTTTCCTCTGTATATATATCCTTTCTTATACAACTCAACAAAATATTTGCGCACGGCATGGTTGCACCCTTCGTCCATTGTGAACCTCTCCCTGCTCCAATCACATGAATCTCCAAGCCTTCTGCACTGCTTTGTTATTCTGCTACCGTATTCTTCTTTCCATTCCCAGACTCTTTTAAGGAACTCTTCTCTGCCAAGATCTTCCTTGGAAAGACCTTCTTCTTCTCTAATCTTCTCAGCAACCTTAACTTCCGTTGCAATGCTGGCATGATCGCTACCCGGAAGCCAAAGGGCGGAATATCCTTGTAATCTTTTCCACCTGATTAGAACGTCCTGTAGGGTGTGGTCAAGGGCATGCCCCATATGCAACTGCCCTGTTATGTTAGGAGGCGGCATGACAATAGTATACGGCTTCTTCTTTTCATCTATATCTGCCCTGAAGAGCCCCTTTTCTTCCCAATCTCTGTAAATCCTCTCCTCAAATTCCTTAGGATCGTAATTCTTGGCTAAATTCTTCCTCATATATATATAAATCCTCCTTAATGTCTTCCTTGCTCACCTAAAAAATTTTATATGATTTTCCATAAAAGGTCAAGTTAATCAGTTGAGTTAAAGGCGATTTTATGCTAACATCAAATATGTTATGTCAGAGATAAAAAAGCAGAGATTTTATTATATTTTATTCATATTCGCCTTAGTTGTATTGCTCCTTACGTTCGTTCTTAACTTAGTTGACTGGAACTCCAGCGCTAATGTGAAGAAATCGAAAATTGACAGGGATCTGAAAATGGCTTTGGCGTACTCTCCTGATGGTATCGGTACTATTCAACAGGAAATTTCTCAGATGGAAAAAGAAAATCCGTCTAAGGAATTAAATGATGGTGATGATCAACTTGCCCGATACAGAACTGCAATGGCGAACTCCATTCTGATTGGTGACTCCATCACAGAAGGTTTTATCGTCTACGGATTCTTATCTGAAGATGTGGTGTATAGTCAAATAGGCGGTTCCCTTCTTGGATCAGATGATTTATTTTCTGCAGCTGCAGGAGCCCACCCTAAGAATTTATTCCTTGCTTTTGGAATGAATGATATGGGAAACTTTTCTGGAGATGTTGATAAATTCTATTCATCTTATCAGGAGAAAATAAAGTCATTTAAAAAACAAAGCCCGGAAACAAACATATTTCTTTTAAGAATCGTACCCCCTTCAAAGGATGCTATCTCTAACAAGCCTGTTATTGGAAACTATGATAAATTCAATAAAGCTATTGCAAAAATTGCTAAAAAGAACAATTTGAAGACTGTGGGCACAGACAGGATAATTCGGGAAAACCCGGGTCTCCATGAGTCGGACGGTATACATGTTAAAAGAGATTTCTACCCCTTGTTACTTGAAGAAATGATTAAAGCATCCGGAAGCAGCATATAAACATGAACAAACATTTACATAAAAATAAATATACTATGAAAACAACGACAGACTACAGAAGATTGAAAGCCTTAATTATCAAGGCTATTTTTCTTGTGATTTTATTTGCGTTCCTCGTCATGGTATACAGTGCAGGTACAGCAAAGAATGTACCCGTTAATAAGATTGAAAAAGCCATGACATCCAGCAAATACACTCAAGGTATGCAGACCCAAACTCCAAGAGAACTTGCCAGATATATGAAACTCTCGAGCACAGATTTTGACGGTTTCTACTATGCAAGATCAACTGAGAACCTGGCTGTAGACGAAGTACTTGTAATAAAGGCTAAATCCAGGAGTCAGCTAAACAGTCTTAAAGACGCCGTTGAAACAAGAGTCAATCAACAGACTAAGAATTATCAGGGCTATGCCCCAAAACAAGTTGCAAAGCTTAAGAACTATAAAGTTCTTACAAAGGGAAAGTATCTTTTCTATTGCGTGGCAGACAAACCGGACAAAATCTCGGAGGTGTTTACAGATGTTATTTAGCAGCGTTTACTTTATTTACTACTTCTTGCCGGCTCTTCTGATATGCTACTATATGGTACCAAAACCCTTGAAGAATGTTATTTTGTTGATTTTCAGCCTGGTATTCTATAGCTGGGGAGAGCCCATATACGTGTTTCTGATAATTTTCAGCGGAGTGTTCAATTATGTGATGGCCGGCGAAATACAGAATTTACAACAAAACAACCACCCTGCCAACATGTCTGCAAAGAAAACTCTAATATTCACTGTCGTGGTCAATTTACTGATATTATGTTTTTTTAAATATTACGGGTTTGCCTTGGATATTTTCAATTCTGTTACCGGAACTCACATCAAATACACGACACTGCCTCTGCCTATAGGGATTTCCTTTTATACGTTCCAGGCCCTATCATATGTTTTTGACGTGTATAAAGGCAAGGTGTACATTCGCGGTAAACTTTTGGAATTTATGCTTTATTTAAGCCTTTTTCCACAGCTCATTGCAGGTCCAATCGTGCAGTATAAGGATGTCGAAAATCAGTTGTACAATCGATCCGTAACGTGGGACGACTTTGGTTACGGAGTTGAGAGATTCATAATCGGTTTAGCAAAAAAAGTTTTACTTGCCAATACTTTGGGCGGTTTTCATCAAGTGGTAATCACCCTTCCCCATTCTAAAGAATCGGTTCTTGCTTCCTGGATCGGGATTTTGGCGTTTACATTTCAGATTTACTTTGATTTCAGCGGATATTCTGATATGGCAATAGGACTTGGGCGAATGTTTGGATTTCACTTTAAAGAAAATTTCAATTATCCATATATATCAAAAAGCGTTACGGAATTCTGGAGGCGATGGCATATTTCTCTCGGTAGTTGGTTTAGAGAATACCTATACATCCCCCTTGGTGGAAACCGTGTAAAACCTCTACGCCATATTTTTAATCTCATAGTCGTATGGGGACTAACGGGACTGTGGCACGGAGCAAGCTATAATTTCGTTATTTGGGGTTTATTCTACTGCATTCTTTTGATAATAGAAAAATACTCCCCAATAAAGATACCATCTAAATTGAAAGGCCCTGTTACAATGCTTGCTGTAATTATAGGCTGGGTATTTTTCAGTTCAGACACCGCCGGAGCTGCTGTTGATTATCTTGGTAAAATGTTTTTCGTAAAGGGCCTCCCACTGGGTAACGCCGAAGGAGCATATCTACTGCACTCTTCAATTTTGATACTTTTAATCGCCTGGGCATGTAGTACAGAAAAGGTCTCCGAAGCATATAAAATCTTAGAGAAAAAAAGCAAAATCATCTCAACAGGACTTCTGATTCTGCTGTTTATTTTGTCAACTGCCTCTTTGATTTACAGCTCATACAATCCGTTCCTATATTTCAGATTTTAGGGTGAACTTAGATGAAAAAAGGCAATAACAACAAAACTTATAAACTGAATAGCAAGAAGACGTTATCTCTGATTTTTCTGGTGATGGTCTTTGGTCTTTCTCTTTTATCTTTCCTTATCCCGGATCAGAAGTTCTCTGAAGAAGAAAATCGAGTTATGACACAGAAGCCGGATTTCTCAAAAAACACCTATATTGAAGGCCGATTTCAAAACAAAATCGAAGCATATGCGAATGATCAATTTCCTATGAGGAACTCTCTCATCAAGTGGAAAACCGCCTCAGATCTCACGTTGGACATAATAGAATCCAATGGGGTAATTAAGTCGAAAGACGGTTATCTTATTGAAAAAATTGTTCTTCCTACAAAATCTCAGGTTCATGCTGATCTTGCTTCAATAAAAGCTTTTAAAGACAAATATCCGGACAGAAATTTTTACTTCTTGTTGGCTCCTACATCAGGGAATATAATGAAGGATAAACTTCCTTCCTCAGTGAAACTTGACGATCAGAACAAATATATGGATGACTTTTTCGCCGGTCTTAACAGCATAGGAGTTCAACCGGTGGATCCAAGAAAATCCCTTTTGAAGAACGTGGATAAACAACAACTTTACTACCGAACTGACCACCACTGGACAACATCTGCCGCATATCTTGCATACTTAGATACATATAAGACCATGGGGCTCACTAGCGATGTTTCCTACAAAAAGTTGTCGGTTCACAGAAACTTCAGAGGCACCCTTGCTTCAAAAAGTGGCTTTACAAACGGGAAAAACGATGAATTACAGATATATTGGCCTAAAAAGAATTCCGATTATAAGGATTCAATAATAAACTTCGTAGATACTAAAAAAACCACCAATTCATTTTATGCATTTGACAATCTTCAAAAAAAAGATGCCTATACAATTTTTGGTGGCTGGAATCATCCTTATTACACTATCAGTACTCCGACAAAATCAAACCGTCACCTGTTGCTAATCAAAGATTCATATGCAAACTGTATGATTCCGTTTCTGACTCAGGATTTCAGAGAAATCGTAGTTGTAGATCCAAGATATTATTTTGGTGATATTAAAAAAATAATGGCAGATGAAGGTATCACAGATGTTCTGTTTCTATACAATGCACTTACCTTTGCTACAGACGAATCTCTCAATCTTATGTTAGACGAATAATTATCTGACAAATGGCATATAATGAGATTGCTTATATTTACTTTAATCAAAGCTTGTCAACCAAATCGAAAAATTCGGCCTCCACTGCCCTTGCAAGGTCTTTGGGGGCTATTTCTATCTGATACCCTATTTTGCCTGCTGATACAATAATCGTATCTTCCTTGAGAGCAGCCTCATGAATAAAGGTTTCGTATTTCTTCTTCATACCCACCGGAGAGCAGCCGCCACGCACATAACCTGTAATACCGACTATATCCCTGGCATTCAGCATTTCCAGGTGCTTGATTTTAGCGGCTTTCGCTGCTTTTTTCAGGCTTAGATGTGAATCCACAGGAATCACAAAAACTCTGGGCAAATCGTCTATTCCCTTTGTTACCAGAGTTTTATATACCTTCCCGGCAGGCATTCCGATTAATCTTGCAACTGTCAATCCGTCAACGACCTCTTTCCCATGGGGATATTCATGTTGAATTATATTTATCCCCTTGTCCTCCAGAAGTCGAACCGCAATACTTTTATAATTCTTTTTACTCATTGTTCTCCTTGATTACGCACGGAATATAATGTTAACCTTTACCTCATATTTCACAACAAGGTAAAAAATATCATGCAAATAAAGTTTGTAAAATGAAAGAATATCTTTTAAATGCACAATCTATAGAAACAGCTTAAGTTAATATATAAGTATCTGTTTTCACTGATTGAAATATTTTCTTTTCTAGCATTTAAAGATATAGCCATGATAAGGTTTTGGTTGTTACTGATTATAATATTAAAATTCTATTTCATCATATCTTTTATCCCTACACATAAGTGATAAATGGCTAAAACTGCACATATCGAACTGAATTATGATACTATTTTATACTTCAGCGGTGAATTGGTCAAATTCATATACTTCATGAATCTTTATTAATCTTGTTTTTTACTCAGATAAAATGAGAACTCCTGCACTTTGACATGAGAAGTTCTCAAAATAAATGGATCTTACTATCTAAACGATTTTATTAAATATTAGAAAGTAGAAATATGAACATCTGAAAAGTATCGGAAAATACCGACTCAGTATCAATTTGCCTAATTAAATCGAGATTATTGTTTGATTCCTGCCTTTCGTCTAATAATGGCAACAAGCAATATTCCAGACAGACTTAATACTCCGACGTATAGCTGCATATTAGTATCATCTGCTGTTTTCGGCAAATTATTTTTCTTTTCTGATGCAGAATTCTTAGTAACAGATTTTGATAATTCTGATTTCGACTTATCTTTTTGAATAACTGTTACTGTGGCTTTCTTTGTTACGCTTGCTCCATCTTTATCCGTTACCTTAAATGTAACTGTGTATTTGCCTACCTTGTACTTATTGAACCCACCATTATCTGTCAGTTTAACTGCTTTGATGAGGTCTCCGTCTTCCTTATCCTTTGCGGATACTACAAGGCTATTTAAATCAAGTGCTTCACCTTGTTTGATGTTCTTGTCCTTAACCTCAAGTGTTGGTGCTTCGTTCATGGTAGCCAATCCATATTTGACTGTTACAATCGCTCTCTTTGTTGCGCTTGCTCCATCTTTATCCGTTACCTTGAATGTAACTGTGTACTTGCCAACCTTATCCTTATTGAACCCACCGTTGTCTGTCAGTTTAACTGCTTTGATGAGGTCTCCGTC
>JALENW010000014.1 GCA_022766365.1 Clostridiales bacterium | reverse complement strand
TTGGAGAGGTCGTGCTCTGCGACAGGGAAGGGACCATCTACGAGGGAGCAATATATAATAATTCAGAGCAGAAGAAGATGGCAAAAATAACCAATCGGTCCATGATAAAGGGTGATCTTAAGACTGCTATTAAAGGGGCGGATGTGTTCGTGGGAGTGTCGGGTCCCGGACTTCTTACTGAAGATATGATAAAGACAATGGCAAAGGACCCCATAGTTTTTGCAATGGCTAATCCTGAACCTGAGATTTATCCCGATGATGCCATTAAAGCAGGTGCAGCGGTAGTGGGGACAGGGAGGTCCGATTTTCCAAATCAGGTAAACAACGTCTTGGCTTTTCCGGGAATTTTCAGAGGAGCGTTAGACTGTAGAGCAGACAAGATAACAGAGGAAATGAAGGAAGCAGCTGCTATTGCTATTGCAGACGTGTTACCCGAACAAGAACTCAGATCGGATTACGTGTTACCGGATCCTTTCAACCGTGACGTTGTAAGAATGGTTGCTAAAGCCGTTGAAGAGGCATGGAAAAAAGGTGAAAATTAAGGAGAACATTGTGGTGAGCCGTAAAAACGATAAATACAGAATAGAGCATGATACGATGGGAGATATCAACGTACCTGCGGACAAATATTGGGGTGCACAGACTCAGAGAAGTCTTGAAAATTTTAAAATAGGTTCGTACAGAATGCCTCATGAAATAATTGAGGCGTTTGCATATTTAAAAAAAGCTGCAGCAATTGCAAATAAGAAACACGATGTACTCTCAGCAGCTCACTGTGAAGTTATAGTAGGAGTTTGCGATGAGATCCTTCAAGGTAAATTGGATGATAATTTTCCATTGGTGATCTTTCAGACAGGAAGCGGAACTCAAACAAATATGAATTTCAATGAGGTTATCGCAAACAGAGGGAAAAAATATATTAATATACATCCAAATGATCATGTAAATAAATCTCAGAGTTCAAATGATACTTTTCCTACGGCAATGCATATAGCTGCCACTATTGCAGTCACAGAAAAGCTGATTCCTGCTGCTTCAATGCTGAGGGATTCCCTCTTACGTAAAGAAAAAGAATATATGGGACTGGTAAAGACAGGCAGAACACATCTTCAAGATGCCGCACCACTTACATTGGGACAGGAAATCAGCGGATGGAGATCAATGCTTGATCACGATATTGAGTTTATTCAAAAAAACATGCCTGGGATTTCAGAGATTGCCTTGGGTGGAACCGCTGTAGGCACAGGACTTAATGCACCGCTCGGTTACGACGAAACCGTTGCAAAAGAAATAAGCAAACTCACCGGACACTGTTTTGTGCCTGCTGAAAACAAATTTCATGCCTTAACTTCAAAGAGCGGACTAGTGCTTCTTCATGGAGCTGTGAGAGCATTGGCAGGGGACCTTCTGAAAATTGCCAATGATGTCAGATGGCTTGCATCAGGTCCCAGGTGCGGAATCGGAGAAATTTCAATCCCTGAGAATGAACCCGGGAGCTCTATAATGCCCGGAAAGGTTAATCCAACACAATGCGAAGCACTATCAATGGTGTGCGTTCAGGTGATGGGAAACGATACAACAATCGGAATTGCCGCCTCACAGGGGAACTTCCAATTGAATGTGTACATGCCGGTGATAATTCATAATTTCATTGAATCTGTAAGGCTGCTGACAGATGGAATGAATTCTTTCAGGATTCACTGTGTGGATGGAATTTTACCTAATCTTGAGAGAATACGAGACAATCTCAACAAATCTCTTATGCTCGTTACTGCTTTGAATCCCAAGGTGGGTTATGAATCAGCAGCAAAAATAGCGAAAAAAGCCCACGCCGAAGGCAAAACCTTGAAGGCAGCAGCTCTTGAACTTGGGCTTGTAACAGAGAGTGAATTTGATGAACTTGTAGACCCGGGCAAGATGGTTGGGCTTGTGGAACAGTAACTATTTGCTTGACTTTTTCAGATGTTTGAAAAGTGATCTGGTCTTTCTTAACGGCAAGTCGGATATGAAGTGGGCAACTGCGGCTCTCCCTATGGCGGTTGTACCGGTAGCCGCAATGGTTGAACTTATTGCAGAGCCTGCAAAGGGGATAATATTTGCAAACTTTGAAATCTGCTGTGTAACGGTTCGAAGTGCAAAACCTGCAACCGTGACCCCGCCCAGGCTTAAGATGAATTCAAATGCTGTCTTGATATTTATGTTTCGTCCGCTTAACCTTGCAATCAGTCCAACCATAAAAGACTGTAGTATCAACAGTACATAAAGGTCAGCAATCGGAATCGGTGTGAGTGCAACTACGGCCGCAAGCCCTGAAAAAAGTTTTACAATTCTGTATGCAACGCCAGCCATAACTTCGGGTAACCTGAAAGTCATTCTGAAACCCATCTGTGCATTCGGATCCTTCATCAAATTTTCGAGGACCTTGCGAAACTCCCCAATATTATAAAGATTCAAAGCAGACACTGCGATGATTTCGTCAACAACGTTACCGTGGGATAAAATTCCACTTCTGTAATGACTGATTGCCTCTCTGAGATAGTTTCTGTTAATATCAATTGTAAGGGCAACTTTTCGACCTTCTTCACCGGCATTCATGAGAACTTCATAATCATCTTCGTCGGCATCATCAGCCTTTCCGATTACAACTATAACAGGAAGCCTGTCAATTTCCATTGCTGCAAATGAATTTTTCAGTTCGGCAAAGAACCTCAGCTGAGAGTCGATATCAGTACATCCGGTGCTGTCCAGGAGCAAAATACCCACATCCGGGTTGAAGTTTGCAATCTTCATTATTTTATCTTCATCTCCCGAGGCTCTGGTTTCAAAAACTTCAAGTTCGGTCACTCCACCTCGCTTACATGAATAAACATCGATATCTTTATAGATTTTGTTTGCAGTTTGGACAACCATAGCTCCGCAAATAGCATTTACCAATGCACTTTTGCCGACACCATCATCTCCGGCAATCAGAAGTCTGGGTGGCCTTTGAGTGACTATAGAGTTCATCAATTCATTAAGTTCCTTGTCCTGACCCAGGTGATCTTTAAGCATTGTTTTTGTAGACGAAGGTATGAAGAATGGAAGATCATCCAGAATCTTCTCAAATTTGTTATAATAATTACGGACATTTTCCAATCTCTCCAGCACTACTTTCTTGTCGTCTTTCATATATTCTCCTCCTGATATCTTTTGGGTTATATGTTAATTTGTTTATCATCTGTTGATTTGTTTATAGTTTTTCTACACAAATAACAGAAGTTTAAGCATAAAAATATTATCAGTTACCCTTTCAGTA
>JALENW010000007.1 GCA_022766365.1 Clostridiales bacterium | reverse complement strand
GTAAAAGGTGCACACCCCAACAGTAGATTCACTGCCTATGCAAAGAACTGTCCGTCCCTGGCTAAAGAGGAATTTGACTCACCTGAAGGAGTCCCTATATCAGCGATTATTTTCGGAGGTCGACGAGAGTCAATGACTCCTCTCGTTTACCAATCTTTCAACTGGCAGCACGGAGTTTTTGTGGGTTCCATAATGTCCTCCGAAACAACTGCCGCAGCAACAGGTACTGTAGGCATCGTTAGACGCGATCCTATGGCAATGCTTCCTTTTTGTGGTTATAACATGGGCGATTACTTCGGACATTGGCTTGACATGGGGAGGAAATTAGGAAGCAAGGCACCCAAGATTTTCAATGTAAACTGGTTCAGAAAAGATGATGACGGTAAGTATATCTGGCCGGGGTTCGGTGAAAATATGCGTGTTCTCCAATGGATATTGAAAATGTGTGAAGAAGGCCCTGAAACTGACAATATCACCCCAATCGGTTACGTTCCCAACGTTTCTGATCTTTATCTGAAAGATTGCCCTGTGGACATCGATTCTCTTTTCTCCATTCTAAGTGTAAACAAAGGAAGATGGGCTTCAGAAACGAAAGTCATTGAAAATTTCTATAAAAAATTCGGGGTTCGGCTCCCCGAAGAGTTGGCGTCTGAACTGGAAAAATTAAAGAACCGTCTCAAGTAGATCATCAGCCTATTTTACCTTATTGTAATGGCCTTTCTGATATTTTATTTAAGAAGTCTTTTTACAGTCTCATATGTGATATTGGGTACGTTTTGAAAAGTGTGAAGCATATCAACACGTTCGGTTAACATGTGACCGTCATGGCCGAAAGAACCTATATTTACAACCGGAACATTTATCTCCATAATTTTGTCAACATCGTGGAAATACTTAACTTTCCACGATGGCATGTTCTCTGCAACTGTGTCGAAAGATTCCCTGCTGTCGGAAAGAGCCATAAAACTGGAATCCGAAATATATGGATAAAACATTCTTGTCTTTATCTTTCTCTTCGCTTCAGGTGAAACTTTCTCTAACGCTTCTTCCACTGCATCGATAAGCACCTTCTCCTTTTCCGTTTTTCCCGTCATTTCAATTCTGGCACTAAAAATTGACCCGAAAAATAAAACCAATGCCGGAGACTTATCTTCATACCATTTCCATACTTCTTCAATAACTGCAAGACTATAAAGTCTCAAGTCCAGTTCAGGCTCACGTAACTGTAGATTCGTCGAAAATTCATGAATGTCATCAACAAAAACCTTTCCAAACTTTTCTGCCGCCTCTCCATAAAATTCCTTCCATGTATAAACTCTAGTCTTCCAAGGCAGATCCTGATAATCAATCTTACTTAATTTACAGTATTGTCTGTACCTTTGGTTCAGTAGCGCTATTACCTCATTGAAGGCACGAATGCCAATTTCTTTACTCTTCTCAAGAACCTTATTCGGACTAATTCCATGGGTAAAGAAATTATAGTATGAGAATGCAGTGAGAGCTGTTTGAACTGTATAGCCAACCTTAGTATCTGTCTGTTTCAGCGAAATTGGCGGCATTGTCACCTCACCTTGTGACACGTCGCACAGCTCAGTATTGAGAGACATCTGTTTTGTTATCTCTGCAATCAGAAGGTTCGGATCGAATGCATTAAAAGCAGAACCAACATGTGACTCTTTTCCAAATGCTACAAAACTGGGAAGAAGTTTGCCTACACTACCATAATATATGTAACGATTATCATCTCCCGGCATATAGTTAGTGGAGTAATCTGCATTAATACAAGCAACGTACTCAAATCCTTCTGTTCTCTTCAATTCCAACAGATAGTCTACCGCCGTTATTATTCCATGAGAATTATCCTCTTCATCGCACTCAGCAATCTGAACAATATTTCCATCAAGCTCCTCCGGATGTTCCGAGAAATATTTCATAAGATACATGTGACCTGCAACACCGGACTTCATATCCAATGCTCCCCTGCCAAACATATACTCTCCTGATTTAATATCCTCTATTACTTCCTCACTTAAAGAAAATGTTTCCATAAGTTTCCTCGGAAGTTTTTCCGTTTGAAAAGCATATTCTTTGATCGTTCCGAAGTCATCAACCCCAACCGTGTCGATATGTCCGATGAGAATTACTGTTTTGTCGGAACTCCCCTTGGTACCTTTGACATATGCTAATGTGCTGTATCTGTCAATGAAATCATCTTTAGTTTTAAAGATTTTTACGTGATCGGGATTTTTCCTGAAATATGGTTGGTCAACAAAATAATTATACACATACTCAGCAACAGCCGTTTCACCTTTCGGTTCCTTGTTTATACTGGGAATCCCTACCATCTCTGAGGTTAAGCGTTTCACTTCGCTATATGAGTTTAGTTTCATGATGAACCTCCTTCACATCATTTTCAAAATTTATGCAATTTATGGGAAAATCAAGGGAGAACTTTTAGTGTGAAACCCTTAATGGTAAAGTCTATATATCTGAGCAAATCTATTGAAAATTCATCCATTGTAGTTTCTCCATATACGGTGACGTCTAAATTTAAGTCTTCCGCACATACATTCTTTATGAATTCAAAGAAACTCTGTGCGATTCTAATATCCGGAATCAGCGCACAACTGCTTTCACCACCTATACAATGTACACAAGGGTCTATGGACGAGGGCAAAATATAAGCCAGATCTCTGATATCACTCTCCATGAGGTAATCCTCTAAGTGAATTCCCTCTTTAACAATTAAATGATTTATTATCATTGAAAGTCCGAAACACCTTATCCTTGGGCAGTAATTTATTTCTATGGTTATATCACTACGATTCTTCTTGCTGTCGACATGTTCCTTTTCCCCATCCAGCCCCTTTATTTCTTTATATTTCTCATTTAATCTTTCAGAGGGACCGATTCCCAGATTTTCTGCAAGCTTATTTCTGAATTCAGAAAAATAAATAAGTGCAGCACTTTTCTGCCCCATTTTGCTGTATATATCCATGTACTCATAGGCGATTTTTTCATCAAACGGTTCAGATTGACTTATTTCATCCAGTAACAATTTGCAACTGCTGTATCTGTTAATTGATTTATATCTGTCTATAATTTCGAAATATATATTATTCTTTCGCTCCTCAATACGTCTACGTATTCTTATTATGAACTCATTATATTCGTCGCAGTTTTTGAAATAGAAACCTTCCATGAATTCCCCAACAAAATATTTTCTGAGGATTTCAAGCTGACCGGTTGGATAGTAGATATAATCATCATCTCTTAGAATCTCAACAACATCACATGTAAAATCATAGGCATTATTTATTTGATATCCATTGGGAACGGATTTTATTATTTCTTCACCCTCCTCATTTGCCGGGATCATTTTTCTGATTAACCAAAGGTTGTAGCGAAGGTTATATCTTCCGGCATCTTCGGTACTTTCCGGCCAAAGATAAGAAATCATTTTCTCACGTGTAACATACCCTGTCTCATCAACCAACAAAAGTCTCAGTAAGGCAAGTGTCTTTCCTCCAAATTCATGTGTGATATCCTCTCCATTCCTGATTATCCTTGTCAATCCCAGGTATCTTAATTCTATCACTATTTTACCTCTCCACTTCCTTTTCTATCAAAGGCGACAGCTCCGTCTTTAATTGTCATATCTACTTTTATATTCCTTATTGCCTCTTTTGATACCTTCGTTAGATCTGTGTTCAAAATAATCACATCAGCCTTCATACCAACACGAAGATTCCCTTTCTCCTCTTCCTGAAAAATGGCGTAGGCGGCATCACCGGTGTACATTCTAATTGCTTCAATTAATGTCCCCCTATTATTTTCCACCGGATGATTCACCACTGCATGTACTCCAAGGAACGGGTTCATTTCACAGACATCGCTATCTGAACCGGCACATATCCTGACACCGGAATCCAGAATTTCTCTAAATTTATTCGTCGTTATGTATTTTTCTCCGAGCCTATCCTCGTACATTTTACCGCATCCTCCCCAGTACAGTTCATATGTAGGATTCATGGAAAAAATAATCCCCATTTTTTCAGCTCTGGAAATTTGGTTTTTATTTGCAAGTTCCACGTGCTCAAGTCTATGCCTTAGCCCTCTGATACCTGCTTTTTGCATAGCATATTCATGTGCCCTTAAAACCAGCTCTATTGCTCTATCGCCTATAGTGTATAAAGAAAGTTGTAATTTTTTTTCGTAACACTTAAGTACAAATTCGTTTATCTCATCTTGCGAAAACAAAAGTCTGCCCATCTCCCCCGGTTTATCGCAATACTCAAAGGATAAAGCTGCAGTTCTGGCACCCATAGTTCCGTCTATGTAAAGACTTCCACCCACTCTCCTTAGTCCGAGATCTTCAATCTTATCAAGATCTTGGCTCTGATAAAACAGCTCTATATCAATCGGAAAGCTATCTTGATTTTCATAAACAAAGGCCGCATCCTTATTGCTGTACATATATCCGCCTTCCATGGCGTTGATAGTTGTAATCCCGTTTTTCAAAAGTTCAGGCATTATCTTCATAACGTTGTTCATTCGCTTGCGGTCTTCATATTTATTAAGAATATTAGTGCGAAGTGCTGCATTAGCATTACCGGTGAAAATGCCCGTTGCAACGCCGTTCTCGTCCAACTCCATACCCTGAAGCCTGTATGGAATTTTGTAATAAAGCATTCCATAGGTATTGAGTATACTCACCTGATAGTCTATGTTGTTAATCCAAACAACCCTGTCCTCTGTAATCTGATCAAGAAACTTTCGATCCGGAAACCGTCCTTCCTCCAATGACGCTTCATCGATTCTAAAACAAAATATTTCTTTCTCCGGATTACTCTCAGCATAACATGATATCGATTCCGCAAGTTCCCTATAATTTCTTACGGAAGACAGATTTAAAAATCCTGAATTCATAGCCGTCTGCAGGAGATGAAAGTGACTATCAATAAATCCCGGCAAAACACTCCTTCCACGAGCATCAATTAATTCTGTGGTTGCATCGGCGTGCTTATAATAATCCTTACCATTACCTAATTCGAGTATTCTGCTTCCTTTTATTGCAATCCATTCCCATACATTTTCATTTACCACATCAAGGCATTTACCGTTATAAATAATTAAATCAGCCGTCATTGCACCTACACACATTAACCAATTTACATTAAATGCAATTGGATTACCTTTCTATATCAATCTTTTTAATCAGGAATGAGAAATATCCCTATACCTGAAATTATTTTATCATATAAACGCATTCTCCGGCTAAATATGTTTGCTCCACTTTAACATCTTTAATTTCGTCCTCAGGTATATTGAAAATATCTCTGTCTAAAACTACAAGATCTGCAAACTTTCCTTTTTCTAAAGTCCCTATTTCATTTTCCTGTCCTGTTGCATAGTGCACATTTTTGGTGTACATACTCAGAGCCTCAAATACATCAAGTTTTTCTTCCGGCAAAAATCCATCTTTAGGAACTCCATTAAGATCCTTTCTTGTTACAGCCGCATATATTCCTACAATCGGGTCATACGTTTCTACCGGACAATCAGAACCTCCGGTTAAAATCAGCCCTTTATCTACCATTGATTTCATCGGATATGCATTTTTAACCCTGTCCGGACCTATGATTTCATCAAGCCAATGTAAATCAGTACAGATAAAAGTGGGTTGCATATCAACGACCAATGGCAGCCTGCTCATTCTATCTATGGCTTTTTCATCGGCAATCTCAGCATGAATAATTCTGAACGGAGGTCTGTTTCTAATATCTTCATCCGTTTCTCCTTGCTCCTTGGCACGTTTTACAGCCTCTTCTATCGCTATAATAGTAACATCCAAGGCTCTGTCACCTATTGCATGAACAGCAGGTTGATAACCCTGTACATATGCTCCTGCAATCTTTTCAATGAGTTCATCTTCACTTGCAATCAACAATCCTTTTGTTTCAGGACGGTTACTATATGGCTCCTTTAATGCTGCTGATCCCGATCCTAATGAACCGTCGGTAAAAACTTTAAAAGCACCTAGCTGAGCTAAACGATATGGATCCTTTCTTTCTTCCTCAGTTATTTTTTCCTGTTCAAAAAGATCATCTATACAAACCGTTACTCTCAAGGGGAGTAGACCCTGTCTTTCAAAATTTTTATATACTTCAATATCTTCGTTGTACTGCCAAATTTTAGCAGCATACGTATGAATACATGTTATTCCCTTGGAGGACATATCCATCATTACAGTTTTAAAAATTTCATCTCTTATTGATTCGTTTTCAATAGGATTAGGCATTATATCATCGAACAACTTTGTAGTCTGCTCTCTCAATATTCCGGTAGGATAACCATCTTTATCCAGTTCAATCCTTCCTCCCAATTCGCTTTCAGCATACCTGCCAATGCCTGCTTCTTCAAGTCCTTTGCTATTTGCAACAACACAATGTAAACACGTTCTCTTAATTACTATAGGATGATTGGTGCTGATACTGTCCATTTCTTCTAATGTCGGAAATCTATTCTCTCTCCACTTTGTCTGATCGAAATTTACACCTTTAATCCATTGCCCTTTATCAGTTTCAGCCGCCTTGGCCCTCATCTTTTCTATCATTTCTTCAATAGATCTGACCGGCGCCAAATCTACATAAGTTGTATTCTGACAATAAGCGTAAAAATGAAGATGAGAGTCTGCCATTCCCGGTATCATGATGCTATTGTTCAGATCGATAGTTTCCCTTGCGCAAAGATTATCACTATCGTTTCCCACATATTCAATTATCCCGTCTTTAACGCCTAAGACAGAATAAACGTCGGCAGGATTAACCATTGTATGAATCTGTCCGTTCACAAACAATTTATCAAGCATTTTCAACCTCCTCATTCTCATTTTCCTTCCACACAAAGATTCCTGTGATAGCATAGAATGCCGCTATGATAGGTACGAGCCACAACATTATACAATATGGTGCGTAATCCAGTGTCTTCACTCCAAGAACACCTGAGAAGTATACTGCACCAAGAGACCATGGCAACAATGGGTCGAGACATATGCCGGAATGTTCGCAGGTACGCGACGCAACTATTTTTTTAATTTTTAACCTCTCATATCCTTCAATGAACATTCTTCCCGGAATTAAAATTGACACATAAGGACTGGCTGATAACATTATTGTCAAAAATCCGGTAACCATCTGTGTGAGAATAAGATTCCTTGCATTTCTTGTAATAGCTTTCATGCTGAAAAGTAAAGTATTTAAAACTCCTGTCTTCTCCAGTATGCCTCCATAGGACAAACCCAGATATCCGATTGACACTGTCCACATCATTGACTGAAGGCCTCCCCGGTTTAACAAGATATTCACATCTTCACTTGCTGTTTTGATTTTAAATCCATAATTCATGTAACTCATCATATCTACAATACTGTAACCTTGTAGTATTATTGCAATGAACATGGCTATAATCGCCGAAGTCACTATTGTTGCCAAGGCATTTACTTTTCTTAAAGCAAAAATCAGTACTATCAACATCGGTATCAAACTTATAATTGCATGGAGGGGTGATACATTAAAATTCGTTGCCAACACATGTAATGTTTCATTCACTTTTGCATCATTTATATCGGTAGCTGTCACTCTCATCTGCATAACTCCAAAGAATGCAATAGTTACCAAATATGCGGGAATCGTTGCAGTTGCCACACTCTTCATATGATCAAAAATATTAACTTCACATGTACCTGCTGACAGATTTACAGTATCAGATATCGGTGACATTTTATCACCGAATATTGCTCCGCAAATAATAGCTGCAGCAGTCATAGCCGGTGAAATATTCAGACCCCCTCCTATCCCCATAAGTGCTACACCAAAAGTTGCCGCCGTCCCCCACGAAGTGCCGGTGCATAGCGTTGTTATTGCACATACAAGTGTTGCCGCTATCAGGAATATTGATGGAGAAATAATCTTTAATCCGTAATAGATTAAAGTAGGAATCGTACCGGCCGCAATCCACGCAGGTATCATAACACCTATGAACATAAGTATCATCATAGACACAGTGGCAATTTTGCAGCCGTGTATAATGCCCTCTTCTATTAGCTTAAAATCTGTTTTGCAAAATAATTTTAGCATAACTACTGCGAATACAGATGCAAAAATTAATGTCATATGTACATCCGGTTCACCTACAATAATTAACTGAAGTGCAAAACATATTACCAGGAAAAGCACTATGCTCACACATACGCCAAGCGAGGGCTTATTAATTTTCTTGTCATCGTTTGTCATTTTTCTAACCTCCTTGACTCAATTATATTAATAATCATTTACAAATCAGTTCAATTTTATGTTTGTTAAAAAAATAATTTTTCGTAATCTTAAACTGATGATAAACATTCTATAAACAAAATTTTCTTCTATTGAACCAATTATGCTTTATTTTTTTTAGCCTGCAAATAAAAAGTCAAGGCTAAATTGTAGAACATTGAAAAATTTATACAGGTTGAAATTAGGTATCAAAATAAGACCACCACACCAGTGCTGGTCTGAAAATAATAGTGATAATTAGGATTTTGGAAGAGATGA